>DAIQRO010000002.1:0-24701 GCA_036786155.1 Bacteroidota bacterium
TGTTGGCAACACCTGTCGCCTGGCTTGCAGCGAAGTTACCTATGCCGTTCGAGTCACCGAGCGAGATTTGATAGTTTCCGGTGTTATCCCGAATCACCATGTCCTGATACCCGTCGTTGTTAAAATCTCCGGCCGATGATAATGAACAACCGAAACCTGCATTGGAGGATGTTCCCGTAAATTGATTGTCGGCTGTGTTGTTCATATTTGTGCCGCCGTAATAGAGGTATGCTTTTCCTGCTTCCTGTCCAAATTCGCTGTTGTGGTATGCACCAACAAGCACGTCATCATATCCGTCGCCGTTGATGTCGCCGGCACCCGCTACTGACTGTCCAAGCCAGTCGCCCATTTCTTCGCCTATGAATGTAACATCAGGATTGACATCCATTGATGCCCCACCGTAAAAGACATATGCTTTGCCTCTGTAAGTGTCATAGTAAAATGCGCCGGTAACGATATCAGAATATCCGTCGCCATTTACATCTCCTGCGCACGAGACTGCATTTCCCAACCGCTCGTTTGTTGCCGTACCGAATATGGAAACATCAGCAACATTGTCAAGCGAAGGTCCCCCGTAATAAATATAAACAGCTCCGTTGTAAGTCAGACTTCCGGTGGAAGCATTCATTGCTCCAACTACAATGTCGCTATAGCCGTCACTGTTAACGTCACCCGCCGAGGAAACGGAAATTCCAAAGGTTGAATTGATCACACCCAATGTCAAGTCTGCTGAGTTGTTCATGGGATTGCCTCCAAAATAGATCATGGCCTGATCAAGAATTTGAGATCCGACAATCACATCGGAATATCCGTCATCGTTAACATCGCCTGCAGAAGCTACGGAGAACCCTAATGACAACTGACCTGATAGCACAACATCAGCCGTATTATCCATCGCAGGTCCGCCATAGTAGATGTAAACTCTTTGCGAGTTGTCTTGGTCTGACGGAGCACCCACTATCACATCATCATATCCGTCATTGTTCACATCACCTGCAGCGGAAACGCACAGTCCGAACTGCTGAGAAGCTGTGTGCCCCGGAAGAATGACATCCGCATCAAAGTTCACAACTGAACCTCCAAAGAAAATGTATGCGCATCCGCCGTCAGTGAAGGCCACATCGCTCTGCGGGGCGCCTACAATTATGTCATCATAGCCGTCAGCGTTCACATCACCGGCTGTTGAGACCGATGTTCCGAATTCATCCATTGCGGCATAACCATGGAAACCATACTGCTGTAAGCCGTCCCCTTCGGTGCTGTCCTGTTTTGCAAATAGCATGCTGTTGGGCTGTAAAGAACTTCTCCCGAATTCAAACGGAATTGAACCATATCCTGAATTTGGAGAGTGCACTCCATTGATTGAAGGATTAATTCCGGTTACGTATTGAGCTTGGGCTTGCAAGGGGATGACTGATACTGCAATGAACAGTAATACAGCTGAAACTGCGATGAAATCCTTCATCTTCGTGCCTCCGATAATTTATTTCAAAACTAATGCTTCTGAGTGCGAGAATCAACAGGTGCAATTACAAAGTGATAGAAATGCGGAAGTACTATCTGCAGTTCAAACACAGAAATGCGCTTGAGACGTGGAGCGCAGTCACGATAGGCTTTGATGCATTCACTCAGCAGTACACATACGAATTCAAGGCGGATGTTTCAAAGGCGTACGGAAGCAATATGATTCAGGTTGACAATGCTCCGGTAAGGTATGCGTTCTTTTCGGGTGATGTGAATCAGGATGAAACGATAGATGCCACTGACCTGAGTCTCATTGATAACGATGCGATCAACTTTGTCGGGGGATACGTGTCAACGGATCTTACAGGGGACAGTTTTGTTGATGCGACTGATTATTCAATTGCCGACAATAATGCTTACAACTTCGTGTCGCTGATAAGGCCATAACTATGATGATCTTAACAAGCGAATGAATTTCACTGAAGTAAAAATTACAGCCGCCGTGTATCTAAGAGTTTTGGATCTAACCAGCGGCTGTATGTTGCTGGTGAGTTGGAGCTAGCGATTCGCATCTATCTGACTAACAGCATCTTTCTTGCAGTCTTGTTCTTGTTATCAATTGAAAGTTCATAAAGGTAAACTCCGCTTGAAAGCCCTTCGCCGCTAAAGACGATCCTGTACTGCCCTGTTGGCTGTGCTTCATTCACGAGTTGCGCGACTTGTCTTCCAGTAATGTCATACACATTCAGCAAAACCATTCCCGGCCTTTTCAGCTCATAGGTTATTGTCGTTACCGGATTGAACGGATTCGGATAATTCTGATGAAGAGTGAATTCAGAAGGAATCTGTGACTCATTTTGCTTCACACTGATGACCGAGTTGACGCAGTTCTTCAGCTCCGCAATGCTGTTGAGGTTTGATGTGCCGCGTTTGATGAAGCTTGTTGTTTTGAATTGAATTGTGTCAAGCGGCGGCACATTGCCGAAGATCGAACCTATCGTAACATATCTTTCTCCGGGAAGCGAATCCCTCCAGCCTGATTGTGTAACCGGATTACCGGAGAATGAAAATTTCGTCTGCTGATTTGTGTATGGATTTACCCAACTGCTTCCGTCAGGGCGGAATCCGTGGAGAACCCTGTAATGTTCAAGCGAATCTGTAGGACAGTCAAACGGGCATCGCCATCTTGTGGCAAAGTCAGCGCGGTTTGCAGAGTGCCCTTCGGCGGAGCTTACAACAATTCCGACTGACGGAGGATTAGGGCCATAGACCGGATCAGTTGCTGTGCCGTTGTAGCCGTACACAAGTCCGAGCGCCGAGTCAGTACCGCCAAGGTCGTTGTTTGAAGTGCCGAGGTCTATATCGGAAAAGATCGCTGCGCTGAAATCCGTCCAAAGGCTTCTTCCCTTGTTGATGATCTTCCATTCGTAATGAACTGCATCCGCACAGGGCTGATTAGCCCTGGAATATGCATATAAGTGCACTTCTGCGCGGAGCGGCAACGTTGATCTCAAAGCTGATAGTGAATCGCGGTAACCGTCGTTGAACACGCAGAACAGATTCTGATCGCCTTTCATGACGGGATAGTCGGCAGGCGGTTCATAGGTGCCGTTACCGTTCACATCAACCCATGGCGCGCCCTGATTAACAGGCCACTTCGACCACGGATCGGTCTCCTGTCCGTCGCCGTTAGGAAACTGCGGTGATACTTTGTATATCCTGTACAACGAGTCATCAAATCCCTTCGGTGTCTGTGTGGCATAGTCGAAATACCCCTGCCTGAAGTGTGTGTTGTAATAGGCTTCCGAAACTCTTATCGAATCTCCCGCCTTACAGCTTACCCAGAGTCCGCTGAAGTAAACTGCATATGAGTTTGAATCCTTTGGCCAGTTGAATCCCGCAAGTCCCATGTTCTCTCTGTCAAACATCCCGACATTCCAAACAGCAGTTCTTATGTTGTTTGCATCAAGATGCTTGTATGAAAGTCCCCTGAGGTCTGCCGGCTTTTCAGAAAGTGTAATGCCGCAAACTGCCAATGCAAGAATCAGCAATACCGGAATCGCTCTGAGTTTATTCATCTGCGTTTTCATTTCTGTCTCCTTACACAGGAGCAATGCTCCTGTCCAATTTTAATGGAACATATTGGAAATAACTTACCCGGTCAAAGACAATTTTTGAGAAATTACACGGCAAAATCAGCGTGTGATGTGGACAGGCAATTGAGGAAAAGTGCGATTTTGGATTGCGATGAAGGTTTTTGGGCAGATTTTTTACGGACAGAATTTTGAAATCTGACATCTGAAACTCCCTGAAAATCTATTCAATTAAGGGTCTGATCGGTGCAAATTCTTTACTGAAATTACAAATTGCCGGTTCACTTTTTAGTTTAAGGAATGATCACGTGTGCCGGGAGATTATGTGCGGTAATCGGGGCGGGGAATTGCGTCGCTTAAGTATAGGCCGGGTCAGCTTTGCGTTTCACGTTTTAAGATCAGACGGACTTCTCCGCCCTCATCAGCACTTTCCTGAAGTACGGCGGCTTAAGGTGGCTGAAGAGGAACAGCATGTAACCGTCGGAGAAGTTGCAATCATATCCGCACGACTTCAGGATCTTTTCAGTGTCTTCTGCATCGCCGTCGGCATGATATGTGCAGACTGCAAGCCGAAGGCCGTGCGAAGACTCAAGCAAATCTCTTGATGATCTGAGAATGCTGTTCTCCGCTCCCTCTACATCCATCTTGATGAAATCCGCCTTTGTTCCGCTAAGCACTGATTTCAGAGTTACAGTGTCGCCGCTGTCTTTGTCGCCAACAAACTTGTTGATGATCTCAACCTTGTCCTTCCACGGTTTGAAAGTATGTCTTAAGGCTTCGATCCATTTTTCGTCAGTTTCAAATATTATGATGCGCCCTGCCCTTTCCACAACATCAAGAGCAAAGTTGCCCTCCGCAGCACCGATGTCAAGAACCGTGTCTCCCTCCCTTACATCAAAATTTCCGGTGAGATACCTGTGGGGAGAAAGTTCATCCTGTTCAATGCAGATGTTGTTGTATGTGTATGCCACTTTGCCGGGTATCTTGTGATCCCAGCTGTAGTAAAGCCTCTTTCCCTTGTGAGTCACATAGAGCAGTCCGGCGTCCTCGTCTATGCTGACGCTGACCTTCATTATGTCATGCCTGTTGATGAATTTGTATGGAAGAATGAATGAGAACTTGTACTTTGGATCTGAATGTGTATTGATGAAGTCCAGTTCTTTTTCATACTGCTTCCTTTGAGCAGGGAAGAATTTAAAATAAAGATTCATCTTCTTTCGCAATGCGTCAAGGTCCTCACCGGGATTATGGTCAAGCCCGAGATTCTTTAATCTGTGGAATTGCTTAGATAGATTCTTTCTGCCCTCAGCAGGAATGAAGTTCTTTATTGAGCTTTTCAAATCGGATTAATCTTTTCGATAAACAAAGTCCTCTTTCCTCATCGCGTCAAGTATTGAATCCGCATATTCACGGGCCTCTTCCAATGCCTCCCCTGTGTCTTTGCACTTGTACGTCTTTCTCATGTATTCCTCTGCAAATCCTCTTCTCCCGGAAAATGCCGATGTGATCATATAAACTTCGAACAGAGACAGATAGTCCTGACGGTTCGTGCATTCATCAATTTCGTTTTCGAAGTTGTGAATTGCTTCCTGATAATAGCTCTCATCAAACTTTATGTCTTTGCTGAATTTCACGAGATCATCATCGAACGGAACATACATCCTGCCGTCTTTGCTGATAACGGGATATTCGTACAACGCGCCGAGATATGCAGGGCTGAGCCGGACGGTTGAAGTGAAGTATGCATTACCGTCGCCGGTGAACTTAAGCTCGCTGTTCAAAACAGAGAACATTTTCAGACTGTCTCCCGAGAAATCAAAGATCACCAGCATGCTCCACAGATACGGTGAGGATCCGGTACTAAGTCCGGCAATGAGTTCTTTCACTCCGTTTCCGTCAACGTCTGTGAGTGTGTCAAAGTAACAATGAGAGTAGAACGCTTCCTCTTTGAATATCAGGGAGTCTCCCTTATCTTTGACCGTTATTGTGCCTTTGTAGAATTCATCGGTGTCATAAGCAATGACCGCAGTGAATCCTCCGCAATTGATCTCCTTCACGATCTCATCTGAAACGGCAACAGGGCAAAGCGAAAGCATAATCGCCTGAATGCGCATCAGCAAAATGATCGCGCTTCTAATCATTGGTGAAATAATCAGAGGATTGATAGTATCCGGTCTTCTGCTTTTGAAGTTGCATCAGAATGTCATTGAGCACAGAACTTGCACCGATCCTGAAAAGATCGGGCGTCAGCCATTTTTCTCCAAGTGTCTCGTTCACAAGCACAAGATATGCAAGCGCATCCTTTGCCGTCTTGATGCCTCCTGCCGGCTTCATTCCGATCACCTTTCCTGTTTCATCATGGAAGTCCCTTATTGCTTCAAGCATCACTAAAGTTACAGGCAGTGTAGCGGCCGGCTGAACTTTTCCGGTTGAGGTCTTGATGAAATCCGCACCCGCCGCCATTGCTATGAAGCTTGCTTTTCTCACATTGTCAAACGTTTCAAGCTCGCCGGTTTCAAGTATCACCTTGAGATGCGCGTCAATCTTCTTGCCTGTCTTACTGCTCAACTGCTCGGATGCTGTAACGCAGGCCTCTTTCACCTTTCTGATCTCATCGAACACAAGCTGATAGTGTCCTTCAAGAAACTCTCCGCGGGAGATCACCATGTCAATTTCATCCGCACCGTCAAAAATGGCGCGCCTTGTGTCTTCAAGTCTCAGCTTCAGCGGGTACTGTCCGGAGGGAAATGAAGTGGCAACGGATGCAACCTTTACGCCTGTCCCTTCAACGCACTCTTTGGCAACCCTGATAAGGTTAGGATAAACGCAAACCGCCGCAACGTGCGGGATCTCGTTGTTTCCCGGCATTGGATTCACCGCTTTTCTGCACATTGCCTTCACTTTCCCTTCGGAATCCTTTCCCTCAAGCGTTGTAAGGTCAATCATTGAGATTGCCAGCTTCAGCCCTTCAACCTTGCTTTCGCTCTTGATGCTTCTCGAAGCAAGCATTGCCGCACGCTCCTTTGCACCTATCTCGTCAACTGTGATATTGAGACTGCTCAGGAATTTTGAAATGTCATTCATTGATTTTGATTGATTTTCGAAATGATATGACCGGCTTCATTTCTTTCTGATCTTCTTCAGTATCTCACGGATCTTCTCGCCCATTTCATCCTCTTCGCCGGCTTTGTTCATAGCTTTTGCGGATTCATCTTCCGCGGGGGGAGTCTCATCAACGGCAGTTGCAGTTTCCTTCTCCGAAACAGGTATCACCCCGGGATCAACCGCTCCGGTTTCCTTTGCCTCTGCAGATTGCTCTGTATTGACTTCAGGAGCTTCCGGAATGTTATCGGGGGAGTCTTCCTCATACAAGTACAGATTCACTGCAAGCGGAGGAAGAGTGACCTTGAGCGAGAAAGGAAATTCAAATCTCGGAACTTCTTCCGAATGCACGCCTCCGAGGTTGCCTTCGTTGCTTCCGCCAAACCTCTCGGCATCACTGTTGAGGATCTCTCTGTAGAAGCCGTGAAAAGGCACACCGAGGACGTAGTCTTTTCTTACAACGGGAGTCATGTTGAATGTGAAGAGAAGCATCCTGCTCTTGTCAAGATTGTATCTTACAAAACTTATTATTGACTCGTCGGAATTTGAAAAGTCGATCCACTGAAATCCTGAACTGTCGAAATCATCTTCGTGAAGAGCGGGTTCATCTTTGTAAAGCCTGTTAAGCTCGCTGAAATACTCATGAAACTTGGCATTGTATTCAAAGTCGAGCGCTTCCCAGTCCATCTGTACTTCCGAATTCCATTCGCGGTACTGAGCAATGTCGTTCGTCATGAAGTTCAGTTTCTTTCCGGGATGTCCGAACATGAATCCGAACAACAGACGCAGGTTAGCAAACTTGTTCCAGGTGTCGCCGGGCATCTTCTCAACAACTGATTTCTTGAGGTGAACCACCTCATCATGTGAAAGCGGCAGAACGAACTTCTCATTGAATGCATACCAGATCGCAAATGTGAGTTTGCCGTGATGAAATTTCCTGAAGATCGGATCCATCGAAAAATATGCAAGTATGTCGTGCATCCAGCCCATATTCCATTTCATGTCAAACCCAAGTCCGCCAAGGTGTACCGGCTGTGTAACTCCCGGCCATGAGCTTGACTCCTCCGCTATCATCATTACCCCTTTGAAATTCTTATGCACGGTGTCATTCAGCTTCTTCAGAAATGCGATCGCTTCAAGGTTCTCATTGCTTCCGTAAATATTCGGGACCCATTCCCCGGCATTCTTAGAGTAATCAAGATAGAGCATTGAAGCAACGGCATCAACCCTGAGTCCGTCAACGTGATACTTGTCCATCCAGAACAGAGCATTTGAAATGAGGAAGTTGACAACTTCATTCCTGCCGTAATCAAAAACGTAAGTCCCCCAGTCTTTGTGAAATCCCTTTCTCAGGTCAGCATATTCGTAGATCCTCTTTCCGTCAAACTCACCCAGCCCGTGAACATCTGTGGGAAAATGCGAAGGAACCCAGTCGAGTATCACTCCGATACCGTTAAGATGGCAATGATCAACAAAGTACATGAAATCTTCCGGCGTGCCGTAACGGCTTGTGGGTGCAAAGTAATTAACAACCTGATAGCCCCATGAGATATCGAGCGGATGCTCCATTACCGGCAGAAGTTCTATGTGAGTGTAGTTCATCGCCTTAACGTAATCAACAAGTTCGTGCGCAAGCTGACGGTAATTCTTGAATCCCCACTCGCTTGGAAAGTCAACGTTATCATAATCCTTTTTCCACGAACCGAGATGAACCTCGTAGATCGAAACAGGTTTTCTTCCGAGATTCTTCATCGAAGAAGCCGCCTTCTTCCTTTCCTTCATCCACTCTCCATCGCGCCATTTATAGCCCTTCAGTGAATTAACTATAGATGCATTGCCGGGCCTGAGCTCAGTGCGGAATGCATAAGGGTCGGATCGCATCGTTACCTGATTTGCCTTCGACTTTACAGCGTACTTGTAAAGAGCGCCTTCCTTCAGTTCCGGTATGAACAATCCCCAGTAACCCGATTCATTTATCTTCTGCATCGGATGCATTCCTGCCTTCCATCCGTTGAATTCTCCCACCACGCTTACGCACTTTGCATTCGGCGCCCAGAGAATGAAGTTGACTCCTCTTACGCCGCCTGTAAGTGCCGGCCTTGAACCGAGCTTTTCATAACTTTTAAAATGATTTCCCTCACCAAGCAGGTGGATGTCCATTTCTCCAAGCTCAGGAGTGAAGGCATAAGGATCGTGATGTGTGAATGTTTCTCCGCCGCCGTTCTTCCATGCAATCCTGTAAGAAGGAATGCCGGGCACGTCATTGAGCTCAGCAATGAACACACCCTCTTCAAGCGCCTTTTTCATTTTCAGCATCTTGCCCGAACCGCGGATCTTTACTTTTGCGGAATCTGCAAACGGGAGATAAGCAGTTATTGTCACCTTCTTTTCCTTGTCATCATACTTCGGACCAAGCAGATCAAACGGACGGCTTTCATCAAAGCTCAGCAGTTTTGCCAAAGCCTTGCGCGTTTTCGCGGAACCATCCTCCGAAGCAGTATCCTTCTTCTTTGCCGACATCAGTTAAAGTTTACAGAAAATCTGTAAATGACATTGAAATTGAAACTCAATTTGTGCGGAATCCTAAGAAGTGCAATTACGGACAGATCAGAATCTGATGCTCATTGAACAATAGAAAGACTCGTCCTGAATCCATGGAATGTAATACTTGTTTTTGCTCTTAAGCTTCGGCCTGAGCGAAAGTTCCATCAGCAGGTTCTTGACGGCAAATGCCGCAAGCTCGCTGATCCAGGATGACTCTCTTGCCGCAAGGCGTACAAGAGCTTCCGTTCCCACGAGTACCAGGCTTTCAATAAGGGTTTCAGTGCCGGCGGATCTGGCATTGTCCAGAGGAACAACCTTGAGAAGTTCGTGATGCGAGTAGATCTGCACGAAATCAAATGGCTGAATGAACATCTTCGGAGAATAGCTTATGAATGCAAACCTTTCGTAGAAGCCGCTGAAGCGAATGTTATCTCCTATGCTGCCGACCGGATCAAAGCTGTAAGATTCCTTTCGCTTAACGAAAAGGTCCTTGAACTGCCTATTGATCATTTGCGCTGAATATCCATAAGTCTGATCATTCACTTTTGCAGATTCGCTGATCGATTCCTGAGCTGATTGAAAGTCGTGCTGTGACGGAGAAGTGCCGGACCGGTTTTGATTGCTGTACTGGGCCGTTGAGGCAGATGCGACTGCAAGAGTGATGAGACAGGCCGATGTAAAAATTGTTGACATGAAACGTATGCTGGCTTGTGGCAATATAGTCATATTTATTGGCATTGTCGCAACAGGAAACAGGGCTGAGGGCGTGACAGCAGGCCATATAGTTGAGAATGCAGTTGCAATTTCTGTCCGTGTGTATGTAATGTATTCGCTGGAAAAATGAGGCCCTGCTCTGAATCTCAAAGCAGGGCCGCAGTATTGCCTTACTGAACTTATTCCGATGAGCTTACTTCACAAGAAGCATTCTCTTCGTATCGGAGAAGTTGTTTTGTCCGACGGCATTGAGCTTGTAGTAATAGACGCCGCTGGCAAATTGTGATGCGTCAAACTCGACTGTGTAGTAGCCCGCAGTCTTGTTTGCGTTCACTAGCGTCTTAACAAGCCTTCCCATTGCGTCGTAAATTTCAAGCCTTACGTTTCCGTCCGACGGGATCGAATAGTCGATCTTTGTTGTCGGATTGAACGGGTTCGGATAGTTCTGCATAAGTTCGAACCTTGCCGGTATTCCTATCACAACATCCTCAAGGAGGTTATGGTACTGGAATTCGCCGTTGAAGTCAACCTGCTTCAGCCTGTACTTGTAAACGCCTGTGGTAAGGCCTCTTTCAGTGAATGAATAGTTGACGGGAACCGTTGAATTCCCTGAGCCTGTTACGAATCCGATGCTTCTCCAGGTTTCATTTGCAACAAACCTCTGAACTTCAAATCCCGAGTTGTTTGCTTCCATGGTTGTTGACCATCTCAGCTCAACATCCCTTCCTGTCACGTTTGAAATAAATGAAGACATTTCAACCGGAAGCGGACAATCGACCTTGTAAACCACGCATACTGTAGTTGTGCATGGAAGTGTGAAATTGTCAATTCCCGTAAAGCATACAGTATAGATCCCGGTTTGCGTGCATGAAGGATTCCATGAAACGTCGAATGTGCAGGAAACACCGTTGTTGATAATCACATTCATACCCGGAGGCACACCGCTTACACCGCCCGAAACTATCTGGGCAACTTCCGGGGCTGAGAATGAATACTGTCCGTTGTACGGATTGCCGCCGACTATGTCAACCGTATCAGACGGAAAACCCTGAGCAACCGGACAGATGTTGCCCTGATTGGAAGCATTGAAGCAGAACGACAGACAGTCAAGATAGCTGACTCCGTTTGTATCACAGCCTGGCCCGCAGTAAGCGTTGCCTGGCCTGTCAAACCTTCCGAGTGTTGCATAAGTCGTGCCGTCACCTTTGTTAACGCCGACGGTAGCAGGACTTCCGCCGAATCCGCCGATACCGCCGGAAGCATCGCCGGTGGTCCATTGCATATCACCGTAGCTGAAGCAGACATTGTTTCCAATGCCTACAAGGGGATCTGTTCCGTCAGAAATGATCAGCTGAAATGTGTTCAGCTTATCTGCATGATTTCCGAAATATCCGACACTGTCCCATGTCACTGTAAACCTGTTTGCTTCAGACTTGATCCAGACAACTCCGCTTGCGGTGTTACGTGTGTCAACATCCGCGAAGAAAGGTGCAACAAGAGCCGCTGCATTGCTCGGGAACGCAAAGGGAGTGAATGTACAGAAGTCACTTCCAAAAGATACATTACCGTTATTGTTCACGAATACTGTGGTATAAATGGTTCCGTAAAGATTGAAATTGAATCCAAGCGGAATTGCGAGTGTTACGTCATCATCGTTTCTTTGAAGCGGATCAAGGGGATTTGCAGGACCGTTGCATCCTACACCGTTAAAGAGCGGTACAACAAAAGTTGCATCAAGAGGATACTTCAGGTCGCAATTGCCGTTATCTCTTGGCGGGCAATTAGAGAGAAACAGAATGTTGTTCTCGAGTCTGAGAGGAACTCTTGAAATGGTTTTCTCCGGTATGTAAACTGTTTTGAGTTTCAGTTCATCCGAATACTTTCCGGGACTGTCCTGCGCAAATGAGTTTGAAGACCCGACCGCAAGAACAGACAGCAATAGAGTAAGAGCAATTGAATGTTTCATATTTCTTCCTTTAGGTTTGGAAAATGATGTGTTGATATGGAACGAGAATGTAAAAGTGGGATGAATCCGTAGGACTTCTGATGTGATGATCTGCAATTCCTTTAATCAGAGAATTCATAAACCATTTTAAATTGGAACCTCCCGTTTCGGGAAGATCGCTTTACTTGCCTGCTCTGACTGCAATCATCATGCAGTCCGGAACAGGGGTTCACAAATCTTTGGGTGAATCAACCTAACAATATTCATTTGTATTGTCAATAGAGTACTCAGTTTTGCGGTCCTGAATACTATGTCCCGTCAAGCACTCAATATTGAGCACACATTGCGGTCATCACTGCAGTTTCTGAGTCCCGGCTTTATAACATGCTTGGCCCAATCAGAGTGCGGCACTTACGTGTTTACGGATTGGATCCGGCTTTTTCAGGCATTGGCTGACAATGACAGATCTTTGCCTCTGCATTCTGTCTGAAACTTTGGGTTTCAGCCTTCGTTTAGAATTGTATGAGTATCTGTAAGCAGATACTTGATTTCATTATCACTAAATTTGCGTATACAACAACCGCATCTAAACCATTTTCCATTTTGATGCATCTTAACAGTAAAGGACAGGACTGAAATGGCTCAGCAGTCAGTAACGCTGAACGTATCGGTCAGGCGGACGGATGAAGACTCTAAGCTGATAGAGGAATCTGCCGGCGGCAGCAGGGAAGCCTTCAAGGAACTCTTTGGCAAATACGTTTCAAGGATCCATGCGCTCTGCCTCCGCATCTCGGCTGACAAGGATCTGGCGGAAGATCTGACTCAGGAAGTGTTCATTAACGCATGGGAGAAGCTCTCTTCATTCAGGCATGAGTGCAGGTTCAGCACATGGCTTCACCGCATTGCAGTCAACAACTACCTGATGCACTTAAGATCTTCAGGATCCAGGCCATCTTCGGACAATGAACTAAACGAAGAGAACGCACCTGTTGAGAGATCCAACACCGCCGATCAAAGGATTGATCTCGAAAAATCGATCGCAAAGCTTCCGCAACAGGCACGGACTGTCCTTGTCCTGCACGATATCGAAGGTTACAAGCATCATGAGATATCGGAAATGATGGGAATAGAAACAGGAACTTCAAAGGCCCATCTGCACAGAGCAAGAAAACTGTTAAGAGAGGAATTATCAAAATGAGCGAAAATCAACCAACCACCAGAAACTTCTGTGACGAGACAGAAAGACTGATTGACGACTATCTTGAAGGAGAGATCTCTCCAAAAGATAAGGAGATAATGGAGAGTCACATAAGCTCCTGCGAAGGATGCAAGGCATACCTTGATGAAATGTCCAAACTCAAGCTTCAGCTTGGAACACTCTCGGGAAACTAAGAATATCTGAGTTCGGCAAGCAAAGAGGAGCTGTGGAAAGAAGTTGAGAGCAAAGCTAAGCCCGAAAGGACAAGGACTGATTACCTTCCCGCGTCGAAAGATCCAAAGAACTCAAACGGATTCATATACAGGTTCAGATATGCTTTTGCATTTGCAACTTTTGCGGCAGTAGCCGCAGTGATCTACCTTGCGGTAAGAAGCCTCGGGCCGGGAATCCCCGTGCTTACACAGCAAGACGTATTCGGAATGCCTTCATACTGGAAAGTCGCGAGTCTCAGCGGCAATCCTTACATAAGCAATGAAGCCATGGCAAAGCTCGACAGCATTCGTGACGGCGAGTACATAGTTTCAAACGATTCTTCCCGGGCCGAGATATATGTTGCCGATATCGGGAAAGTGATCATTGAACCGAATACAAAGCTTGTGATAGTCAAAGGTGAAGATGGAAAGAACAAGCTCTCCGTTGAGTACGGAACGATTGACGCCGATATGAAACAGGTAGCGGAGCCCATACCTGTTATGCTTCCTTCTGCAGTTGCGATGGATGAAGGAGGGCAATACAAACTGACCGTTGACAACACCGGCGACGGATTGTTCTTTGTAAAATCCGGAACAGTTGAAGTCACTTCCGGAAACAAGCAGTCTGTTGCAACAGCAGGAACATACGTTATGACAAAGAAAGACAAAGGTGTCGGCACACCTTTTGCAGTCGGCACTTCGCCGCTGATCAAGAAGGCGCTTTACGATTTTGATTTCGGCAAATGTGATCAGACCTGCATCTCAACAATAGTCAACTCAGCTACAACAAAGGACGCCGTGACTCTTGTGAATCTTCTTCCGCAACTTGAAGGCGAACTGAAGAACAATGTTTACTCAAGGGCAATAGTCATCGCTCCTCCTCCTCCCGGAGTTCCCTCACGAGACAGCATTCCTTATATTGATGAAAAAGAAATTGAGGCATGGGTGGAGAAAATACAGATTCAAGTGAACGAACAGGTTGAGAAGAATATGAAGGAGCTTGAAAGGAATCTGGAAAAGAATCTTGAGAATCTGAAAGTTCTTGAGACCATCTCAATAGACACCCTGAAATGGGCGGATGACCTCGAAAAGAACTTCAAGATAAAGGTGAAGACGTTTCCCGGGGATTATGATTTTGAGTATGAAAGTTCAACCGACGGCCCGGCTGTCTATTTTGATAAGGAGGAGTTCAAGAAAGAAATGGAAGAGCTCAAGAAGGATCTCAAGGAGGAGAACGCTGAAAGAAAGGAAGAGATAAGAATTGACATGCAGGAGCTCAATGAGAATATGAAGGAACTTCATAAGGAGCTCAAAGAGGCGGAGCTTGACAGAAACGATGAACTGAAGAAGGAACTTGAGAGGGCCAAGACAGAAATTGAGAGGACAATGAAGGAAATGAATAACAACATGAAGTTCAATTACAAGTACGGTGAGGACGGAAGTGTTGAAGTGGAAGTGGACACGGAGAAACCCAAAGCGCCTGAAACTCCGGAGGTTCCGGAGACTCAGGACGGCAAATGATCTTCAGGAAAAAGTGAAACAGCCCGGCGGACACTCTGTTCTCCGGGCTGTTTTGTTTAGTGTCGGATAAATATGGTCAGGGCCTCATTACGCTTATGAACCTGTATGCGTTGTTGTCTGCCAAAGCCGCATCGCTTGCATCCACAAACTGATCACCGTTAAGATCCGTTAACAGATATCCTGAAGAGAATGAACTGATGTCGTTGTCTATCAAAGAAAGGTCACTGCCGTCAATGGTACCGTCCTGATTTACATCCCCGCTGTAAATTGCAAATACTGAAGGACTTGCGTCAACCTGCACCATGTTGCTTCCGAATGCCTTGTTTGCAGCCGATGTGAAGTCGTATGTGATAGTGTCAAGATATGACGGCACCCAAACCGAGCTCCAGGTCTCAATACTGTTTCTGTGCCTAATCACAATGTAGTAGCTGTTGTTTTCCTGCAGGTTGGTCAGTTTCACAGGCGAGACTGTCGGATAAGCAGAAGTTGTGGTCATTGAGTTTGGCTCGATCACAGCGCTGACTGAATCAATCGTCAGATAGGGTGCATTGTTATCTTTTATTACAATTGAAACAACATCACTGGCTGTCATTGAATTGGAAGTCGGATTGTACAGTCCCTGCGGCAAAAGCTTAACACTGATGGACTTGTGCCCTTCCGAATCACAGTATGCATTGTCGCCGTCTTCTCCGGCGTAAGCGATCATGCTTAGGGTCCCTTCGATTGTCTGCCTTGTGACGCACACCGGAGAGATAACGGGGCTGAACGGATAAGAATTGACCTGGTACTGAATGTTAAGTGCTGGGAAGCCAGCGGCGTATTCCCTGACACTCACTTCCTGGCCATCGTTGGTGGCGAAAAGCACTGTGAAGGGCCTGTCTCCGCTCTGCGCAGAAGAGCACCATGTGAACGCCTTGTTTTGGGAAGCGCTGCTTGTGATCCCGAGATTTGTAACCCATGCCGTGTTGGCATCGGTAGTATAGTGATATACAGGTATGTTGTTCCTCGTGCATGTTATCATGGCGGTGTCGCAGGGATTGTTCTGCTTTACCGAGAGGCACGGCTTTTCGTATTTGTATTGGCTTCCGGTTGTGATGTATGATGTTGTGAATGATGAGCTTATTGACCACGGGGTCTTTAGAATTCTTATCTGCTTTTCAGTCTGGCTCACTCTTCTTTCGACTGCGATCCATATTTCATCGGCTGTCCCGTTAAAGAACTGTGCGCTCGGATAGTAATCAACACCTCCGGTAAGGATACTTGAAAATGCAAATGAAGAACCCCAGTTGGTCGTTCTGAAGATCTTTATCCTTGTGGCAGAAATGTCGGTCAGGTCGGATTCACAGGCAACGACGCCAAAGTAGGTTGCACTTGAGAAGAAAGCGCCGTCACTGACTGCACTCAATGAAAGGAAAAGCCGCTTGAAGGTTCGGCAATAAGGGCGCTGTAGTAGCCCGTGCCGTTTCTTCTGAATGTGGCAAAGTAGAGCTTCGCGGCTGTGTTGGAACTGCTGGCACTGCCCGTAAAGAACAGGTTCAGGCGTGTGGAATCAGGATTTGTATTATCTCTTGATTCGACAGTCAGGGCTATGCTGTAAGTATAGTAAGACGAACTCTGTACTGAAGCACAATTGACCCACGTCTTTCCTCCGTTAGACGATCTGAAAACTTCCACTTTTGATTTCCAGACCAGTCCGTTCTGCAGTCTGTTAACGGCAACATAGATGTTTCCGTCTTCGCCTGTTTTCATGTCGATCTGCCTGTGATACTGTGAAATATTGTCATTCACCGCGCCGTTTGTTATCACGGGAGCTCCTTGCGCCCAGTCTCCTGCTTCTTGTCCGGACATGGAGTTGTCGAACTCTATTGCTTTGTCGGGAACAGGGACGGCCACTTCCCGCCGTGGCAGAATACTGGCGAGCTTCCGCTCCAATCCGGAAGCAAGCGACCTGTCGCCCCTCTCGGTTGCATCCTTAATCTGATCTTCGATCTGCGAAACTTCTTCTGCATCAAATTCCGGAGCAATGCCTGAAACAGTTTCTCCGATTGAGGGAATGTTCAGGCTCACTTCTCCTGATTCCTGTGAATGCAGGGGATTGCTTGTTACAATTGCCATCAGTGCAATGATGCACAGAATCTTACTCAGGATTTTCATTCTTGATTTCATTTACTTGTTTTCTTTTTGATGATTTTGAATTTGCCCGGCCTGCAGGGACACTTCCGCCCGGGTTACTGGAAGCGCCCGCCGGCCGCTCCTGAGTGATGGCAGGAAAGAACTTCTGAATCATGGCTTCATCACTCAGGTTGTTGCATTTGCAAAATAGTCTCACTCTATTGCCCTGCCAAAGAAACTTTTGGCGAAAAGTTGACAGAGCTTGAAAGAGCCGCCCGGATTTTCGTCACTTCAGCAGGACCATCTTCATCGTCGAGGTATAGCCGGCAGATTCAAATCTGTAGAAGTACATTCCGCTTGCAAGATCATGTCCGCTGAATGTTACTGAGTATGACCCTGCGGAGTATCTGCCTTCCACAAGTTCTCTGACCATTCTTCCCGAAATATCATACACCCTCAGAGAGATCTCCGATTCCTTAGGCAGGGAGAAGCGTATGACGGTTGCAGGATTAAAGGGATTCGGATAATTCTGCGAGAGAGCGTATTCTGCCGGCAAACTTCCGGCAACGGATTGAGGCGCTAAGCTCACGTCTGTTTCTTCCTCTTCAGGCAGTGAAAAGGGGATAATTGTTGTTGCGTTATTTGAGAAGATCCCGATCTTTGTTGTGAACTTACTATCGCTGTTTGTGAGACGTATCTCAGGCGCAACGTTTGCAAATGCCCCGGCATTTGTCTGCAGTCTCATACGGGCGATGAGAAAGCTCTTCGTGCCTTTGCTAATCACCGGCAATCTGTCCTTATCCGTGCTTATCCTGTTTGCGGCAAGTTTCAGGATCCCGCCTTCGGTCTTCGAGCTTCTCGGGCGAAAGCTGTCGGGGAGTTCGGAACGGATCAGATCATATTTCCCTTCTCCGCCGTTAAGCAGATTCGGATCGTACTGAAGAAAGTACTGACCGACAGAGTAAGTGATGTCTTCATCACCTGTGTTGACAGCAATGATGTCAAACTCAAGGCTGTTGGGCGCCGTTTGTCTCACAGATTCGATCCTGACCTCAAGGGGGTTGCCTGCAAATGCAATGTTCATGAACATCATCAGCATTGCAATGGCTTGTGTGATTGTTTGCTTCATTTTCATTTTTGTTGTTGTTTTGATTTTGTTCTGAAGTTATGGGCGTATCACGCCTGCGTACATTGCGGCATTGTTGTCTGCGATTGCCATGTCGCTTGCATCCACAAAGTTGTTGCCGTCCAGATCGGTGCTGACGTATCCTCCGGAAAAGTTAATGGCATCATTATCAATCATTGCAAGGTCCGTCGCATCTATCGTGCCGTCCTGATTCACATCTCCGCTGAAAAGTGCAAACCGCAGTGGCGAGCTGTTGACCTGTATCATGTTGTTTCCGAAAGCTCTGTTCTGTGCCGCAGTCATGTCCAGGAAAGCGCTGTCCTGAAATGTTCCGGCAAATGAGTAAGACCATGTTTCAAGTGCATTCCTGTGACGGATGACAATGTGGTGCTGAATTCCCGGCGTCATTCCGTTCACAAGCATTGAAACGGTCATGGTTGACGGGTCTATGACGCATCTTGCAGAGTCAATGGTAGTATAAGGAGTAACTCCGCTCTTCAGGAGCACGCTGACGGTGTCGGCAATTGTCAAAGCGTCTCCGGAAGGAGTGTACATTCCCTGAATCGCCAGTTTGATGCCCAGGCTCCGGATCACTTCCTGATTGAAATAGACATTGGTGTTGAGATAACCCACGTAAGCAATTGCAGAGTAGTTTCTGCTGTCCTTTCTGAATGTTGCGCAAACCGGAGCGGAAAAAGCTGTAGCAGTATTCGGATTCGCATCGTTCCTTGGAGTGCCCATTGAGCCCGGAGATCCGCGCCTTACAGTAATTGAGTCACCGTCATTCGACATGTATATCGCAGTGAAGGGTGATTCGCCTGAGCTGACGGATGAGCACCAAGTGTATGTCTTGTTTGTACCTCCGTTTACCGGGCTGAGAGCCGCGTCAATAACCCATGAACTTCCTCCGTTGGTTGAATAGAAGTAAGTTGCCCATCCGAATCTTGTGCATGTCAATATGATTGAATCGGCGGGGCTGTTCTGTTTCACCGCAAGGCATGGTTTGAAATAGTCATGGAAGATCCCGTTTGTAAGCTCCTGCTCCGTGAATGATGAGGAAGGTGTCCATGTAGAGCGGATCAGCGCAATCTTGTTCTTCATTCCTGACGAACGCCTCTCCGTTGCTATTAGAATGTCGCTGACTGTGCCGGGCACAAACTGTGCGCTCGGATTAACATCGTCATTGCCAGTTACATACTCAACTGATGTCCACGATGATCCCCAGTTCGCGGTTCTGAAGAACTTCAGCTTCCTCGTGCCTGTCCAGTCATTCTTCCGTTCGCTTGCTACAACTCCAAAGTAGGTTGCGCTTTGCCAGAACTCGCCGTCGCTTACCGAACTCAAAGAACAGAAGTGATATCCCGAAAGCGGATCTGCCAGAACAGCAAAGTGCGGGGCTGTACCGTTTCTTCTGAAACTCGCCATCCTAAGGTCGGCACCGGCTGTACCGCTTTGACTCGAGAAAGTGTAGAACACTATCAGCCTTGTTGAATCGGCAACTGCATTGCTCTTGGATTCCAAAAGCAGAGACAGACTGGAAATCTGGCCGGCTATGTATCCAAACCAGCCGCACAGGATCCAGTTCTTGCCGCCGTCCGGCGACCTGTATGTGTCTATTCTTGCGGTGTATGGATCAGAGATCTGCAATTGCCTGATCACTGCCACATACATGTTTCCGTCTTCGCCTGTCTTCATATCAATGTTCTTGTAATAGCTTTCATAACCCTGCATCACAAGCGCATTGTGTACCGGGGGCATATTCAATCCCCAGTCGCCGTTCTCCTCCATCGGTTTCGATCCAAAGATGACTTCTCCGTCATTTGTCGCGGGAAACTCTGTCGCGTCAATCCTGCTTTCGCCTGTTGAAGAGACTGTGCCGGTTACGGGAGTTCTTCCGGATTCAATGGCCATTTTGAGCTCCGTTTCTTTCTGAAATGCAATTACCGAACCTGCGTCATGATTTCGGTTGTCGAATTCAACTGTCTTTGCATTGGTAAGATCCTGTGCGGTGAGTTCAATGCCTGATACTGCCATCACAATCAAAGCAGTGATCACTGCGAGTACTGCTCTTTCAATTACTTTCATTTCTTTTCTGATTTTGGTTTAAAGTTTTCAATTTCATTGTTCGCAGTTCCGCCCGGGTTTGGTAACTGCAGTGATCTGTCGGCGTCTCAGTATGCAACTGAACTGTTTCCGGTGATCATGCTGCAAAGTTATTCAGACAGGATCTCCGTACAAAAGAAAGTTTTTCGGAAAAGTTGACAAGAAGAGATAAGTGAAGAATTACTCCCGGAAATGCTGTCAAGCGGGCGGCGGCCGGAAAGAATTGAATGTTAAATGGATGCAGTGACTGGGGATAATACCAGGGATTGTTCTGTATAACGCTTTGGCAGGATGCGCCGGCCGGATTATATGAAAGTTGGAATCAGAGATTGAAGAGATGAAAGTTGCACAACAATTGATTGTCCGATTCGTTAACTTGCCACACTTAATAATTACCCGGCCGGACTTCCGGGCTATAACCAAATGCGGCGAAATGCTGGAAGGTATTACAGGATACATAAAGGTCTTCATTGCAATATTCATACTTGTCAATCCTCTTGAAGGAATTCCGTTTTACCTTAACAATACCAGAGGAATGACGGATGAAGACAAAGGCAAGATCATCAAGAAGACTTCCACTTCGGTGTTCTTCATACTGATCTTTTCCTTCTTCTTGGGGAAGTATGTCCTGACTCTTTTCGGGATAAGCACAGGCGCATTCACACTTGCCGGCGGCATCATCATCTTTCTGATCTCGCTGTCAATGGTTCTCGGACAAAGTTCCAGGAACAGCGGTCAGGTGGCGGACGACGGCACAAGTCCCCGTGATTCATTTGCCATTGTTCCGCTTGCGATTCCTCTGCTTGCAGGTCCGGGCCCAATAAGCTCCATGATTCTTTACGGCGGAAGTGTTACGAACTTT
Organism: Bacteroidota bacterium; assembly: GCA_036786155.1. Classification (GTDB taxonomy): domain Bacteria; phylum Bacteroidota; class Ignavibacteria; order Tepidaquicellales; family Tepidaquicellaceae; genus JADJAH01. The sequence goes on from DAIQRO010000002.1 coordinate 20,997, forward strand.
GAGCAGCTGATCGTTATACCGTTAATAGCGGCGGCAGTCTCTTTTGCGGTGTACCTGTCATTCAAAGCGGCGTCGCCTCTGGAGATGAAGCTCAAGCAGACAGGCGTGGATGTGCTTACTAAAGTTTCAGGGATACTGATAAGCGCGATTGCTATGGAGATGATTCACAAGGGGTTGCTTCAGCTCTTTCCGATTTTGGGAAAGTAAATTTGCCTAGAAATTGGAGTGGGTTCGGATCACTTCGAGAAACTCTTTGTATGCATCGGAAGATAATCCCGTTTCACCGGAAAACGGATGATCGAGGAAGAATATCAGGAGCATTATAAGTGCGTTTGTCATTGCAAAAAGCGCAGTCATGGTTGCCTGTATCTTCAGATCTCTTGTGCCGAAGAACAGTGAAAAGCCAACCGATGTCAATGCTCCGATCATTATCACGGTCCACACAACAAACGGAATGTTCTTTCTGCTTGTGGCAATCCTCATTACCCTTGCTTTAGAAAGTTCATCAAGGTCAACAAGACATTGCTGAAACACCGCATCGGTTTCTATATGCTTAAGCTCGGGTTCCGTGAGAACCAGATTCCACAGTTTAAGGTGTTCGTTTCTTGCCTTTTCAGATACTTTTCCTTCACCCAAAAGCTTCCATTCGTCCTTGATCACGGCTTCCGTGTAGCTCACTATGGCAGTTCGGATCTTTTCTGTTACGTCGGGACGGAAAGACTTGCTGTTGTGGTAAATGCTTCTAAGCGCGGTGATCTCGGCTTCGCTGTAATTCACAGCTTCAGTGTATTCGCTCCAACTTACATAGATTACAAATGCTACAATTACAGCATATATAAGGCCGAGTGCATTGAAAAGAAATCCTCCCACCTCATGGTTTTCCTTGTACTTGTCATAGGGGATGTGTCTGCGGAGGTAGATGAGCACTGCTATCGCAAGAGTTGCGCTGAGCAATGCAACGAAAGCCATCACCAGCCAGGCAGGAAGATCCAGCATCAGGTCTCTCATGCGGTTTCAATCAATTCTTCCGGTCGCATCATGATGTTGCAGTTGCAGTTTTAGGATTTCCGTTATCGTCATCAAGTTCATGTGTTACTTTCAGCTCAAGCGTTCTCTTCTTTTCAGCTGCTGATATAAAATAAACGGAAATAAGTATGAAAACGAGAGAAAGCCAGTCTGATGTACCGGGAAATTTGCCGCCGAAGAAAAACCAGAAGAGCAATGTTGCCGCTGTGCCTGCAACAAGAGAGGTCAGCCTGTTTACAAGTCCCGCAAATGTGGCGGTTCTTCCCTTGAACATGAATATGAAAACCGAGAAGAAGGCAACTATGCCGAAAGCAGTGCCTGCAAGAATGGCCCAGGCCCACATCGGATGTATGTTGCTGAACGAATCCACAAATGACACAACCTGTGGCAGGTCCCATCCGAGGTACTTGAAACCGAAGATGACAAATATTCCTCCGATGATCATTGTAATGCTTGCGGCTATCTGCTCGATACCGAAAAATCCCTTGTTGTCCTGCTTCACTCCCTTGGCTCTCGTGTTCTTGAAGTAGTTCATGATGTAGATCCTTATGAAATATGCGATGATGTAACTTATAAGGATCGTCATTGCCGCCGCATTGTAAATGAAGTCAAACTCTCCCTGCTTTCCGAAGAAGACGTTGATAGCCACTGCGATGATCGCAAACACAACGGCAATGTTCTCTTCCCGGTAGATTCGCTTCTTCAGAATTCCTTTGCGTATCTGTATTTCGTCAACTATCCTGCTGATCACAATTACACTGCCGCGCATTATCACCATGGCTACCATTACTGAGATGGGAAGCGAGTACATGAGAGTGGTCGTAGGAATAACAACCGCGGTGCAGATCCCTGAAGGAATGATGTAGAGAAGCTCTTCGGGAACGGTGAATCCGAGAAGTTTTGCGGTGCCATTTGACTGTATCCTGTACCAGCCGAGTATTATCACAACGGCCAATGCAAACATGTTGCCGCCGATCGTGCTGTAAACAAGGTACTGCATATCCGTCATTCCCGGAAAACCGAGATCGGCCTTTCCCAGGAAGTACTTCACGCTCAGCCCGGTGATCACATAAAACACAAAGTAACCGATGCAAAGCTGTATCAGTCTTTCGGTACTTCCTTCCTTTGTCTTCCACATATCCTTTGTCTGCTCCCGAGTGTTTGAGTTATGTCAAATGAAAACAAAAATAATGTACAGAATCAGTCCGAGCGAACTTACGATCCTGTGATAATAACCGCCTTTGATGCCAAGGGGAAGAATTAGCATCATGGCAAGTGATGTCAGGATCAATCCAAGCCCGGTGAAGTCTCCCTGACTGAAGTATGCGTTCACGGCAAGCACTGCAATCAGAGCAGAATATATTGCCTGATGGCTTCGCTTTGTAATTGCCAGCTTGCGCGATGAGAGCATCCATCCGATCGCATAATTCACGGAATAAAGAATGAGTCCGGCATACATAAAAAGCTGCTTCAATGAACCTCACTGATCAAAGGCATTGCCAAACGTGTTGCAATAAGCAAGTTCGCCGAAATCCTTTCTTTGTGAAGAACGCCAGTCAATGGCAGGACGCTTCACATCCGGGTCAACATATCCCATTCTGAAGACTGCCGCAAGTTCGTAGTCATCCGGAATGCTGAGTATGTCCGTAAGTTCATTCCATTTTGCGGGGATCTCCCCGGGCGTTGAAATGAACTGCATTCCCATGCCGATCGCCGTAGTTACAAGCCACAAAGTCTGTATCACTGCACCCATTGAGATGACCGAATAGAATCCTGAAAGCTCTTCCTTCCTGTACTCTTCTTTTGTAAGCGCAATAGCAAAAAGCATCGGTGATGTCGAAACAAGTTTCTCTTCATCCTTGCCGAGAATTCTTGAAACTCTGAAGCGCGAAATCACTTTCCCCCCGGCCTCGGAAAAGATGCTCCTGGCAAACGGCTTGAGGAACGATGGCAATGTGAATGCCGTCCTTTGTTTTCTCGATCTCCTCTTCGCTGAAGCGGAAGTACTTTCTGTACTGCTTCCAGAATCTTCCGTCATCCATAAGCTCAACCATCGAGTCGCCTGCGATCTTTGCGATCCTGTCAATGATGTTCCGGTCCTGAACTATCACAAACCTCCACGGCTGTGAATTGAAATGGCTCGGCGAGTGCGAAGCCATCTTGACAAGCAGTTCCACATCCTCCCGTGAGACCTTCTTATCTGCAAACGCAGTGTTCGTAGTCTTTCGGTTTACAATAGCATCAAACAGTTTCAAAATATCAGTTGTCCTTTACCCTGTAATGTCCGGTTATCTTCCATCTGTATATCTTGTCTTCATCGGCAATGTGTCCCGGATCGGGATGATTATGTATCACCGTATGCCTTCCTGAGACTGTGCCGTCGGAGACAATGCCTATATGATCGCTGGCACCGTCTTCATTCATATCCCACACTACAATGTCTCCCGGCTGAAAGTCATTGTTGCCGGGGGACTGCCAGTATTTCCCGAACCAGACCTCAAGGTTCATCACTCTTCTGTGGTCAATGTTCGGATCAGCTTTCTTCTTGCCCCAGCGCGACATCGGATAATCAGACATGCCGGTCTTAATGTCTTTGTTGACGGCCTCCTGAAGATCAACTATTCCTGAATATCTCAGCGACCTCACTATAACATCGGTGCATACTCCTATCTTCGGATC
>DAIQRO010000002.1:24713-29067 GCA_036786155.1 Bacteroidota bacterium
GCTTCCGGTATTCACGCCGTCTTTGTATGTAAGCACATAATAACCCATGGTCAGGTCATATTCTGTTCCTTCGGCAAGATTCTTTTTTGCGCCTTCCACTATCATCCGTTGCTTATCATCTGCCTGAACGTAGCTCAAGTGATTCCCAGTCAAGTCTTTTGAGCACTTCGTTTCCGATGCGCAATGAGTGACGGCAAAAACAAAACCTGCGCAAAGTATTATTGCGAACGATATCAGGAAACGGAATTGTCTCGGCATAAATATTATCGGGAATTATAACAGATTCAGTAAAAGAATTATCAACCTCTTCCAAAGTCATCCGAGATCCTTCTTATGTCTTCTTCGTCTGACGGATCATCGGGAAACGTGTGGACCCAGATCTCTGCAACCACTCCCCAGTCATCCAGGCCAACCAGCCTGTGGCGTGTTCCCAGCTTCATTTCAACAAGGTCGTCGTTATTGAAAATGTCCATCTCAGGGGGCTGTTCATCCGTCTCGCTCATGAATATCCCCACAGGGCCGCTTACAACCCGCCATAGCTCGGAGCGCCGTTCATGAGATTGCCATGAAAGCTTCTTCCCGGGCTCAACTACGAGTATCTTGGGGCTCACGTTCAGCCTGGAGATGTCGAACGGCAGTTCGATACCGCTGAAATAGTTATGAAGAAACACAGGAAGGCTTTCGTTGCCGATCCTAAAAAAGCCGCCCCATGGGCGTTCAAAATCTTCACCGGAAACTGAAATGCCTTTTGAAGCAAGTTCGCTTCTTATTTCACTTGCAATGGAATACTTATCCTTTGTCAATACAGGTCAGTAAGTTGAATTGAGTTTTCTGATTGCCCTTTCTGAAATTGTTTCGCCGATCGAAAGTGATGCAGTGGCCGCAGGCGATGGCGCATTGCATACATTGATCACTCGTTCATCCTCCAGTATGAGAAAATCATCAATGAGGTTTCCTTCTTTATCGCATGCCTGAGCCCTAACACCGGCGCCGCCATTGATGAGGTCTTCTTCCTTTATTGACGGCAACAGCCGCTGAAGAGAACGGGTAAACAGTCCTTTTGAATATGACCGCCGGAACTCATCGAGTCCTGTGCCAGTATATCTGAGAGCCAGTTTTCGGAAACCCGGAAAAGTCAAAGTATCAAACGAATCCCTTAAATTAAAATCATTTTTTTTGTATCCCTCCCGTTTGAATGCAAGCACAGCATTCGGGCCCGCTTCTACACTGCCGTCAATCCTTTTTGTAAAGTGCACTCCGAGAAACGGGAACCTCGGATCGGGTACGGGATAGATCAGATTTTTCACAAGACTTTCGCGGCCGCTTCTGAGCTTATAATATTCTCCTCTGAAAGGTATGATCCTGAATCCGGGCTTAGCACCCGATATCTCAGCGATCCTGTCTGAATGAAGCCCGGCACAGGCGATGCAAAGCTTTGCGTTCAGGGTTTGCCGGTCAGTTCTTATTGATATGCTTCGTGTATCACAGTGCATCACACTAACCTTTTCACCGAAGAACATTGTGCAATTGCGTTCTGATGTGAGCTGAACAAGCTTTGAACACACAACCCTGTAATCAACAATGCCTGTCTGCGGAACGAAGATTCCTTTGAGGCCGAATGCGTGCGGCTCAAGTTCGCTTATCTCCTGACTGCTTATAAGCCGGCAACCTTTTAGGCCGTTTGCCATGCCCCTGCGGAGAAGCTCTTCCATCCGTTCAAACTCGCTCTCATCTGTCGCCGAGATCACCTTGCCGCAAATTTCAAACGGCACATTGTATTCTGCGCAGAATTCAATAAGCATCTTGTAACCGCGTATGCAGTTCACCGCTTTCAGACTGCCGGGTTTGTAATAAATGCCGGAGTGAATTACTCCGCTGTTATGCCCGGTCTGATGCATTGCGGCACTGCTCTCTTTCTCGACAATGCATATCTTCAGCGAGCTGTCGTTGCGCAGAAGACTGTATGCGGTGCTGAGCCCGAGTATCCCGGCGCCGATTACGGCAATGTCAAATGAGTTGTCCAATGTGATCTGCAAAGATAACCTTATTGATGCAAAGTGTCGGGAGAATATGTTCTCCACTTCACTTTGCGCTGATTTCTCACAGCCGGTTTCATAACTTTTACAGCTCAATTGTCCTGAATGAGGATACCTGAATAGATCAGAAAATACAATCATTTGAACAGAACATCATTCATCAGATTTACGGCTGTCAGTTTGCTGAACTTTCTCGTTGCGGCTGTTATGGGGCTAGTTCTCCGCTATGCTGCGCTTGGAGAAGCTACCGGTTTCGATTACCGGAATATGCTTCACGCGCATTCGCACATCGCGGCTCTCGGCTGGGTCTATCAGATGATGTACTTACTGATCGTCCGGAGTTATGTGCCGGAGAATACGCAGGAGAGTAAGAGATCATTCGGCAGACTATTTATTGTGACTCAGTTATCTGTGGTTGGAATGATGGTGAGCTTCCCCTTGCAGGGATACGGGATTTATTCCATAATCTCCTCTGCCCTTCACATTTTATGCACATACTTTTTTTTATTTCTTCTGCTGAAGCATTCCGCTCCGCGAAACAATCTTGAGAAGGCGGCAATCCGTGCATTCTGCCTGTTTCTGATGCTGACCACTGCAGGCATCATTGGACTGGCAATGTCAATCAATTTCTACGGAAAGGGATCCGTTCAGTATCTGCTTAGCATTCAGTTCTATCTTCACTTTCTGTTCAGCGGCGCATTTGTATTCGGCCTGCTTGCAATTCTTTTCAGAAAGATGCCGGATGATGTGAAGGAAGGCTCCGTCAGAAAGGGTATTCAGGGGATCTACTGGATCGCACTGTCCGTTCTTTTTGGTTTTTCTCTTCCGATGATGTGGTTCTATCCCGGAGAAATCTGGTACACGCTTTACGGAGTCTCGGTCTTTCAGCAGGCCGCAGGCACGCAACTGCTGTATAAATCGGCAGTTGGTCTTGAAACGGAAAGATTCAGGAGAACAGGAACAGCATAGAGAGTCCATCTTGCATTTTCAACAGCCGGATTTATTGCCAAAGTCCTGATCCAGTCAGCCCTTATATTTCCTCTGTTCATTACAGCGGCTTTTGAGATAAGGAATCTCTTCATCGGCTATATTCATCTGCTTATGCTTGGGGTAGTTTCCGGTGCAATGCTGTGCATTGTTTTATCGGATAGCAGTACGGACTCACGTCAGCAGGACAGATTCATACTGCCGTCGGCATTGTTTGTTGCAGGTGTCTTTGCAACGGAAATTGTGATCTTCATTCAGGGACTCGCTCACTTCACAGGATTTGCCAACATTCCCAATTATCCTTTACTGCTCTTTGTTTTGAGTTTGCTGATAGTGCTGGCGGTCGTTCTTTTCCTTCTCAGGTATGCAATGATGTTCAGAATCGAAATGAAGTGATTGTTCGCAATAAAGCGTAAACGCATGAAGCTTACAGTTTTGTCAAGGCAGGTGTCGATTAATTACACTTGAAAGTCTTCCTGTGTTGGCTATGTTTCCGGCAAGCACAAATCAATCTCAGTCTATGCAAAAGAAAGGAGAAGGGAAACCTTCAGCAGCATCAGGCGGCATATTCGGTTCACTTTCTGCTCCGGCACGCCGCGCGCTCAATGGCAAAGGCATCAATTCACTTGTCAAACTCTCGAAAAATTCAAAGGAGGACCTTCTCAAACTTCACGGATTCGGCCCTTCTTCAATCCCTGCGGTAAACTCATTGCTCGGGACTGCCGGCCTTTCTCTTGCAGAGAAGCAGGTTAAGGCAAACAGAACGAAGGGATTTGCTGATGTTGACGATTATATTTCTTCTCAACCCGAGGAACTCAAACCTGTGCTTAAGGAATTAAGAAGAGTGATACTCAGGTCGGTTCCCGGTGCAGAAGAGATCATAAGTTATCAGCTCCCTTCGTACAGATTTTTCGGAATCATCATTCACTTCGGCGGTTTTAAGAAGCACTATTCGATCTTTCTCAGGCCGAAGTATCTTCAGGCATTCCTTCCAGAGCTGATCGCTTACAGAACCACCTAGTCAGCGGTGATCTTCCCTGTTGGCTCTCCTGTGCCTGTAAGGATCATTTCAAAAATTGCAAAGTTCGTTGCAAACCGGAACCGGCTTGAGGCCAAGGCAAAGGAAGTCCGGAAGAAAACGAAAAAGTAAGGCTGTTCTTCAAAATTAAAACGTCAGACCCATTGGACCGATCTCTTCGGAGAATTTCAAGTCTGTTAGTTTTCAACTGAGTTATTCTTACTGCTTTGGTATCTTAAATCACAATTCTTTTTACTTAGCTAAAGAATACGATGACAATCAGAATCATTGACAGGAGCAAATATTTCAAGGG
>DAIQRO010000002.1:29077-38515 GCA_036786155.1 Bacteroidota bacterium
GCCTTCTGCTGTTGATACGCCAGGACAGGAAAGTGACTGAGACCGAGAAGAATCTAATGATGAGAATAGGAAAGTCGCTTGGATTTGAAAGAGAATTCTGCATAAACGTCATTCATGAGATACTGGACAATGTTCATATCTCTGATGAGATCCCGGAGTTCTCTTCCAAAGAGCTTGCGAAAAAATTCGTCATTGACGGTCTCGCAATTGCCGTGTCCGATGTGGAAGTTCATCCGGACGAGGAGAAATGGCTCAGGACTGCGGCGGAAAGGAACGGTCTCGACAGCATGTGGTTCATGGAAGAGTTTGCAAAGGCATCACTCAGAAAGGAACTGCCCGAAATTCTTGAAGTGGAAAGTCTCTCGGTAAAGCATTCATGAATGCGGAAGCTCCGACAGGGGTTGTGACATTTCTGTTCAGCGATGTTGAGGGAAGTACAAAACTCGCACAGCTTCATCCTAAAACAATGCCTGATGCTTTGGCAGTTCATCACGGGCTGATGAAACAGGCTATTGAGATGCACAGCGGATTCATATTCAAAACTGTGGGCGATTCAGTGTGCTGTGCGTTCGGCTCGCCGGCAGATGCGGTAAAAGCCGCTGTTGATGCGCAGAAGGCAATCAAATCCGCTGAATGGAAAGATGCAGTCATAAAAGTGCGGATGGGAATTCACTGCGGCGAGGCGGTGTGGAACGGGAGCGACTACACCGGATATGTAACGCTTGCCCGCACACAAAGGATAATGTCATCCGCCTGCGGCGAGCAGATAATCACTTCCGGAATAGTGTACTCAGAGGCCGCGGATTTCCTGCCTTCTTCGGTATCTTTCAGGGACCTTGGAGAAAGGCGGCTCAAAGACCTCAATCAGCCGGTAAGACTGTATCAGATTTGCGCCGAAGGGCTAAAGGATGAATTTCCGCCTCTCAATACACTTGATGCTAGGCCCAACAATCTTCTGTTTCAGTTGTCACGGTTTGTTGGAAGGGAAAAGGAAAAGGAGGACATCAAAGAACTTCTCAAGACTCATCCTCTTCTGACCCTTGCAGGCGCAGGCGGCACAGGCAAGACAAGGCTCGCATTGCAGGCGGCCGCTGAGATCATAGATGAATTTGAAGACGGTATTTGGTTTGTGGAGCTGGCCACCGTCTCCGAGCCCGAGTATGTGATACCTGAAATAATGTCTGTTCTCGGACTCAGCCCTGACGGAAAAAACGCTCCCGCAGACATTCTGAAGAATTATCTGAGGGAGAAAGAGATCCTCATCATCCTTGATAACTGTGAACATCTCATAAATGAAACCGCCGGAATATCCCAACAGCTTCTTAGCTCTTGTCCGAAACTGAAGATCCTTGCAAGCAGCAGGGAGGCTCTCAAGATCGGCGGTGAAAGAACTTACCATCTGCCGTCAATGTCCCTTCCGGACGTCCGGAGGAGTTATGACTCTGAATCGCTCAGCCAGTTCGAATCAGTTCAGCTTTTTATAGACAGAACTCTCAGCGTCAATCCGAAATTTGAAATAACAAACGAGAACATTCCGGCCGTTGCTCAGCTTTGCAATGACCTTGACGGGATACCGCTCGCCATTGAACTTGCAGCGGCGAGAATGAACGTGCTTTCGGTTGAGAAGATCCTAGAGCGTCTGAGCGACAGGTTCAAACTGCTTACGGGTGGAAAAAGGACTTCGCTTCCGCGACAGCAAACGCTTAAGGCGCTCATAGACTGGAGCTACGGACTTTTGTCGGAAGATGAGAAACTCCTGTTCGGAAGGCTTTCGGTGTTTCAGGGAGGATGGAAACTCGAAGCGGCAGAAGCGGTTTGCTCGGCCGAACCTGTTGATGAATTTGAGATACTTGACCTTATGTCCAATCTTATCGACAAGTCTCTGATCAAGAGCAGTGATTCTGAGACTGATATGCGTTACTCGATGCTGGAAACAATCAGGCAGTACAGCAAATCAGTTCTCGCCGGTTCGAAGGAAGAAAAGGATATTAAGCGAAGGCATCTTGAATATTTCAGCGGACTGGTGATTGATTCGGAAGAAAAGCTGAACGGCAGCGGACAGAGAGAGTGCCTGAAGATGATAGATGCAGATTATGAAAACATAAGGGAAGCTCTAAAATGGGCAATTGAGGAAGATCCGGTTGAAGGAATTAAGATGTCAATTTCTCTCGGAAAGTACTGGGAGCTCAGAGGCTATTTTTCGGAAGGATACGCATATCTTAAGAAGGGATTATCGGGCATTGAGGAAGCTGAGCCGCCGGTGAAAGCGCGTGCGCTTTATCTTGCTGGGTTCCTGCTGACTTATCTTGCAAGCCATCATGAGGCGGAAAAATATCTGCAGGATGCTCTGAATATTTTCAGGAGCCTGAACGACAAGAAAGGTGAAGTGCCTTGCCTTGTAATGCTTGGCAATGTAAAGCTCGTTGACGGAAATCTTGAAGCGATGGAGGAATTATCAAGGGATGGCTTGAAAACAGCAAGGCAACTCGGCGACAAACTTCTCATTGCATTATGCCTGAGGTATCTTGCCGCAGGCAGAATGTATCAGGGCAACTATGAGGAGTCGGCAGAAATGGCTGAAGAATGTCTTGCGATCTACAGGGAATTTGGTGACGGGATACACATTGCAAAGATCATCAACAATATCGGTGCGATCGAATATCTCGCCGCAAACTACGACAAAGCGATTGAAACATGGAAGGAATGCCTCGAGCTCAGGCGGGAACTTGGTGACAGGCACGGCATTGCAATGTCGCTGACAAACCTTGGATCGGCTTACAGCATGACAAAAGATTATGACACTGCGGAGAAGTATCTGCATCAGAGTATTGAATTGTTCAAAGAGCTGGGCGACAGGAGAATTTATGTGAACCCGCTTAACACGCTCGGACTTATCGCGAATGACAGGGGCGAGTACCTCAGGGCACTCGGGATCTACGGAGTAAGCATAAATATCGCAAACGAGATCGGAGAGAAGTACTATTTGATGAAGGGGATCGAAGGGCTTGCAAACTCATACATCGGGCTGGAAGAATTTGAAACGGGATGTAGGTTCTCTGCACTTTACATAAGCCTGATGAAGAACCTAAACATAAATGTCACAAAACAGGAGCTGACAAGGATAGAGGAGATCAAGGATGCGCTGAAGTCGGCCCTTGAAAAGACAGTGTACGAAAGACTTTGGGAGGAGGGCCGGGCACTCACCGTCGAAGAAGCCGTACAGCTTATGAATGCGGATAACAGGACCGCCCGGGAGAAAAAGTGATCGTGAAATTTCCGGCAAAAGGAAACCTGCGCCGGATTTTTTCGTCTAATTTATTAACAACTCAATGATAGGAAAATGACCGGAAGAATACTCTCTGCAATAACTGTTTTGCTCATATCCGCATCTCTTGCATTTTCCCAGGAAAAGAAAGAGAAGAAACCGCAACCTGAATGGCTTAAAGGCAACAAACCCTCCGTCGAACTGACATACGGAGTATCGCAGGTGCGACTGAACACTTCGCCCGTCAGCCTGTCAAATACAGGCATGTTCGAGCTAAAGCTTGGATTTACGAAACAATATGATTCCAAAAGCTTCGGGAAAGACATTGTAAAATACAGCAACAATTTTCTTTTCCTCAGCAATGCTTCAGTTGATTTCACCGGTGAGCCGGCGGATTCTCTTTCGGTGGACAACTCGCTCTGGAGGTTCGGATTCGGGAATAAGGAAGGGTACGGAATAAAGGCGGGCGGGAACTTCATCATAACGCCGTACAACGCGGGCTCATTTGCATGGTCGGAATTCAGATATGACAATAATCCCGGCATCGCAGATACTCTGTATGGAACGCTCAATGACTTCAACGATGCATTCAGATTCGGAAGCACATGGGAGGCGGGAATCAATTTTCAGATCGTAAAGGGATTTTCGATCACGCCGATGTATGAGATCTCTCATGTGTATCCGAGGCACCTGTTCGGCAAGCAGGCGATGAGTTCGCTGATCGAGTTCTCAGGACTTGTACTGATTGACGCATTCGCAAAAAAAATACTGAAAAATGCGCCCGTTGCCGGAGTGTTGATGAACTTTGTCCTGAAAAATGCTTATGAGTTCGGATTCTATCAGCTTAGGAAGGATCAGATGAACTGGCCGTTCACCAGCACAGCGCCGCTGAGATATAATACGTTCAAGGTCGGAATGAACTTCGTCTTCTGAGGAGGCATTGATCTGAGTTCCGGTATGTGAATGCATTCAGACGAACGTGCGCTGATCATTCATTGATGACTTCCGCATAAGAATTCATACTGCCTTTTGTGATGAAGGAAATGCGATGCTTAACGGATTAGTGAGGTGTGATTCCGCCGCTTACTTCACAAGCAACAGTTTCTTCGTTACAGCATTGCCCCGGGCTTCAAGCCTGTAAAAGTAAACTCCCGCCATAAGGCCTTCGGAATCAAGCACTATCTCGTGGCTTCCATTGCTCCTGTATTCGTGCATGAGAGTCTTCACTTTTCTGCCGAGTGCGTCAAACAACTCCAGCCTTACAATTGATCCTCTTTCAAGTGAGAACTTTATCACTGTTGACGGATTGAACGGATTGGGGAAATTCTGCTCAAGCTTGAAATCAACAGCATCCGCCGTTTCGCTTATGCCGACTGTGTTGGTGAAGGATATGTCCGACACTTTTGGAAAATGATCCGAGGCATTCCTTGTATCCCCCTCCTGCAAACCGTACTGCGCAAGCCTTTGCGGACTCATGACCGAGGTCTGCAGAACATACTGCTTCCGGATTATCACATTGCTGTTTGAATAGATCTGATAATCAAGCCGTCCCGGCGGATAAGAACCGTCGTCATCACGCCATGTGTATGCAGTGCGCTTGTCTGACTGCGGCGCAAGAGCATCAAGAAGGTCGGTGTTGTCCCAGTCAGGGCTTCCTCCGCTTCCAAAAAGCTGTGTGTTAATGATCTGACCTGTAACAAGCGTCTTCAACTGCTGGCGGTCGCCGACAAAATTCATATCTCCCATTATCACAAAGGGAGTGTTTGCGGGAAGTGTTATACTTCCTCCCGGTGATTTCGCATCAAGTATGAATGCAACAGTGGCATCCGCCTCGCGCTGTCTTTCCGCATCATTAGATGCTCCTCCGCAGCATTTGTAATGACAGCAGATCACAAGAAGGTCCGTGCCGAATCTCTCGGGAAGGTCAATTAACGAAGCGGTGATCCTTTGTCCGGGATAAACGAGCCAGCTTTGAAGTATCGGATATGAAGATGCAATTACATTGCCTCCGTCAAGTTTGACAGCATTCCAACCGCCCGTCTGCAATGGTATGATGTTGTTCAGTTTCTGCCTCACATCATCGGCGGTGGAGTTCCACATCTCGCTGAAACCTGCAACATCGGGCCTGACCGTCTGCAGTATTCTTCTGAAGTACTGCTCTCTCGATGAGCTTGTCAAACCGTCACTCAGCGTATTCCAGTTTACAACCCTCAGCAAAAGGCTGTCTTCTTTCGCAAGCTCAACTGGAACAAGCTGTGGAACAGGTGCATTGTCAAATGTGTATGAAAATGTGTCGCCTGCATTTGGCATTCTGTCGCCGGAGGTGACATTGTCGATCAGAAAAATTCTTATGGTCTGAGATGTCCCTGTTGGCGGAATCGCCTGTCTTGCAACTGCTATCTCATACAGCGTATCGGTAACGGTAGGGAGGCTTCTGAATTTCAGATCGGAGTGTGTGACAGAAGCACTTGTGTAGTAGTTGTAGCCGTTTCTTGCGCCGAAACTGAATCGGAGTTCTGCTCCTATGCCGTTAATCTGAAAGCCGGTTGAGGAATTGTTGTCGCCATCGATGTACATGGCTAACTGATTGTTCTCCAGCAGTTTCACAAAAGGATTGATCCTCAGTTTCAGGTAGAGAAAGTTCTCATCATTGGCGGCGGAGACATAGCGGAAATCATACACACTGCCGTCGTTTTCGGTGTCTGTATATGTCGCTGCGTTCTGCGTCCATTCATCGGTCCTTCCGTCAAGCAAGATCGGAAGCGACTGCGCCGTCAGGCATCTGCAAATGAAAATTGAAAGAAGTATGAGTATGGTCTTCATCATATTTAGAGATTCCGGGTTTGTGAGATTCAAAATAGCGATTTGCGCTTTTGCATTCATCATCAATTGAAGAGCGGGAAGAATATCTCCGCACATTGCTATCCAAAACGTTTTCGAGATCAGAAATTTGTTGCACTTGCATTCCGGATATCAAGAGATTTCCGGATGTTGAAAGAACAACCCGCCTTAGCCTAATCGCCGTAAAGAAATTGCGAGCGAAGGCGTAAGCGAGAATTTCTTGTTTGACGAACCCAAACGGAGTATCCGTTTGGGTGAGGAGTTGAAATTCTCGTAGCCTGAGCGAGCAATTTCAGGCGATTAGGCTGCAGCGGGCGATTTTTCTTTGCTAAGCTTTCTTTTGATCGTTCAAAAGAAAGCGGGTAAGATTCTATGAACGAAATCAATGCTAGAGTTGACAATCGTAAGCAAATCGTTTTGGACGGATATGATCTCCGCACCATCTTAAATTTGCCTCTTCATCTCCGGACAGGGATAAGTATCTTGCGGATGAAAAATATCTGCAAACAGTCGGTTAAGAATGGAGATAGAAAAACTTCTTGAGAATAACAGGATCTGGATGTCGGAGAAACTAGCTGTTGATCCCGACTATTTCAGAAAGCTTTCACAGGGACAGCACCCCGAGCTTCTGTACATAGGCTGTTCGGACAGCCGCGTTACCGCTGAAGAGCTGATGGGGCTGAATCCGGGTGATGTTTTCGTTCACAGGAATGTGGCAAACCTTGTCATCGGCACAGATAATAATCTCAACGCAGTTGTTCAGTACGCACTTGAAGTACTTAAGGTGAAGCATATCATAATCTGCGGACATTACGAATGCGGCGGTATCAGGGCCGCAATGAAGCCGCGCGATATGGGCCAGCTCAACAGCTGGCTTCAGACTTTGAGAGACGTTTACCGACTTCACAGAAGAGAACTCAATTCCATCAAAGACCAGTCGAAGAGATTCGACCGGCTTGTGGAGCTTAATGTGATTGAGCAATGCATAAGCGTTGTGAAGATAGACCATGTTCAGCGTTCGTGGTACAGTACAGGTTTCCCTAAGATACACGGTTGGGTGTTTGATGTCAGAACGGGAAAGATAGTTGACCTGAATCTCGACATGCATGAGGAGTTCAAAGGTATCCGGAAAATATATGACCTTAAGCCGCTCGGCCATGATTAAAGCAAATCAGAAAGTGTAACTGAATTGGAAAGAATAGAAAATAACAGCAAAGTATTTGATATGACCGATGCAGTTTCAACTTTGTACTTCTGTAATTTTATCCTGAGCTGATGTCCTGGAGAGATTATTACGAAGCGGTCAAGACTGACCCGCGGCCGGCACTGCTAAGAGGGCTTCTGTACTTTGCCGAACATCCTCCCGAAGCAAAGACTGCTTATGACCTGGGATGCGGAAACGGCAGGGACACAATTGCTTTGCTTAAAGACGGGTGGAAAGTCACGGCGGTTGACAGTGAGCCGTCTGCAATCGAATTCATACATAATAACCTCGGAAATGTGATTCCGGAAGATCTTAGCTTCATCTGTTCTTCATTCGAGGAAGTCGTGTGGAGAAAAGCAACGCTGGTGAATGCCGGATATAGTCTTCCGTTTTGCACAAGAGAACATTTTAATGGGATGATGCAGTCGGTTACAAAGAGCATAAAAAAGGGAGGGATGTTTACAGGAAATTTCTTCGGGACAAGAGATGAATATCAGGACCTTAGTCTTGTAACAAGGCAAGACCTTACGGAAATGTTCAGCGGGTTTGAGTTGCTGTATTTTACTGAAGAAGAGTTTAACGGGCATTCAGTCAGTGATCCCGAAAAACACTGGCATATCTTCGAAGTGACTGCACTGAAAAAGTAGCGTGCATGAATCACATGTATTCAACTGTCACATCATCCGTAAGCGGATGCGACTGGCATGTGAGTATATAACCTTCTTCGATCTCTTCGTCCTTAAGCCCTTCGCGCTCGTCCATTTTCACCTTGCCCGATCTAAGTTTTGCCCTGCAAGTTGTGCAGATCCCGCTCCGGCATGAAAAAGGAGGATCAAGGTCGGCATCAATCGCTGCATCAAGTATCACTCCGCCCGGAGGCACAACCACCGTATGAGCTTCATCGTTTATTATGATGTTCACTCTCCGCTCTGTGTCCTCCACATCAGGCACACCCTCCGGCATGTAAACTTCAGGCACCGGAGGCGGAGTGAAATATTCTATGTGAATCCTGTCTGCAGGAACTCCGCACGACAACAGGGCCCTTTCAGAATTTCTCATCATTTCATTGGGGCCGCATACAAAACACTCGAGCCTTTCAAGATAGTTTACGCCGGTGACCAGCTTGCCGATCTCGCCTTCGCTGATATGGCCCTGCAGGCCTTTCCATTCCGGTCCCGGTCGGGTAAGTGTAAACAGCAGGGATAGGTTTGAATTCTCCGATTCAATTGACTTCAGATCATCGTAGAACATGATGCTTTGCTCAGTGCTGTTTCCGGAATACAGGATCACTCTGCTTTCCGGTTCGGCTTTCAGCACCGATTTAAGAATTGAAAATAATGGAGTCACACCGCTTCCGCCGCCGATGAGAATGTAGGTCTTTGAGTTCGCGGGATCCAGCTCGGTAAAGAATTTTCCGTTTGGGGGATAACAGAGTATTGTATCACCGGGCTTAATGTTGTTGCGAAGATACTTTGATACAGTGCCTGTTGCCGAACTCTTGACAGCGATTGCAGGGTCCTCGTTTGAGTAAGGACTGCTGCAGATGGAGTATTCTCTTTTGAACTTCTCTCCGTCAATCTCAACCTGTAAAGACAGATACTGGCCCTGTCTGTACCGGAAAGTTTCCTCTTCGCCGCGGGGGATCTCAAATGAGATCACAGAGGAATCAGGCGTAAGTTCGCGTACGGTCTTTACTTTAAGCGGATGAAGTGAAAGCAATCTGAGGGATGAATTTGGCTGAAGGAGTAGTTGGCTGTATGTTAGTTCCAATTAGGCTGAAGTCAAATATCTAAAACATGTATCAAAGGAATCCAAGCTCAAGCATGGCAACTTCCGACATCATTCTCTGATTCCACGGCGGGTCAAATGTGATCTCCACTTTGCAGTCGCTGACCATAGGATGTTCTCTCACTTTCTGCTCGATCTCAAGCGGAAGAGAACCTGCCACGGGGCATGCTGGTGAAGTGAGCGTCATGACGATCAGCACATCTCCGTTGGTGGCAACCTTGATGTCATATATCAGGCCAAGTTCGTAAACATCTACGGGAATCTCGGGATCGTAACATGTCTTCAGCACCTTTATCACTTCCTGTCTTATCTCTTCAACGGAGTGCCCGGGCTTTTCAGT
>DAIQRO010000002.1:38525-46212 GCA_036786155.1 Bacteroidota bacterium
ACCGGCTGACTCTTGAACGGATGTATCAGTTACTTCGGGCTGTTCCTCTACAGTCTCCGGAACAGGATCGATTTCGTCAGCATCTGCGGGCAGGTCGTTTGCAGATTGCTCTTTGCCTTCGTGGCCGAGAAAGTTCTTAAGCTTATTGAACAGATTGCCCTGCATAGATCTTTGCGTAATTCTTCATGTAATTGATCATGGAAGTAAGGCCGTTTGACCTGTTTGGAGACAAATGCACTCTCATGCCTATCTTATCAAGAAATTCAAGGTCCGAATTCAGGATCTCAGCGGGACTGTGCCCTGACATTGCGCGGATAAGCAATGCTATGATGCCTTTTGAGATCACGGCATCACTGTCAGCAGTGAAATGAAGTTTGCCGTCGTTCATCTCGGCATGAAGCCACAGCTGAGACTGGCATCCGCTCACTTTGAATTCATCCGTTTTGTATCTGGCATCAATGAGAGGCAAGTGTTTTCCCAGCTCAATTATGTATTCGTATTTCGACATCCAGTCTTCAAACATGCTGAATTCTTCGACTATCTCATCTTCAATTTCCTGAATTGTCCTGTTGTCTGTATTCATGCCAGCATGTTCCTTGCCCTTCTTACACATTCGGCAAAGTATGTGACTTCATCGGATGTGTTGTAAATTGCAAATGATGCCCTTATTGTGCCGTTAAGTCCGTACACCTCCTGAATCAGCGGTTGTGTGCAGTGAAAACCTGTCCTTACCGCAACTCCCATCTGGTCAAGCAATGCGCCGGCATCATAAGGATGAGTTCCGTTTATAACGAAAGAGAGCACAGCCGCTTTCTCTTTTGAAGTTCCGATTATTCTTATCCATTCCACATCCTTTAGCAGTTCAGTGGCCAGGACAAGAAGTGAGTTCTCATGCTCGGATATCTTGTCAAATCCGATACCCTCAACAAACTCCAGAGCCGGCTTCAGAGCAACCGCATCTGCAATGTTCGGTGTGCCTGCTTCAAACTTGTAGGGCAGTTCATTGTAAACCGCTCCGCTGAATTTGACTTCCCTGATCATCTCGCCTCCGCTTTGGTAAGGAGGCATCATCTCAAGAAATTTCTCTTTGCCGTACAGGATGCCGATGCCTGTAGGGCCGTAAACTTTGTGGCCTGACAATGCAAGAAAATCGCAATCAGTATCTGTTACATCGATCTTCAGATGCGGTGCGGCCTGCGCAGCATCGATCATCACCGGAACACCGCGGCTGTGTGCTTTCTCAATTATATTCTTTACGGGATTGATCGTGCCGAGAGTGTTTGATACATACACGAGAGACAACAGTCTTGTCCGTTCATTTAACAGATCATCAAGTGAATCGGTAATGAGGTCACCGTTTGAATCAACGGGAATGTAACGGAGTTCAGCATTCTTTTTCTCGCAAAGTATTTGCCACGGAACAAGGTTGGAATGATGTTCCATTTGCGATATGATCACATTGTCTCCCGCATTCACCACGGTCTCCCCGAAGGATGAAGCGACAAGATTGACGCTTTCGGTAGTGCCGCGCGTAAATATGACCTCGGAACGCGATGAAGCATTTATGAACTGCCTTGCCTTCTCCCTCGAATCTTCAAATGCCTGCGTTGCCTCTTCTCCGAGAGTGTAAAGTGCGCGGTGAACATTGCTGTTCAACTGTTCATAGTATCTTTCAAGAGAGCGGATCACAGAGAAAGGTTTCTGAGTCGTTGCGGCATTGTCCAGATACACAAGCGGTTTGTCATGAACATGCTGTCCGAGAATAGGAAACTGGTCCCTGATCTCATGGACTTTAAAGGGCTTCACCATGCTGTCCTGAATTTCTTCAACTGCTTTATCTTCTTTGTTCATCGGTTGATTCTCCGGCAAGTTAGTCTGCCCTGTTCAGAATTTCCATGAGCTTCTTCTCGAGCTTAACCCTCAGGTGGTCATCCTTCACAGAATCAATTACGTCTCCGGCAAATGCCTGAAGAAGCATGGTGCGTGCAAGCTCTTCGTCTATCCCTCTGCTTCTTAGATAAAACATCTCCTGTGTGCTGAGCTGTCCGGTTGTTGCACCGTGACTGCATTTGACATCATCCGCGAATATCTCAAGCTGAGGTTTTGAGTAGTTCATGGCGTCTTCAGAAAGGAGAATGCAATTGTTCGACTGATATGCATTCGTCTTCTGCGCATCCTGCCTTACAAGTATTCTGCCGTTGAACACGCCTGTTGATTTATCTGCCAGGATTCCCTTGTACAGCTCATTGCTGTAGCAATTCGGCATTGCATGGTCTGCAAGCGTGTGATTGTCTGCATGCTGTTTGTCCCTGAGCAAATAGAGTCCGTAAAAATGGCATTCCGTATTTGAGCCGGCATACTCCGCCTGCAGGTTATTCCTTATTATGCTTCCGCCCCAGGTAACAGTGGTATTTGTGTAATGGCTGTTTGCTTCCTGCCTGATGCAAGTATTGCCAACATGATTTGCACTGCTTCCGTCATTCTGCACCTTGTAATGTTCCAGCGTTGAACGCTCCGCACAGAAGATCTCCGTGACCATGTTTGTGAGCGACGGATTGCTTCCGAGCGTGTAAAACTCTTCCGATATTCTGATGCAGGCATTGCTTCCGACTATGAACATGTTGCGCGGCTGTGACATATAGATGCCGTTCCTCGCGTCAGCAATGTTGAAGATCCTTAATGTCTCATTTATCTCTGCACCATCCGGGACAAGTATGAAAGTTCCGTCAAATGTGAATGCCGTGTTCATTGCAACAAACGCGCCCTTCCGAATTTTTGCAAGCTGTCCGAAATGTTTCTCGATGATTTCTCCGTGGGACTTGTACGCATCGGCAAAACTGCCCGCGTAGAAGCCGTTCATCGCAGTCTTCACATTGGAAAGCTGATGGACATATCTGCCGTTTACAAATACAAGAGTGCTTGCTTCATCGTCGGTTATCAGTTCCTTCAGGAGAGATGGTTCCGGAATTTCCGCCGGCCTTACAATTGCCTGTTCATACTCATGCCTGAGTATGTTTGCCGGGTTTGTGTATTTCCATTCTTCGTACTTTCTGGTAGGGAAGCCGTTTTCGTTTATGTAAGCAAGCGCATCCTGCCTTACGCTGTGCATCCCGTTGTTCGATTGTCCGTTGAGCGACGCTTCAAAGTTGTTGAAGTCGTCAATCAGCCTCATCTTAAGGTCTGTATTCTCCTGTGATATCTTGTCCATCTGAATTTTCTGTGTTGGTTTGTTCTTAAGCTTCGGCACTTTCCTTTGCTTCGCTGATCCAGTCGTAGCCGTTCTCTTCAAGATGAAGGGCCAGTTCCTTGCCGCCCGACTTGACTATTCTACCGTCAAACATAACATGTACAAAGTCAGGTACGATGTAGTTCAACAGCCGCTGATAGTGTGTAATGACAAGAAACGCATTGTCGCTTCTCTTAAGAAGGTTCACGCCGTGCGCAACGGCTTTCAGCGCGTCAATATCGAGTCCTGAATCAGTTTCATCAAGTATGGAGAACTTCGGGTCAAGCATTGCAAGCTGAAAAATTTCATTTCGCTTCTTCTCTCCTCCGGAAAATCCTACATTTACATACCTGCTTGTCATTCCCGGGTCGAGTCCGACAAGGTTTGCCTTCTCCTTCATGAGCTTCAGAAACTCCACCGAGCTCATAGGTTTCATTCCCTTTGATTTCCTGATCTCGTTTATGGCTGTCTTGAGAAAATTCGTATTTGATACGCCCGGGATCTCAACGGGATACTGGAAAGCAAGGAAGATGCCGTGCTGAGCACGCTCTTCCGGAGCGAGTTCGAGCAGGTCGTGTCCTTCAAACTCAACACTGCCGCCGGTCGCTTCGTATCCTTCTCTACCTGTAAGCACTGATGCAAGCGTGCTCTTGCCGGAGCCGTTCGGGCCCATGATCGCATGAACTTCTCCCGCTTTTATGCTCAGCGTAAGCCCCTTTAGTATTTCTTTCTGTCCTTCCTCGGTCTCAACTGTAGCCCTGAGGTCTTTAATGCTTATCATTATTCTTATTGGAAATTGATTTTCTGATTTTTTGAAATTTGCGGATCAGCCGACACTGCCTTCAAGCGAGATTGCAAGAAGTTTCTGCGCTTCAACCGCAAACTCCATCGGAAGCTGATTCAGCACTTCCTTTGCATAGCCGTTGACAATGAGCGCAACGGCGTCTTCCTCGGATATTCCGCGCTGATTGCAATAGAACATGATATCCTCGCCGATCTTGGAAGTTGTAGCCTCGTGCTCCACATGCGCACTTCGATTGTTGATCTCGAAATAGGGGAATGTGTGTGCGCCGCACCTGTCGCCCATGAGCAGTGAATCGCACTGTGAGAAGTTCCTGGCATTTTCCGCGCGCTTGTTTACCTGCACTAGGCCGCGGTAACTGTTGTTGCTTCTGCCTGCTGATATGCCCTTCGATACTATCCGGCTCTTGGTGTTCTTACAGATGTGTATCATCTTAGTGCCTGTATCAGCCTGCTGTTTGTTGTTTGTCAGCGCTACGGAATAGAATTCGCCGATTGAGTTATCTCCCTTCAGTATTACACTCGGGTACTTCCATGTTATTGATGATCCTGTTTCGACCTGTGTCCATGAGATCTTGGAATTGTCACCCGAACAAATGCCGCGCTTCGTTACAAAGTTGTAAATACCCCCGACGCCTTCAGCGTCACCGGGATACCAGTTCTGAACGGTCGAATACTTTATCTCCGCATCCTTCATTGCAATCAGTTCAACCACAGCCGCGTGAAGCTGATTCTCGTCACGCATCGGCGCAGTGCAGCCTTCAAGGTAGCTTACGTAACTTCCCTCATCGGCAACAATCAGAGTACGCTCGAACTGCCCGGTATTCTCGGCATTGATCCTGAAGTATGTCGAGAGTTCCATCGGGCATCTTACGCCTTTAGGAATATATACGAATGAACCATCCGTGAACACTGCGGAATTCAGTGCAGCATAAAAATTGTCCGTCATAGGAACCACAGAGCCAAGGTACTTTCTGACGAGTTCGGGATGTTCCTTGATGGCTTCGCTCATTGAGCAGAAGATAATGCCAAGTTCGGCAAGCTTTTCCTTATATGTGGTTGCAACCGAAACACTGTCGAGCACCGCATCAACCGCAACGCCGGCAAGTATCATTTGCTCTTCAAGAGGAATGCCGAGGCGGTCGTATGTCTTCTTGATCGCAGGGTCAAGTTCATCCAGGCTTCCGAGCTTCTTCTTTTGCTTCGGCGCCGCATAATAAATGATGTCCTGAAAATCGATCTTCGGATATTTGATGTACGCCCATTCCGGTTCGGTCATCTGAAGCCAGCGGGAATAGGCCTTCAGCCTGTATTCAAGCATGAATTCCGGCTCTCCTTTCTTCGCGGAGATCAGCCTGATTATGTCCTCATTAAGCCCCTTCGGGGCTGTCTCCATCTCAAGCTCGGTCGTGAATCCGTATTTGTACTCTCCCGAAGTTACACTTTCGAGAATCTCTGTCTCTTTTGCCATGAAGCTTATATATTGAGTGGGATTTTACTGCTTTTTGAATTAGGACTAATTTAGTCTTATTTGGATTGAAATGAAAGCCCTAATCCCGGTTACTTGTGAATTTTTCACTCAATCCTGCGAATACGCGCCCTGCTCTGTTCACGTGATGAGAAATTTTACACGTATCAGCAAAAGAATTTCCGGCGGCTGTTACTTCTCGCTGTCCAGCGTATCCATGATGAACTGATTGTACCTTTCACCGGCAACTTCCTGAGGCGGTACTGCCGTTTCGATCTTCTGCAGGTCTTCTGCAGTAAGCACAACTTCCTCAGCGCCCAATGACTCTTTCAGCTGTACGCGCTTTCTTGCTCCCACAAGCGGCACTATCTCTTGCCCGCGCGAAAGCACCCATGCAATGGCAAGCTGTGCAACGGTAATTCCCTTTGTGTCGGCAATTTTTCTCAACTCTTCAACCAGCTTGAGATTTTTTTCAAGATTGCCGCCGGCAAACCTTGGAGCCATTCCTTTGCGGAAGTCATAAACGTTTAACTCCCTGTCGCTCTTCCAGTATCCGCTCAGCAGTCCGCGCGAGAGCACGCCGTAGGCAGTAATTCCGACCGCAAGTTCCCTGCATACAGGAAGTATCTTATCCTCGATACCCCTTGACATGATGGAATACTCGATCTGAAGGTCGCAAACAGGATGCACTGCATTTGCTCTTCTCACAGTGTCTGCTCCGGCTTCCGAGAGTCCGATATGCCTGATGTAACCTGCCTTGACCAGGTCAGACATTGCGCCGATCGTATCTTCAACCGGGACATTCGGATCGACTCTTCCGAGCCTGTAAATGTCAACGTGTTCGGTTCCGAGTCTCTTCAGCGTATAGGCAACAAAGTTCTTCACGGCAACGGGCCTTCCGTCAATTCCCGCCCATACTCCCGAAGGTTCTCTCAATGCGCCGAACTTCACGCTCAGGACAACATTATCCCTGTTCTTTCCTTTCAGCGCCTCGCGTATCAGAAGTTCATTATGCCCCATGCCGTAATAATCACCCGTATCAAGCAGAGTGACTCCCGCCTCAAGCGCTTCATGAATTGTGAATATACTTTCCGCTTCATCGGCCGGGCCGTACAGGTCAGACATTCCCATGCATCCGAGGCCGATCTCCGATACTTCCGGTCCTGTCTTTCCAAGTTTTCTCTTCTTCATTTTGATATTGATTTGATTTGCAGAACAAATTATAAAGATGAAACTGCTTATTCAATTTTGAAAACCCGGAACTTAATGCACTCATCAGCAATATCCCGAAATGCTAAGTTGTATTTCAGAACTTAACGGTTTCATCACTCTAAGGAATCTTCGCGGAAACGCTCTCAGAAAATCTCACGGCCGGTCATGCAGAGCATCAGACGGGAGCCATTCATCGGAGCTTCTGCAGAGTGAGTGATGTAGAGTATCGGAAGACATTGAGGTTGGCTGTGGTGATGTAAGTATGTCTGTTGCAAGTTACGCTCCCGACAGTGTTGATTGAGAATGCCATGATTGAATTGCAGCGTCTTCCTCCTTCAGGCAGGCAGACTAATGTCAACACCTTCAATGATTCTTGATATTTGTTTGGTCACATTCATGAATCAATGCGATATTTAATTCGGGGCTTAAATTAGAGTGATTTCAATTTGTTCAAAAAATTAATTAGAGAAAAAGGGTAATGAAAAAAACACATCAACTTACAGCCATTATTGAAAGGGAAGATGATATGTATGTGGCATCATGTCCGGAATTGGATGTTGTCAGCCAGGGCAGTTCGGTTGAGCAAGCAAAGAGCAATCTGCAAGAAGCAGTAGAGCTATTTCTTGAAAGTGCTTCAGAGACAGAAATTGCCGGCAGGCTTCACAGCGAGATTTTTATAACCAGAATTGATGTAGCTATAGGGCAGATATAAGGTCCTCTCCGGTGTTGACATTTGCGACATACTTACTGAAAACGGTTTCGTCCTCAGAAGACAAAAGGGAAGCCACTTAGTAATGCAGAAGGGAATTGAAGATTCAACCATGAAGGTGTTTGATATGCTCGGGAGAGAAGTTGAAGCCATAGTAAATGAGTATCTGAAACCCGGAAGTTATTCTGTGCAGTTCGGCAGAGACAATCTGCCAAGCGGCGTGTATTATTATGAACTCAGGGCGGGAAGTTTTTCTGAGACGAAGAGGATG
>DAIQRO010000142.1:0-3383 GCA_036786155.1 Bacteroidota bacterium
TATGTTAAGTCGTTAGAAGCTGAGTTTATGTCGTTAGAATCTTAGTTTAAGTCGTTAGAAGCTCAGGTAAAGTCGTTAGAAGCTCATGTGAAGTTGTTAGAAGCTCATGTGAAGTCGTTAGAAGCTCATGTAAAGTCGCCTGAAGCTCAGGTGAAGTCGTTTGAATGTCACTTGAAATCGTTGGATCAGGACTTACGACACCCCAGCCCACGAATTTATTCGTGGGCTGAACAGCCGCGAATTTATTCGCGGTTATAAGTGCGAAACCGTTTGTAAGATGATTCACAATCACTCCAGCCCACGAATTTATTCGTGGGCGCAATGGCGGCAAATTCATTCGAGGGCAAAATGAGCATTCACATTACCCAGCCCACGAATAAATTCGTGGGCTGAACAGCCGCGAATTTATTCGTGGGCGCAATGGCAAAACGCCGAATATCAACGAATTCATTCGCGGCGGGAATTCTGACCTTCTGCAAAGTCTATTGTCTTTCCACAACCCGTTTGCTAATTTGCCCATCTTGCATTCCTTGCCTGCAAACCCGTAAGCAGGAACCGCTCTGCATTGTTCCTGCGAGATGAAAGTTCATTTGTAATCAATAAAAGTGAAAGATATCAATGCCTTCAAACAACAAAGCAAAACTGCCTGCTTACAAGTTCTCACTCTCAAAGCAGAAGTCAAGAGTCCTGCCTTATGGAGACGCCAAACAGGCGACCGTTAAGGAATTTCCCGTGTCAAAGAGCATTGCGGGCGTGCTCATGAACCTGAAACCCGGCGGCCTGCGCGAACTTCACTGGCATGCTAATGCCGCCGAGTGGGGATTTGTGATCTCGGGAAATGTTAAGACAACTATCATTGATCAGGAAGGAAGATATGAAGAGAATTTCTTCGAAGCAGGCGATATCTGGTACTTTCCGAAAGGCCACGGCCACTCAATTGAAGGGCTCAGCCCGGACGGTACTTCATTCATGCTTGTGTTTGACAACGGGGCATTCTCGGAGTTCGCCACATTCAGCATCACCGACTGGCTCGCTCACACTCCCAAAGATATTGTGGCGAAGAATCTGCGCGTGAATAAGGAAATGCTGAAAGGCCTGCCGAAAGGTGAAGCCTATATTGTGCATGCAAAGGAACAGGACAGAAAGAAATCGCTGAAAGCTCAGAATTCTCCGCCTTACACTCATAAGTACAGACTGCTTTCTCAGGAGCCCTACAGGAAGACCGAAGGCGGAACCCTGTGGATTGCATCATCAAGGGAATTTCCGATCTCAACAACGATGTCAGGCGGGGTGCTTGACCTTAAACCCGGCGCCGTTCGGGAACTGCACTGGCACCCGAATGCGGATGAATGGGTGTATGTGCTCTCGGGTAAGGTGAAACTCACATCTTTTGCGTCATCAGGACTCGCATCCGAATCGGAGCTTGGAGAAGGCGAAATCGGCTTCACGCCGATGGGCTACGGACACTCTCTGCAAAACATTGGTTCGGGTGACTGCAGAATGCTGGTCGTATTCAACAGCGGCATCTATGAAGAGATCAGTCTCAGCACATGGCTTGCATCAAATCCGAAACAGCTTGTTGCAGATAATCTGAATCTGCCCATTGACGTAGTAAGAAAATTCTCCGAGAAGCAGATGTTCATCATCAAATAGAAATTTGCCGGAATTCAACCGCGCAGACTTCTCAGGGATCCGAACATTACCGGATAATCTGAATATTCCTATTTGAGCACAACGAGTTTCTGAACAACTGATCCTGCTTCGTCAAGGCCTTCAAGCCTGACCTTGTAGATGTACGTTCCGTTTGCAATGAAATCTCCGTCGCCGTCTCTTCCGTCCCATTCAACAGCATTGATGCCTGTAACTGCAGGCGCCCGCAGTTCCCTTATCATCCTGCCTCCTGATGTGTAGATCCTGATAACGGCTTCGGCAGTTTCGCTAAGTCCCGAAAGCTCAAACATGAAGCTCGTCCTGTCTTTCATCGGATTCGGGAAATTGTAAACATCGCCGAGAGCAAGTTCACTACTTACATTTAAATCATACGATGCCGAATCGGAGATCCCTTCGGCAGATTCATAGATCACAGTCAGTTTGTTGGAGCCGTTTCTGAAGACAGGATAGAACCTGTCGGGATCGGCCGTTGTATTTGCATTTCCTGTGATTGCGCTGTTCTGGCTCTTGTCGGCAGTTTGTGGCTTGGCGACGTTCAGGAACATTTCACCGTTGATGCGAAGCGCAAACTTGCCGGTACGGCTTCTGTCAAGAGTGTTCTTGTCATGTCCCGTGAACTCAACCCGGATCTCCGGATTGGCGCTGATCTTCTCACCGCCCCTGAGCAATACGCCGTCGCTGTAAACTGCAATGCTCCTTGAACCGCCGGGCAACTGGAGCAATGGTTCGATCATAACAGAATTATTGTATGCATGAAACTCCGTTTTGCCGCCGACGGGAACCGCATCAATTACGATCGGGATCCGTCCGTCTCCACGCGCTCTGAAATAGGGGACTATGAATTTGGACATCACTCTGGCAATGCTGTCAACCCTTACTGCAACATGCGCGGTATCCGTGAAGAACAGATTGGATTGAGAAACCGAGCCCCTGTAGAAATTCAGTGCGAGTCCGTAAACATCCTGATAGCCGACATTTGTGAGATTGAAATAGACCTTCATTTCCTTTCCAACCTCTGCCAATGAATCACTGAGTGTGATATCTTCCTTCAGTGCAATTATCTCGGCAGGAAGAGTGTGTCCGGCCTTGATGCTTCCAAGCACTGAAGAAGATCTGCCGTGCAGTGTGTCAATGATGAACTTGCATTTCAGGTTCAGGAAAGGATACTGAAGTGCATTAACGGAGCTGAGATCAACGCCTTCATTTGTAGTCAGGTCATTAAGCAGAAGTGTGCTTGCGCCGGATGATGTGATCCCGTAAACGTCAAATGCAACGGTTGAATTGGGCATGATCTCCGGTATCCATGAAAAGTTCTGCCATGATTCCGCAGGGCCGATTGTATTGCTGACAGTGCCGGAAGTCTTAAGGCAGGTGGTGGAGATCGAACTTTGCGCATCTCTCCAGCCTGCTGATGATGTGTATTTGTAATACTGCTCGGATACATTGCCCGGACCAGCGCCAAGATAACCGATGAAGCTCCATGTATCGAAATATCCGAACTTGAACATGCTGTCGATCTTCGTACTGCCGAAACTCCTTATCTTCGCTTTCACGGTTTCGGTAAGCGGCTGAACAAGGCTGTAGTCAACGTAAGATGCGTTGAGCGCCATCAGGTAATGCGAGGAATCAAAGGTGTTGAGGAAATTCGTGACGGAGTCCATTGAGCCGCTGTTGAACAACTTGAAGAACTTGTGCTCAAGGATCTGTCCGTT
>DAIQRO010000142.1:3393-8130 GCA_036786155.1 Bacteroidota bacterium
ACTTTGGCCATGTTAAGTCCTGTGCTTCTGCCTCCGTCAATATTTATGGCCTTGTCGTTCACGAAGAAGTGCGATATCTCCGCCCCGCTGCTGCCCATCGAACGTACATAAAGATTTAGCGGGTAACGGGTGAGGCCGATGCCGGTGTCTGAAAGAGTTGTGTTGTAAAGATCCTCAACAGGGAACTGTTTTTTGCTGAACTTCTTCAGAGTAACTTCCGGCGTATATGCATCCGAAATCTCTGCCATGCCCCGTTTGCCGGATACATTATTTGCCGCCGGCGGAGAAACGGTAAAACTCCATGAGCCAGTCCAGCCTGTGCTGTCTCCGGCTTTGACGGAATTCGTCCTCCAGAAGTAAACGACATTTGAATCTACAACCGGAACTGCCGCGCTGAATCTTGTAACCGGCCCAGTCGCACTGTCAACGGCAAAGGTCATGAGCAAAGGCGAATTGAATGTCTGAGATGTATCTATCTGCAAAAGCACCTTTACGGATGTCTCCCTGTTGAGCGGATTCAGTCCCGTCAGCTCAACTGTATCTCCTGTAACGGCTTCCATATCCACCGGACGAAACTGCACGAAAGAATTGTTCTTGAGGGGTATGTCAACATTGAGCGTGTTGTCGTCTTCGTTCTCATTACTTGCCCAGTTGTCCTTGTCGATCTCAACTCTTACGGAGTAATTTCTGATTGAATCCAGCCGGAAATTGTAGCGAACCGAATCGGAGAATTTGAATGCCCTCAGTACTGTGTCATAACCCTGAATGGCGGCGTTATCTGAATAGAGCGTGAAACCGATATTGCATGAATCCGAATGAAGTCCGTAATTGTAAGGAAACACTGTGAGCGTTACGGTCTGGCTCACGGACGGAAAATTATCGGAAAGCCGGTATCCGTCGGAGCTGATGTGAAACTCAGGCCATTCGGGAAGTGAGAGCTTAAGTGCAGGATCGCCGAGAAGTCCGTAGCAATTGAGCGTATGCCTTGTCACAGATCCGATAGAGTCGTAAGAGATCTTTTCCTTGCCGTACTTTACAATGTCTCCGAGCCGTCTCAATGTGTCATGAAACATGCCGTAATACAACTTGTCATGAAACTCACTGCCCGAATATACAAAGCCCCAACCGGTTGTGCCGAGGAATCCTACGGAACCTTTGTTGCTCATGGTCACAAACTTCTCACCGAAAATGCGAGCGGTATTGTCTGCGGTCTTGCCCGTGTAGCAGGTCATGCTCAGCACAAACGGAAACTTGCCGTAATTCTCAAGCGTCGAAGGTTCCTGCATTGCATCTTCCCAGTTCTGATAACCCGCATGCCCCTGGAAGTTTGCAATGAGAACCCCGTTGTTTATGTCGCGCCTTACGGAATCTTTGTAATTGTAGGTTACGGTAGTGGTGGTATCAACCCTGAATGCCTTGTGCACATTGCCGGAGAACGGCGCCGGAATAACGTAGTTGTTCATGAGGGGAGTTACCAGGGATTGGTTGAACAGCTGTTCTTCGGAAGTGCCTCCGCCTACAACAAACAGGTCATTCTTCATCCACGCTTCAGGAGATCTGCTCTCATAAGCAATGATGTTGTCAACCATGGCTTGCGCTTCAGCGGTAGTGTAAACAGGAAGCCTACCGACTGCAACTTTGTCGAGATAAGCAAATGCGCCTATGCTGTAATTGGCAAAGTAACTGTCTGTATTCGGATAGCCGTAAACGGGAACATAGTTCTTGTCATAAACAGTGGACAGCGAATTCTTCTTCGGATCAAACGTGCCTCTTCCGAAAAGACAGAGATAAGAGAACCTGTCACCGGGCCATGTGTCGTAAATGTTCTTGCAGAAGAGCCGGACAGCGGAGGGGTCTTCGATCCCGTAATTGAACACATCGTAAATGTCGCTCACCTTTGCCTTGAAAACTCTGAAACCGTCGTGCGAACTTCTGTACGAAGCAAGCTGAGTTGCCTGTGACTCGAATATTGAATGGTAAACAATTACATAATCCGCTCCGGTGGCAGAAGTAACCAGGTCGGGAACCTGCTTTTGAGCGATCCTGAACGGCTTCTTCAGCACACTGCTGTTGAGGATCTCCAGCTTTGCATTGTTCCTTGCGGTGAATGTAAGCGTGTCGAATGAAGTTGCATAGTTAGTGAGCCGGTTGTAGTTCTTCACATCATAGAGATAAAGCGGTGCATCCTGAAATCCGCTCAGTTTGAAGTAACGGGCTGAGGTGTCTGTCCCGCTGAGGTTTGCTGAAACCTTGGATGATTTGAACCTGAACTTTGACGGAACTTGAATATCAACATAGTCTAGATTTGTGTGCCCGTCATATCCGGCTACAGTGTAAAGCACCGCCACAACGTTAACGGTATCAGTCCTCAGTATGGAAGTGGAAAAGGTTACAGTGGTATTGAACCTTGTGAAATCATTCTTATATACATCCGCTACCACGTTATTGTTAACCAGGATCCTGATCCTGTGCTCATTGAATATGCTCGGATTAATATCTGATGGATATGCAAAGAAATTCAGTGAACAGTTCATAGCAGTATCAGGACGGTTCGGAGTAGAGAAATTCTCCGTCAGGTAATAGCCGTTGTACATATTCACCCAGTACCATCCTTCACCCTGAAACAACTCATTGTTGAAGTATCTATAATCAGTGGCATTTGCACGTTCGCCCTGAGAATAAACCTTGTCTTTCTCAAAGTGAAATCTTTCCGTGAAAACGGAAGATGAAAAGGGAACGGAGGTTGTGTCTGTGTAATTGGAGTATCTCAAACCTGTAGCACCTCCCCAGTCTATCCAGTAAACGTTGGTGTCGGAATAGAGACTGTAATACTCATCCTTTTGATAATAAGCAGCATTGTCAACGGTATAGGTTTTGGTCAGGCCGCCGTAGTTACGCTGTCCGTAAAAATCGAAGAAGTCCGGTGAGTCGAATGTCCCGTCGCTTTCGCCTTCGAAGTAGATCGGGATCTGAACACCCTTATTAAAGAGCTTAACCGTCCTCGGGTCAACAGTGGAAGTGTTTATACCCGCATTTGTAAAATCGTTTCTGCTTATCCTGTACATTCCGTCATCCACTACGGAAAGCTTGAGGTAAGTCTTGTTTGGAGTGATCCAGTTGAAATTCTGGGAAAAGGAAACCGGCGGAGCAAGTGTTACAGCAAGCAACAGAAGTAGCAGGTGGCAAAAGGAGCATTTTACTTTGTGAACCTGAATGCCGCTATCTGGAATGACCGAGGACTTCATAATTTTCTCCTTTTACTATAGCAGGGTTAGTGAGATGAGCCTCGCAAATATCACACAGGACAATAAATAAGGCAAGGGAGTTTCTCTCTCCCATGCCTGTTCAAACACATTATCGGATCAATTCATATTGCATACGATCACTTTATGATGACCATCTTCTTGGCTGCTACGAAACTGCCTGATTCGAGCTTGTAGAAGTAGATTCCGCTCGGCAGATTCGATTTGAACGTTACCGTATAGAATCCGGCTTCCTTCGGTTCATTTACAAGCACTGCAACTTCCTTCCCGGAATTGTCATAGATCTTCAGCGTTATGTTTCCGCTGACCGGGAGTCCGTAAACAATCGTAGTGGTGGGATTGAATGGATTCGGATAGTTTTGTGCAAGTGTGAATTCAGAAGGAGCTCCAAGGGCAACTGCACTGGAAAGATCCAGATATTCGAAGTTACCATTGAAATCTACCTGTCGTAGCCTGTAGCTGTAAACTCCGGAATTCAAGTCTCTGTCTGTATATGCATAGAACGTGCTTGTTGTCGAGGTACCCTTTCCCGCGACAAAACCAAGTTCCTTCCATACACCGTTGTCCAGTCTTTCTACAAAGAATCCGGAATTGTTTTCTTCGATCGAAGTGGTCCAGTTCAGAACTACATCATTATCAACTACTTTCGAGACGAATGATTCAAGCTCTACCGGCAGAGGTTTGTCATATTCAACTCTGCAGATCGCGGAGTTCGGAACTTCACATGAGTCAACGCATTCGTAAGTGATCCTTTCATGCAGGCAATCCTGCCAGCATGACGGGTGTGTCCAGTACGGAGGATTTGCATTGAAGCACCATACGGAATCCGGTTCCAGCATGCAGGTTGTGAGATCGTCAAAAGCATGAGGAATTATCGTGGTCTTTACGACAATTGAGTCATAGTATGTTCCCGCAACATAATTTGCCGGGAAGACTACTTCAAATCTGATGTCCTGACAAACGGTCGTGTCCCAGTTCCATGACGGGGGCAAAAGCTTAACCATATCATTTGCCTGTTCCCACATTGCAATATAATAAGTGCAAATCCACGGATCGCAAGGATCAACCGGATGGACTTTGTTGCTTCCGCAAGTCAGATGATCATACTTTGTTGCCCTGTAAAGATAATCGAATTCAGCTTCGTATTGAGGGTCAGGTGAATTCGGGTGGGGAAGCAAAGTTATAAACGGTACATCCTGGTCGCAGATTGGTCCTTGTGCCATTGATCCGGGAGCAACTATGCAGGAAACTCCGATTGCCAGAAATATCGCCAGAAAGAGTTTATACAACGTTTTCATGGCTACTCTCCTTTTCTTAAAGTTGTCCGCTTCTTATGCGGAAAAAATGAAGAACCTGCTGAGTATTCCAATACCAGCAGATTGAATCTTCTTTAGGGTATAAGAACTATGAGGTTGGAACTATGATAAGCATGGCTCCATTTTAGTTTCCTCCTTTACTAATATTTTTGGGGATT
>DAIQRO010000143.1:0-2700 GCA_036786155.1 Bacteroidota bacterium
CTCCCACCGGTGCAATATATGAGTTGAATTTACCCGAGCCGGAGTCAATGCCGTATGCGCTTACCGGACTCTGGATCCAGTAAAACACAGTGTCTGCAACTCCCTGCTCCGGAGCATAAAAATCACTGCTCAATACAAACAACCACCTCGGCGGCCAATATCTATAGAAGTCAGCGTACAATACAAAGAATGGTCCGTTCACGTTTTTTAAGCATTTTGTCTTGCCAGTTATATTAACATATGAAGTCCATGCCTGATATCTGCCTGTGTAACCATTTTCACACCAGAATGGCCAAACTTTTCCATTACCTGATGTGATCCCTATATAATCACCCTGATAACCTGCTGCGAGTCCGCCGATTGGTGACGGCGTAAAATTGTGATCAGACACCAGCAAATCCGTAAATGAAACTCCGGCGTCAGTTGATCTTGACAAGTAAACTTCTGCTTCGGAATTTGTGACACTGTTGCGCGTACTGTAATAGCAGACATTCACATCGCCTGTCTCATCAACCCGGATTGCCGGAAGATACTCGTAACTGTTCGGATCAATGTTCTGATTGACTTTTGTTCTTGACCATGTCAATCCCTGATCCGTGGAAGTATTCAGCACGATGTCCGCAACTCCGTCTGCCGGCAAGAAATATTTCTCTCCCGTGGCGACATATATATTTCCTCTTGTTGAACAATTTGTCATATCCACATCAATCCTCGGAAAGCCATTGCATCTGATTCCGTTGAACAATGAGCCTGTCCTTATACCGTTCATATCAACGGCAAAATTTGTTGTGTATGAATAAGATGCTCCTCCGTTGTTTGATTTTGCAAATCCCATCCAATCCTCTGTTGAGTTCTGTCCGTTAAGAATGCTGTGCGCCCAAACAACATAAACCACACCTCCGGGACCCACCTTGATATCACATCCCAGATTGAAGTAACCAGGTGACGGAGACGGGCTTACGGATGTAACTGTACTCCATGTCAAGCCGCCGTTCGTTGAGTAAGAGCTCATGATCTTGTACAAATTTGCTCCGGCGAATTCGGTATATACTGTGTACATTCTTCCAAAGTAAGGACTAGCCGGATCTTCATCGGTTGCCGACATATTCTTGTCCGTGCTGTTGGATGAACCCGGAAGAATTATTGTGTATGA
The DNA here is from genome assembly GCA_036786155.1 of Bacteroidota bacterium. Lineage (GTDB taxonomy): Bacteria > Bacteroidota > Ignavibacteria > Tepidaquicellales > Tepidaquicellaceae > JADJAH01. The sequence goes on from DAIQRO010000143.1 coordinate 1,154, forward strand.
AAACGAAGCTCCCTGGTTAGTTGAATAGCTTACACCCATCCTTAATGCGGAAGTCAGATATGAGATCATGTAGTTTCCCCTTGCGTTTATTGCCGGTGCAGGGTCGCCTCCGTTCAGGATTGGAAAGTTGCCCGTTCTGATCAGAGTGTCATTCCCTTTCCATGTGAAGCCGGAGTTTGAAGAAAGGTATGTTCCTGTGCTGAGTCCTCCTCACTGATATGTATTTGCAGAACCGTAAAACAGAAATGCATTTGTGGGATGCCTTGTGAGGGGTGTTTCGCTCTGAGTACCGTCTGTTCTTGGGTGTACCCGGAAGTTTGGTCCTACGGAGTAAGTCTCAGAATTCACAACGATCTTCCTTGGCGGTGCAGACGGATCTTCAGTGTGCACTGTGCTTGGAAGCGCTGAGTAACTTCCTGAAATGTCAATTATTGGAGATGTTCGGGGATCAATTGTCCATCTCGGACTATTGTCTTGAGAGATTGCATTCGAGGTGAATGCAGCAATGGTGAGAAGCGCTATGAATTCCTTCATTCTGTCCTACCTTTATTTACCCATTTTGTAAATAATTCAAATCATAGTTTCAATACCTTATTTTGGTACCTTGTTGCTTCGCAAGTTTGTATTTAATGAATCAATGGACGGGCGAATCAAGTTCTTTGATTCACTATAACTAAACGCAATTTGATGGGAAGCCTTTTGAATCTTCTTACGAAATGTTATCAATAGTTTTGTAACTATAAGCAATCAAAGACGCGGAGCGGACAAATGCAGTGAAGGATCCATTTTCAGCGTCTTCACTTTGATGACTTTGAATTCAATGTTCATAATGTGCTTTCGAGTATATATGGATCCTTCGCTTCCCTCCTGCATCTAAGCAGCAATCGTAAGCTCTGAGGGCAAGTATTCAGCATGGAAAAGGCGGAATCAGTATTCCGTACTCACTCCTCCACACTAAACGCCGGCACTTCATGCACGTCAACGAGGTGGGGCTTTTCGAATTCATACACATAAGGTACTGTGATGATCACTCCCGCCTCAATGTGGTTCTCGTTTCCTCTGAGCAGATCGAAATGGTCGCAGGAATCTGCAAGTGACTTCATCTGCCCGTCTTCTGCGGCAGGATCAATGAAGGTATTGATGTTCTTTATACCGCGCAGTTTTGCCATTAGGTTTTCGAAAGTGTCTTTCCAGCCGGCACCGTCGGCCTCAACAATCTTGTAAACCGTCAAGGGCATTTCTCCTACGTTGTTCAGCGATACCGAAGAAGTCTCCGGATCCGCGACGCGGGATTTCTTGTCCCTTACTTTCCAGACTGCAATATCTTCCGGGCTGAGGTTGTCAATCTTCTCAACTTCCTTCACGAACACTCTCAGCTTCTGCCTGAATATATATTCGTTTACGCCTGCCTTAAGAGGAACATGCGTGGCTGTTGCGGGCTTGATGTACTGCATGCCGTACACTTTTGCGGATTGTTTCAGATCACCTTTGAAACTCTCAACCCACTTCCCTGCCTGCTCAAGCGCATCAACGTACGCATCGTATGT
>DAIQRO010000143.1:2710-8100 GCA_036786155.1 Bacteroidota bacterium
AGGACCTGCCGATAATTATAGTTGAGGTTGCTTTTTCGGAGAAGAGATCCCTGGGATGAACATCCTTGTTGATCATGGTGTGCTTAACCTCCTTTCAAAAAAGGTTAGTGTGTATTTCGGAGTTAGGTTAACTTACACAGTTCGAGGGGTATGAAATAGTCAATTTTTTTTCTCAATCCGGATCCAAGTTGAACTGGTTCAGATTGTCTTGCCTCAGCATTTTCTTACTTGCCAATTGCCAGGCACCCTTACAGTTCATTAATATGACAATGGTTGCAGGGAAAGATGTCATTGATGCAGAAAAGTGAGTTACATTTCGGTAGAGTGATGAAGTCCGTCACATGCTTTACGTTTAGCATATCACACAAGATGGATTTTTCCATAGCGGCTGGATGATTCAATCCGCTTTTATCTTTATGATGAATTGAGTAATATGATTCAGGATTTGATCTTTAAACTTCTAACACATCATTCTCATGAAGAAATTTATTGACCTTAAATCCCCAAAACTATTGTTCTTCCTTCTGCTCTTAACCGCATACGCTGATGCGAATTCTCAGATCAGCGAGTGGCATGCCCGGGGACCCGGAGGAGGAGGAGCGCTTTTCTCTCCGAGTTTCAATCCGCACAACAACAGCGAGGCATACATCGCCTGCGACATGAGCGAACTCTTCCAGACCACCGACCTAGGCGCAACCTGGAAAGATGCAGGATTCACAAACATCACAGGAAACAACGGCGCAAACGTGAGGTTTACAAATGACCTGCAGTTACTTTACTGCATCAACTTTGCAGATGACCTTATGACTCCGTTCAAAAGCACAAACAGCGGCCTTAACTGGTTCGCACTTGCATCTGATCCGACTTACGGCGGAGCATACAGTCTGAACGCAAGCAACGAAAACTCATCGGTTGTGCTTGTGTCTGACTACACAACTCTCTACTTCTCCTCCAACGGCGGCAATACATTCACGCAGAAATATTCGAATGCAAACGGATGCTATGTGGCCGGAATGTTCTTTGACGGCAATAACATATTTGCCGGGCTCGACAACGGCCTGCTTGTTTCAACAAACGGAGGCGCATCTTTTGCTTTGTCTTCAATCACCGGCATTCCGTCAACAGAAGCCGTCGTATCTTTTGCAGGCGCTAAGGAAGGATCAACATTAAGATTCTATTGTGTTACACTCGGAAGCGGAGATGTTTATCCCGGAGTGACAGGCGCCGACCACAGCTCGTTCAGAAATGTTTACACACTTGAGTGGGGACAGACTTCCTGGACACAAAGGATATCCGGAATAGCTGCATCTCATAATCCCTTCTTTGTATCAATGTGCCGCACAAACGTAAACACAGCTTATCTGGCCGGCGGAAGCGATGCCGGCGATCCTGTAGTTTACAGGACAACAAATGCGGGGACAAACTGGACAAACACATTGCTTACCACAAACAATCAGAACATATTCACCGGCTGGAGCGGATTCAGCGGTGACAGGGGCTGGTCATACGGTGAGTATGCTCTCGGTTTTCAGTGCTCCCCTTCCGATCCGAACTATTTGCTTCTGACTGATCTGGGATTCCCGCATCTCTCAACAAACGGAGGCATTACATGGAAGCAGGCTTACGTTGACAGCGCTGACCAAAATCCGATGAATCAGCCGACACCGAAGGGAAAGTTTTATTCCACCACCGGACTCGAGAATACAAGCTGTTGGTGGCTTGTGTGGGCAGATTCAAGTAATATGTTCGGGTGTTACTCTGACATAAAGGGGACGCGCACAACCGACAAAGGAGAGAAGTGGTCCTTTGGTTACTCCGGACACAGCTACAACACTATGTATCATGCACTTAAGCATCCTTCAACCGGCGTGTTGTACGGCGCGACTTCATCTGTGCATGACATGTATCAAAGCACTTACCTTACGGATTCGAGGATCAACAGCGGAACGGGAGCAATCCTCTATTCCGGCAACAAAGGAGCAAACTGGTCAGTGCTTCATGATTTTGCACATCCAGTCATCTGGCTTGCGCTTGATCCGAACAATCAAAGCAGGATGTATGCAAGTGTGATCCACAGCACTCTCGGTGGAATAATAATCTATTCATACATTCAGAACGGATCATCATCCACATGGACAAAGCTGAGCAATCCTCCGAGAACGGAAGGCCATCCTTTCAACATCAGGGTGCTTAACGACGGAACACTGTTATGTTCATATTCCGGCCGCAGGAATACCTCGGGAGCATTCACTTCAAGCTCAGGTGTGTTCATCAGCACAAACGGAGGAAGCAGTTGGACAGACAGATCTGCTCCGGGCATGCTCTACTGGACAAAAGATGTTGTGGTTGATCCGCATGATGCATTGCAGAACACCTGGTACGGCTGTGTATTCAGCGGTTGGGGTGGGCCGCCTAACGGACTTGGCGGGCTATACAAGACCACAAACCGCGGTACAAGCTGGACAAGGATCAACAGTCTTGACCGTGTAGGATCATGCACCATAAGCCCTGTTGATCCGAATGAGATGTACATGTCAACCGAAGTTGACGGCCTCTGGTACAGCAACAACATCAACGCACCTGTTCCGGCATTCACACAGGTTTTAAGCTACACGTTCAGACAGCCGGAGAGGATAATTTACAATCCGCATCATCCGAATGAAGTTTGGGTTACGAGTTTTGGCAACGGGATAAGAAAGGGGTACATTACTCAGCCTCCCGCGATCCTCAATGTTACGGCCGGCATCGAGGGATTCTATGACGGCGTTTCACAAGTGAGAGACACAGTAAGAGTGAAGCTTTGCGATCAGGCATATCCATTCATCGCCGTAGATTCCTGCATTGCATATCTTGACAGCAACGGTAGCGCTAGTCTCAATTTCACGAATGCACTCAGCGGAAGTTATTATCTGCAAGTTGTTCACCGGAATTCAATTGAAACTTGGAGCGCCGTTCCGCTTAGCATTAACAGAGGGCAGACTACAGTGTTTGACATGACCTCGTCGCAACTGCAGGCTTACGGCGGAAACATGAAACTTGTATTCGGGAAATGGGCAATGTTTTCCGGGGATGCGAACAGAGACGGAATAGTGGATGGCAATGACATGTCGCGAATAGACAATGCTGCGTTCCAGTTTCTCGGAGGATATCTGCCTGAAGACCTTGACGGTAATGACTATGTGGATGCGACTGATCTTGGGATTGCGGAGAACAATGCGTTTATTTTTGTGAGTGTTGTAAGGCCATAATCCCCCGGGCCTCCTTTCTACCGAAAGGGGGGAGGGGGTTGAGAAAGTTTGCTGGGCTATAGCGATAATCGCACGGACACTCACTTACTGGCGAAAGGGAATCCCCCCGGCCCCTTTCTACCGAAAGGGGGGAGGGGGATTAAGTTCGGAAATCACCTCTTCAATTCTATTTATGACCGCAGCACAATTGCAGAGAACTTCCTCGTTTTTGAAGCGAATCACTTTGTAGCCCATAGATTCTAATTCCATTTGTCTCTTCAGATCTTTTTCTTCTCTTCCTATATGTGACTCACCGTCGAGTTCTATTATCAGATTGAGTTTATAGCAGAAGAAATCAACGGTGTAAGAGTGGATGGGGCTTTGTCTCAGAAAGATGTAGCCGTTCACTTTCTTTTTCCTGAGCAGTTTCCATAATATGGACTCTGCAAGAGTGGGGTCATTACGAAGTTTCCGGGCAAAGAACCGCAGGCGGGGTTTGTATCTTATCTTCATGGGTGTCGTTAGTTGTTCAACAGTAGCGCGGATGAAGTTATGACATTGGATTTGGAGAAAAAAGGGAATCCCCCCCGGCACCCCTTTCTGCCGAAAGGGGGGAGAGGGTTGAGGAGGTGTGTTGTGCGAATTGGTTAACACATCATTAATGAGATTCGGTTGAATGAGATAAAAAAAGCCGTGAAGATTTAACTTCACGGCTCTGTTGTAAATTATTTTTATTGTTGAGTTACTTCACAAGAGAGAGCTTCTTTGTCTGTACAAAGTTGCCTGACCTTAAACTGTAGAAGTAAATGCCGCTTGAAAGGTCTGATGCATTCAGACTTACCGAATAGTAACCGGCTTCCTTGAAACTGTTAACAAGCGATTTCACTTCCTTACCGTTCATGTCATATATTGCAAGGACAGTATTGCCTGCAACCGGAAGCTGGAAGCTGATAGTGGTTGCCGGATTGAACGGATTCGGATAATTCTGCGCGAGGCTGAACTCCGAAGGAACACCAATAACAACTTCACTGCTGAGGTTGAAGTATTCGTAGTTGCCGTTGAAATCAACCTGCTTCAGCCTGTAGCTGTAAGTGCCTGTTGCAAGTCCCCTATCGGTGAATGAATAGTTGCTGACGGAAGAAGTTGTTCCATTGCCGTTCACTGAACCAACTTTGCTCCATACGCCGTTTGATGATCTTTCAATGTCAAATCCGGAGTTGTTCACTTCGGAAGTAGTTGACCAGTTGAGTGTTACACTGCTGCCCGTAACTGATGATGTAAAGCTTGCGAGTTCAACCGGAAGCGGCTGATCTCTCGAAACAACTATGTCGTCAATTCCGATGTAATTGCTGTTGTCTCCAATTGCGCCTCCGTCTACAACTGCATACCTGATCGCCCATGTGGCGGTAAATCCAGAAGAAGGAGCCCTGAATCCGCGAAGCTCCCATGAACCCGCAGGTGTTACCAGGAACCTGCCGAGTTCAACCCAGTTCGGATCACTCGGGAGAGTTGCACCTGTTGGATTGTACATTACTCTCATTGAATCCGGGAACGGGTTACCCGTTACAGACCTTGAGTAGAAGAACAAAGAATCACCCGATACAACATTGAGCGGAGGAAGCACAAGCCAGTTGTCAATATTGCCGAAAGTTCCCGCTGACAAGTAGTTTGACGCTACATAACTTGTGTCGGGACTGCTGTTAGCGGGAAAAACAGTTGCATTACCCTGAAACCAGGTCTGAACACCAAGAGTACTTCCGGAAGCCGTACCGTTTCTGTATGTAGTATATCCTCTTGAAGCAAGGCCTACTGAATCATTTGTGAAATTGAAGTTGTCAAAGTAATAAGGAACGCCTGTGACAGTAACCGGATTGTTGTGATCGCTTTGTGTTACAACTTGCCTGGATGTGTTGCTGTTGAATTGTTTCGCAGTGTTCTTCGGATCATCCTTTGCAAAAGATCCGGTGAAGATTCCGAAACAGAAAACGGCGATCAAGAGAGCGGATAGACTTTTCATTTTTTCTTTGTTTTAGTTTTTGAAAAGTTTTTTGGAAATGCGTTGCTCTTGCTTTGAAGACGTTTTGGGGAAGTGTAAAGTACTTGCTCTTCTATTCCTTTCTTTTAGTTGGTTGAATGTTTGTTGCAAATTACTGTTATGAGTTG
>DAIQRO010000144.1:0-8073 GCA_036786155.1 Bacteroidota bacterium
TCACTGCATATCCCAACGGCGGCGAAACATTCAGGACTCTGTCAACTGCGAGAAATTACTGGGGCACATCACTGAGCGGCAGTGTCAATCTGGAATATTCAACGAACAACGGATCAACATGGAATGTGATTCAAAACAATTTGCCGGCACAGCAGAGAGAGTTCGCATGGACAGTGCCTTACATAGGTTTTACGGATCAGGCAAGAGTGAGAGTTCTGAATTCGGCAAATCCTGCACAGGGTGATACAAGCGATGCGGCGTTCAGGATCGTTCTTACATACGTTCCTTACACAGTCGTTTCACCGCCTTCACTATCAAGCATACAGACATCGTCCAATAATTCAAACCTTGAGAGATTCACATGGAACCGGGCAGGAAGCCATCCTTCACTCAGGTACAAGTTGAAGATCAGAAGGATAGGCACGACTCTCGATTACATTTTCACAAGCGATAACAACGGGGCGGATTCAGTTCTCAGCATCCGCAACAGTTTGCTTGATTCGCTTGCAAGCACATTTGGAACGACGGGCGACTCGGTGAGATGTTCCTGGAGGGCATGGGCTTATAACGGATACGATTCCACGCAATCATCAAATGCGAACATACTTACTCTCAAGAGGACCAATGTAAGCATCAGCCAGATCTCATCAATTATTCCGGAGAAGTTCGGCCTCGGTTACAACTATCCGAATCCGTTCAATCCTTCAACGATAATCACATTTGATGTGGCAAAGACTCAACGAGTGAAGCTGGCAGTTTACGACATGCTTGGCAAGGAGATCGAGGTAATCGCAAATGATGTAATTAGTCCCGGAAGCTACAGGGCAACATTCACCGGGGCATCCTATCCGAGTGGTGTTTACTATTACAGGCTCATCACGGAAGGGTTTGCGGATACAAGGAAGATGCTTCTTATAAAATAAGTCTGAATAAGCGAAGCCGGCCAGTGAGAAATTTCACAGGCCGGCTTCAAATCCTTTTGAGTGTTTATAATCCGGATGCAAGTTGCTATTTTTAATGAAAACAATTGAACCGTGTATAAGACAATGAGAGCTCTTCAGGTTTTCGCCCTGTTCGCACTTTCAGTATTTTTCGCATCCTGCTGCGGAGACAACGGCAGGCCGGACCTGCGGCTTACATCTCAATCATTCCCGGCATCGGCCGATGTAAATCAGAATTTTACACTGACGTTCACTGTGGCAAACAACTCCACAACTGATTGCCCCGCTGACAGGTCAACTCAGACGCAGGTCAATCTGAAGATGGTAAGAAGAGGAGCAACAGATCCGCAGGTGAACAATTTCGAAAACATGAATGCCCTTGACGACAACCAGACGCAGACATTCACATTCAATGTGGTGATCGGCCCCGGCGGCAATGGCGGTCCGGGAACTTACGATCTTACATTCACCATAGACCCGTATAACAACTCAAATGACGCCGTGAAGGATAACAATGTTTACACAAGCGTTGTGATAATTAACTGACCAGGCTTATCAGGATCTTCAGAACCAAATATGCCATTTTTCAAAATTCACTTCATGCCATAGCTTCTGCTTACGCCTTTTTGAACAAGCAAAACTTCTGACAAAATGATCTCGAGATTCATTCCGGCTCTGCTTATGCTCTTATTTGCAGGCGCAGGCTATTCGCAGGAAGCCCAGTGGATAAACTACACAGACCTTAAGAGCGTAACCTCCATTGCCTATGACTCGGCCGGCAACCAGACATACTGCGCATCAAAAGGCGGACTGTTTGCAGTTGACAATCAATCCGGAGCAGTGGTGAAGAAATATTCCAATCTGGACGGATTGATCAACATCAATCTCACTTCACTTGCAATAGACAGGAACAGAAGGCTATGGATCGGCGCCTCGGACGGATCGATTTCCATCCTTGATCTTGGTTCATCTTCCTGGAAATATATTTTCGACATCAAGAACTCCACCGAATCAAACAAGATCATAAACTTCCTTTATCCGGTCGGCAACTTCATGTTTGTTGCCACAGGTTACGGGATACACAAGGTTTCCGTAAGCAATCTCACGTTCATTGACGCTCCGTATTACAAGCTCGGCGGCTTTCCGGTAAACACCACTGTTTACGCTCTTGCATCAAGCGGCAATCTGCTTTACGCCGCCACTAAATCAGGCGTTGCATGGGGCAATTATGTCAATTCGAATCTCAACAATCCTGCATCATGGTCAAATTACAACGTTGCTCCGCTCAACGCCGAGGTGAGGACTGTGGAGACATCGGGCCAGCTTGTGTTTGCCGGGTCTGACGGCGGGTTCAGTTACTTCAACGGAACAAGCTGGGCTCCATACCCGAATGGCAACGTTTCCTCGCGAGCCACAAAGGACATTCAGCTGATGAATGACTGGATCTTCTTCATTGGCGGAAGCAACCTTCTCGTTGCCCCGCTTTCGGATCTACCAAATGTATCTGAGTACCTCGATCCTGCAAGCTATTCAGTGCTTGCGAGAGACAGCCGGAACGACTGGATAGTTTCCGGGTACACAGACAACGGGATCAGAATCAACGGCAACTTTGATTATATTTTCCCCAACAGCCCATACACGAACATCTTCAGCCAGGTAACACTGGATGACGACGGCAGTATCTGGGCAGCGGGTGGTTTGCCGACAAACGGATTTTACAGGTTTGACGGCAACAAATGGGAAAACTATAATCTCAGCACTCATCCGGAGATCGGCAATTCCAACTGGTTTCAGAAAATAGTCTACGGAAACGGTACCGTGTGGGCCCTCGGCTTCGGCGGCGGCCCTACAATGATCAGGGGAAGCGAGATAATGAACTTCAATCCTTCCAACTCCATACTTCCCGGCATCTCAAATGACCCGAACTTCTGCGCATCCTACGGAGGCGCTTACGATCTCAACGGAGCATTCTGGGTAACTTTCTTCGGCACGAATTCGGGTAGTTCAATGTACGCATATTACGGAGATCAGTGGCTCAGATTCCTGAATCCTTCTTCCATAGCGGCGTCAATACTATCGCAGATAGCTGTTGATTCATACAATACAAAGTGGGTTGTTACAGCGGGTTCACGTTAGGGAGTATATTTCTTCAACGAGAACGGTTCGATCGAGAATCCTGCCGATGACATTTACGGCTTCTACGATATCGGAGAGTTCGGCTCTGAGATCACGAACATCACTTACCTCATTGTGGAAAAGAACAATGAAGTATGGATCACAACCAACAACGGAGTGTTCATAATTGCAAATCCGCTCGGAGCCATACAAAATCCTTCTTCTCCGCCAAGGCCGCAGAAGCTCGGGATCATTTCCGGAAATCTTCGGGTGCCTTTCACAGAGAACTGCGTGACGATCGCAAATGACATTCTCAATGACAAGTGGATCGGAACGGAATCAAACGGAGTTTTTCACCTTTCATCTGACGGCGCAACTCTGATACAGCAGCTGAACGCTTCGCAAACTCCGCTTCTGGCCAACAAGGTAAATACCATAGCCATCAGTTCCAAGAACGGCAGGGCATACTTCGGGACTCAAAACGGATTGTCTTCGTATAAGACGGATGCTGTTGAACCCGTTAACGATTTTGACAAGATCATAGTATCACCGAATCCGTATGTTATCCCTTCATCAGTTAACCTTAAGATTGACGGGCTTGTGGAAAATTCAAGCATCAAGATCATGTCTGTAAGCGGAAGCATCTTCACAGAGTTTGAATCGCCCGGCGGAAGGATCGCATCATGGAACGGACAGAACAGCAACGGTGAGCTTGCACCTTCGGGAGTTTACATCATAGTAGCATTCAACAGCGACGGCAGCAAAGTTGGCAAGGGAAAAGTTGCCATAGTGAGGAAATAGCCATGCTGGTAATTCCGGTCATTGACATAAAAGACGGAAAGTGCGTGAGGGTGATACAGGGCCTCGAGGAAAACACCGAGTTTTATTCCGAAAGCCCGATCAAGATAGCCAAGCTTTTCAGGAAAGAAAATTTTAAGGCGATTCATATCACTGATCTTGACGGCGCCATTTACGGTGACATGAGGAATGCAGGCTTGATCAGAGAGATCACGACTTCAATTGACGTTCCGATTCAGCTTGGCGGCGGAGTAAGAAATATTGAGACCGCAAGGTGGGTGATAGAAGAGCTGGGAGTTTACAGAGTAGTGATGGGGACTGCCGCGCTAACCAATCATGATCTTATCAGACAGTTCCTCGATGAGTTCTCCGCCTCGAAGCTTGCTGTGTGCATTGATGAAAAGCTGAACAACGTTGTAATGGACGGTTGGATAAACTATGCGAATGTCACTCCGCTCGAATTTGCAAAAACGATGGAAGCGCTGGGTGTGAAGAGGGTGATCTATCAGGATGTGACGAGGGTCGGAAATCTTTCGGGTCCGCATGTTGAGCGGCTCATGGAGATCGCACAAAACACAAAGCTGAAGATCACTTCTGCGGGCGGGATCTCTTCTTACAACGACCTGAAGAAAGTCATGGACCTGGAAAAAATGGGAATAGATTCCGTGATGATATCACGCGCACTTTACGAAAATCAGTTTCCCTGCCAGAAGATCTGGAGGGAGATTGAATCGAAGGACACATCTTTAGAACTTCCTAAAGTCAACTAACCGCTCCGCGGCCGCTTAATGTCGGCCGGGATTCTACTTCGCCCTTATTCTGAATATCCTGTCATCATTCTCAGCAGGCCTTCCCCTGCCGTCACGGTTGCTTGTGGAAAAATAGATACTGCCGTCGGGGCCTTCCGCGATCTCACGAATCCTTCCGTGCTTTATGTCATTCATCTTTTCCGCACTCACCACTTTTCCCGGATCATTCTCATCCGCCACAACCCTGATGACCGCATTGCCGCGCAGGCATGCAATGAACAGATTGTTTCTGAACTGCTCAATCACTCCCGACCTGTAGAACATGCAGTCTGCCGGAGCTACGGCCGGCGTGTATACAAGTACTGGAGAGATCATTCCCTCTTTGCTGTCCTCATGCGAAACTTCAGGCCAACCGTAGTTTCCACCTTTCACGATCACATTAACTTCATCTCCGCCCCCCGGACCGTCAAAGCCGGAAGGGCCGTGCTCAGTAGAATACATGATCTGTGTTCCAGGATACCAGTCAATTCCCTGAGGATTCCTGTGTCCGTAACTCCGAACCGGATTTCCGGGAAATGGATTGTCGTCGGGAACAGTACCATCGGAATTTATTCTAAGGATCTTTCCGTACAGGTTGTCCTTGTCCTGGCAGAGTTCCCTTTCGCCGGCATCTCCCGTAGTCACATAGAGCTTACCGTCCGGTCCGAACTTGATCCTGCACCCTGCGTGATATGACTCTGCGGGAATGTTATCGAAGATCACTTTCTCCTCTGACAGCATGTCTCCTCCGTCCCTGAATCTCACCACTTTCACTTTCATTCCGTTTCCGGATTCGTACGCATAAGATAAGTAGAGGTACTTGTTGTTCGCATAATCCGGATCCACTGCAAGCCCCATCAGGCCTGCTTCGCCATCGGCGGCAACATCTTCAAATACTTTCAGCGGTTTTTCGAATAGCTTGCCGTCAACTATTTGCCTGAGACTGCCCGTCCGTTCGGTCAGAAGCATCCTTGCCGAATCCGTGAAGACCATGCTCCACGGAACAGAGAGGCCTTCTGCAAACACTTCTATTGAGTAAGGCGTATCGCCTTTTTCAACCTGGACATTTTGTCCTCCGGATGTTGTGACATTTGTTCCCGGTGGATTTGCTTTCCTGCAAAAGCTGCTGCTTCCTGCAATCAGTGTCAGCAATATTATGAAGATGATTCTGCTCATGTTCCTGAATTAGTAAGCGGTGCAAATTCGCTGATCCTGAACGGTCTCCCCTTCTTTATCACACATTCAAGATTATTCACACCGAAATTGTAGATTATGTATTTGTACGAAGGAATGTCAAAGACCAGAATATCCGCCTGCTTTCCCGGCTCGATACTGCCGATCCTGTCTTCAAGTCCGAGAGAGTATGCGGGGTTGATCGTAACAGATGTGATGATCTCCTCCGCAGACATTTTCATTTGCGTTGAAGCAAGCGACATCATCATCTGCATATTCTCGCTCATCGAACTGCCTGGATTAAAATCCGTTGCGATTAGGACCGGCACTCCCGCGTCAATGAGTTTCCTTGCAGGAGCATAAGGAATTCCGAGGAAGTATGATACGCCTGGAAGAAGTCCTGCTGTAGTCTTGCGTTCTGCCTTCTCATTGTGCGATCTCAACAAGCCTATGTCCGAATCTGCCATGACCTCAAGATGATCAAGAGAAACAGCGCCGTGAGTCAGGCTTGCCTTGGTGCCGCCGATTGAATTGAACTGATCTATGTGAGTTCTCGGCTTGAGCCCGTATTCCCTTCCTTTGCCGAGAATCCGCCCCGCATCTTCCGCATCGAAATAACCCTCTTCAATGAATATGTCAATATACCGTGCAAGGTTGCCGCCGGCAACTTCAGGTATGAGGTCCCTGCAAATGAGTTCAATGTAATCAGCTTTGGAGATCTCTTTGGGCACGGAGTGTGCTCCGAGAAAGGTCGGGACAATGTCCATGCCGAGCGGATTCTCCTGTGACAACAGGTTCAGAACTCTGAGCATCTTAAGCTCATTTCCGGCATCGAGCCCGTAACCGGATTTACCCTCCACCGTGGTTGTGCCGTACTGAAAGAACTTCTCAAGCCTCCGGAGCGAAGCAACTGCAAGCTCCTCTTCGGAGGAATTTCTGACCTGCATAACAGTTGACCAAATCCCCCCGCCGGAATCCGCTATCTCCTTATACGACTTGCCTGCGAGCCTCATCTCATATTCATCTTCACGTGAACCTGCAAATACGAAATGCGTATGAGAATCCACAAACCCGGGCATTACAACCTTGTTCTCCGCATCATATTCTATGTCAATCTCCGGCTTCTCCTCTGAAAGGAAAGCCATCAGCTCACTTTCGGAACCTGCAAAGGCGATCTTCTCTCCCGATATGATCACACTGCCGTTCAAAATAACTCCGATCTCCGACTGCGCCTTACCGGCCATCGGCAAGGATCTGCCGGAGCAAGTGACAACCTGTGAGGCGTTTCTGATGATTATGTTCATATCAGATATTAGCTTGAACCCATTCCAAATCCAATTCAGATTTTTTCCTCACAACCACAGCTCAGTGATCATGCTTATGTGAATCAATAAACCGAAATGTGCCAATTCTAAATTGGCAGGTTAAGGAATGAAAGATGGATCATTGAATTGTATGGTGCGGATGTATTCCGGTTGAGTTCCGTATCTCTGATCTGCTTTGAAACGGAACTGAACTCAGGCGGTTACTTCGTCCGCCTTCTTAGAGAAATCAAGTTCGCCGATCCTCCAGCATGCCGCTGTATGATTCGGGCCAACGGTTTCAAGAGCCGGCTCCTGATCCCAGCATTTCTGAACGGCATAAGTGCATCTCGTGCAGAAATGGCAACCCACAGGATAATGCGTTGGAGGAGGAACACTTCCCTCTATAGTTGCCAGCCTGGCCTTTTTCTTATTGAGCTTCGGAATTGAGCTCATCAGTCCGATTGTGTAGGGATGTTTTGGATTGTAGAAGATCTCGTCAACGGTTCCGTACTCGACTACCTTGGAAGCGTACATTACGGCAACCTTCGTGCACACCTCTGCGATCACTCCAAGGTCATGTGTGATCATTATGACACCCATTCCAAGCTCTTTCTGCAGTTTGCCTATCAGCTCGAGAATCTGTGCCTGAACCGTGACGTCAAGAGCTGTTGTAGGTTCATCTGCAATGAGCAGGTCTGGATTGCAGGACAGCGCCATGGCGATCATCACTCTCTGCCTCATTCCTCCGGAAAGCTGATGAGGATACTCGTTGTATCTCTGTTCGGGTGCGGGAATGCCTACAAGCCGGAGCATCTCTATTGCTTTTGCCTTTGCCTCTTCTTTGGTGAGCTTCTGATGAAGCATGACGGCTTCTCCTATCTGATCTCCGCATGTGAAAACAGGATTCAGCGAAGTCATCGGTTCCTGAAAGATCATTCCGATGTCATTGCCCCT
>DAIQRO010000145.1:0-858 GCA_036786155.1 Bacteroidota bacterium
GATATTTCACCCGGAGCTGCCCTGAAAAGAAATTTTGAAACCGGCGCTTCAAAGTTGTTTGATTTCTGAAAATCCGGATTCCATGATACGCTCGAATTCTCCATAACAAGCTTGATGAGAGAAGAGTCTTCGACATTTGCTGTCTGCAGGTCCTTTCTGAATCTCTCCATCGTCTTCAGAAGCGCCGCGGAATCTTCAGCAGACGGCTTGTCAATAAACTGAACATACTTGAGTTTAACAGCTTCCTCCTGCTTGAAATCGTCCTTGTTCTTATCAAAATATTCTTTCATCTCGGCATCCGTAACTGCAAACTGTGACGAGTCTGTAACAGTGTTAAGGTCAAGAAACGCATAAGCCATGTTTGCCATCAGATTATCATCCTTATATTTCTGAAGGACGTCCTCCTCGGAAACAACCACACCCTGTCCAAGTATCATTTGAAGTTTCTCCGACATAAGTGTCTCGCGCAGGTAGTTCTCAACCTGTGACCAGAATTGCGTGGCTTCCTTGTTCTTCATTCCAAGCGCCTGCTGATAAAACGCGGCGTTGAACACTCCCGTGGAGTCAATGAAATTTCTCTTTATCGGGTCCGGCAATGTTTCGGGACGGTTGTATATCCAGTCCAGTATTTCCTTGTCTGAGACCGTAATGCCGTACTTTTCAATCGCCTGCTTAGTGATTGCCTGTGACACAAGGCTGTTCCAGACCTGATCCCTGATGCTCGAAAGGGTTGCATCATCCACATCCTTACCGGACTGCTGTCTCATCTGATCTGCCTGCTGTTGAACGATCCTTTCAAACTCCTGGTATGTGATCTCCGTACCGTTAACCTTCGCAAAAGCATCGACCTGTCCTCCG
>DAIQRO010000145.1:880-5361 GCA_036786155.1 Bacteroidota bacterium
ATTCATACCCCATTCGAATACGATTGTGGCAAGGAATGCAATGATGAGCAATATGATGATCAGAGGCATCTTGTCCCTCATCTTGTTCATTATTCCGGTATTGTGATGCTGTTCCTGCTTACTGGTTGCCATTTATTAAGATTGCTCCTTTTATTGGTATGTTTTGATTTTTTTGTTGTTTTGAACTTTTAAGCTAAAGCATTTGACCTCGAAAATCAATGAATTTACTCAACTTTGATGCTGAGCGCTTACCTTATAATGCTCTCTACAAAGGAATAAGGATCCTCCTGTTTCGAGATCATCCTGTCCAGGCGGCCTTCCAGCATCTCCTTTCGTGACTTGTCCCAGAAATTCACTCTGAGCCTGTTGTTCACCAGATCTATCACCTTATTCTCCAAATGCCTCTTCCTGCGGATCTGAAGAAATCCAGTCGAATCAAGATGTTCCCTGTGCTTCACGATTTCCTGAAAGAGCTCTGCCGTCCCTTCATTCCTGCTTCCTACAGTCTTAAGCACATTTATGATCCAGCCGTCTTCAGAGGGGGGCTTAAGGTGAATGATGTTCTTGATAGTGGCCGCAACTGCATCCGCCCCTTCCCTTTCCGACTTATTGAGCACGAATATGTCTGCAATTTCCATAAGCCCGGCTTTCATAGCCTGCACGGCATCTCCGGATTCCGGAACAAGAACCACTATCACCGTGTCAGCAGTTTGCGCAATGTCAAGTTCAGACTGTCCTACTCCAACCGTTTCAATGATAACGAAATCCATACCGGATGCATCAAGAACATCGCAGGCTTCAACTACATTTTTACACAAGCCGCCAAGACTGCCTCTTGTTGCCATTGACCTTATGAACACATTCTCAAGAAGCCCGGACTCCTGCATCCGTATCCTGTCTCCAAGCAAAGCACCTCCAGTGAAAGGGCTTGTGGGATCAACTGCTATCACTCCTACCTTCTTACCTTTTCCGGTGATAACCTTTATGAGATTATTTGTCAGTGTAGACTTGCCTGCACCCGGAGGGCCAGTAATGCCGATCCTGTGAGCCTTACCGGTATGGCTGAACAACTTCTGAAGAATAATCTCACTGTCGGAAGTTTCATTCTCAACCCTGCTGAGTGCTTTTGCCATCATTCTCTTGTTTGCGGAGAGCACTCCGTTTACAAGCAATTCAGTATCGTTCAAATTTTATCCGTTAGTCTTTTCGTTTGACCCGCTCACTGCCTTCTGCCAGTTCCATGAGGTGAGCATCATGTCGGCAAGATCGCGCTCAGCTTTCCAGCCAAGCTTTTCATTTGCCTTCTTTGTATCGGAGTAGATGCTGACAACATCTCCGGCCCTTCTCGGCCCTATCCGGTAATTGAGCCTGATTCCGGTAACATCTTCAAAGGTCTTTATCACTTCCATGACTGAGTTCCCTCTGCCGGTACCAAGATTGAATACCTCAAACTTTTCCGCATTCTTTCCATCGCTTAGTCTTTCAAGAGCCCGCAGGTGCGCGATCGCAAGGTCAACCACATGAATATAATCGCGAATGTTTGTTCCGTCGGGTGTGTCATAATCATTTCCGTTAATGGTCAGTATTTCTCTTTCTCCGATAGCGGTTTGGGTAATGTAAGGAACAAGATTGTTTGGAACTCCAAGCGGCAGTTCGCCTATGAGAGCTGAATCATGCGCGCCTGTCGGATTGAAGTAGCGGAGAATTATGGAGTTGAAGCCGCGCGATGCAGCAAGGTCCTCCAGCATCCTTTCTCCAACCTGCTTTGTATAACCATAAGGGGATTCCGCCCTCTTAATTGGACTTTGCTCGTCAACCGGAAGTTTACCCGCTTCACCGTAAACCGTACACGAACTTGAGTACACCATGCTTCCGACCCCAAAATCGTTCATCACTTTGAGAAGATTGATCATTCCGGATATGTTGTTGTCATAGTAAAGAAGCGGGTTCTCTACCGACTCGCCGACTGCCTTGAATGCCGCAAAATGAATGACCGAATCTATCTTTCCATGATCTGAAAAAGCGGCTCTTAAAGCAACCTCATCCCTGAGGTCTGCTTTGACAAAAACAGGCCTGACTCCGGCTATCTCCTCGATCCTGTCAACTACAAACTCCTTTGAGTTTGAAAGATTGTCAACTATCACTACGACATGCCCTGCTCCCAGAAGTTCAACAACCGTATGTGAGCCGATGTAACCGGTACCTCCTGTTACAAGTATGTTCATTGCGTATTCTCCTTTGCCTTTAATCTCCAGCCAATGTCCCTTCTGAAGTATATAGATTCAAACCTGATACGTGCAAGCGCTTCGTATGCCTTCCTTGCGGCATCATCGATCGAATGCTCTGAAAGTCCGACAACAGACAGCACCCTGCCTCCGGATGTCTTCAATACACCGCTTTCCAATATAGTGCCTGAATGAAAGACCAGCGCGATTTCCTCAGCTTCATCCAATCCATGAATTCCTGCCCCTTTTCTGAATTCGCCCGGATATCCTCCTGAAGCGGCCACAACACAGCATGAATACAATCCATTCGTTTCAATTGAATACTGCCTTAGGTTGCCTGAGGCTGAAGCGATGAGCATTTCGAGAAAGTCTGAACTGATAAGGGGAAGAACAGACTGCGTTTCAGGATCGCCGAACCTGCAATTGAACTCCACCACAAATGGTTCGCCGTTGCAGATCATCAGCCCGCAGTAAAGGCATCCCGAGAATTTTCTTCCTTCATCTCTCATTGCCTTCAGAACCGGTTCAATGATCCTATCGCTGATCTTCTTTTCCAGATCAGCCGACATAAACTTTTTTACCGGCGCTACTGCTCCCATGCCACCGGTGTTCTTCCCCGTTTCGCCTTCGCCGGCGCGCTTGTGATCCTGAGAGAAAGGCAGAAGCACAAAACTATCTCCGTCAGTAATGCAAAACACCGACACCTCTTCGCCTTCCAGGTATTCTTCAATTATGAATTTGTCCGAGGACTTGCCGAAAGAATCCTCCGAGAGCATCTCATGAAGTGCAGACTCAGCATCAATCATTGTCTCTGCAATTATCACTCCCTTACCCGAAGCCAGTCCGTCAGCCTTAAATACTAGTGGCAACCGGGAGTTTCCTATGAATGTCTTTGCATCCTCTTCGTCCCGTCTGCCGAAACGTCTGAACCGTGCGGTGGGAATACCGTGCTTCTTCATCAGCTCCTTGGCAAAAATCTTGCTCGATTCTATCTCAGCCGCATTTTTGTCAGGCCCAAAGACAAGCATGCCCAATGATCTCAGCTTATCAGCAAGACCAAGTGCAAGCGGCACTTCAGGACCTATCACGATCAATTCTATGCCGGCTTCTTCCGCAAATGCGCAGATCGCATCAGTATCATCCGACCTGATCTCAATGCATTTTCCGAATCTTGCAATTCCCGGATTGCCGGGCGCGCAGACGAGTTCGGATCCTGACTCCAGAAATGACTTTGAGATTGATATTTTCCAAGCAAGGGCATTCTCCCTTCCTCCGCTGCCAATAATCAAAATCTTCATTTTGAGAATGCGGAATCGTTACTCAATATCAACAAGCAGGTTAAGCTCCTTTGCAAGCTCGTAGGTGAGGTCTTTGCGGTCGTATTGCTGGATCATTTCCTCATTCGGCACAGGCATGCGCCCTTCTTTATACATCAGGTAATAGTCATGGAATATCTCCATCAGAGCAACTGGGTCTTCTTCGGCAAATGTAACGGCATCATACTTCTCAAGCATCTTCTTAGTAACACCTTCGGGTACGCAGGCTATGATGTTCTTCCTGCTTCCGATATATTCGCCCACTTTTCCGGGCAATGCCGCATCATCATTTTCACCTCGGCTGATCATGAGGAAAAGGACATCTGATGCAATAAGGTATTTTACACATGTAAGATGATCAACGTAGCCTGTAACATTCACATATCCGTCTATCCCGAGGTTCTTGGTCATTGCAGTAAAGTCCTTCGACGCAACGCCGACAAAACAGAACTCAACTTCTTTCTTCAGCTCAGGATACTTTATAAAGAATTTACTGATCGCTTCAAGGTAGAACTTCGGATTTCTTGTATAGAAACTTCCGGAATAAGTTATCCTCATCTTTGGCTTTTGCGGAAGCTCACCGCTCTGCGCATTTCTGAAGTCTTCAGCATCGAACCCGTGCGGTAGTATTTTCACTTCGTTATAGTCAATATTCTGATACCGCGATATTATCAGTTCCTTGACCCGCCTGTTGGTCGTGAAGATCTTGTTTGCATCCTTCAGCACACCTTTCTCAAGCCTCATGTTTGACATCTTGTGAAAGGGTGTTGGATAATAGTTAAGCACAGGGCTGTCAACCCACGCATCCCTGTAATCAATTACGAGCGGGATCTTATACTTTGCCTTTATTTCCTGGCCTATGAGAAAGTCAGTGTAGGGAGGCGCCGTGGCATACACCACATTGAAACCGCCGTACTTTTCCCAGATCTCATCTGCCTTC
>DAIQRO010000145.1:5371-8060 GCA_036786155.1 Bacteroidota bacterium
GGTTTGTTTATCCCGTATCCTGCAAATTTTTCATTATATCCAAAAATTTGTTCCGCCAGTTTTTTCTTGTAACCTCGCTTTTCGCACTGCTGAATAAATTTGATATGTTCTTTCTTCTTCAAAGCCTTTTTCTTCCAGAATTTCTTGTTGTCGGGTATGAAGAAGAACTGCGCGCCTTTGCTGAGCAGTTTTCTGAACCTCTCGTTCGGCACAGTTACAGTGATTTTGGACGCGTCGTTTATCGGTTCGCCGGTCCTTTCGATCTTAATGCCTGATCTGACTGCTTCATCCAGCAGATATGAATCCACGGCATAGTATTTCTTCGGACTGTCCGTAAGCACCACGGGCTCCCAGCCAAAATCGCGGAGGTATTTGGCAAACTTCAATGTGCGCTGAACGCCGCCCATTCCCATAGGAGGAAAGTAATACGAAACTATCAGTACCTTATTCAATGGAATTTCCGGGGATTTGTTTGCCGTACTTTGTTTTCAACTTGATCAGATGGTAATTAGGTCTTTAGGCGATGTATTCAGTATCTCGCAACCTTCCTTAGTAACTATCACATCATCCTCTATCCTCACTCCGCCAACCCCTTCAACATAGATGCCGGGCTCTATTGTGATAATGTTATTCTCTTCCAAAACATAATCTGCCCTTTCATTCAGAGCAGGCTTCTCGTGAATGTCATAACCAAGCCCGTGTCCGAGGCCGTGCCCGAAGTTGCTGCCGTAACCCTTTTCCTTTATGAAATCACGTGCAACGGAGTCAACTTCCCTGGCATTGATTCCCGCTTTCACACTGGCAAGCGCCCTCTGCTGTGCTTCTCTGACGATGTTGTAGATCTTTATGCATTCATCACTCACCGATCCGACAGCAATTGTCCGCGTCATGTCAGATTTCATTCCCTGAACGGTGCATCCGAAGTCGAGCTTGAGAAGTTCGCCATTCTTTATGACCCTGTCTGTTGGCCTTGCATGTGGAAACGCGCTTCTTTCGCCTGCCGCCACAATTGCATCAAACGAATCTCCGTCAGCGCCGTGCATTTTGTGCAGGAACGAGATGTGAGCCGCAACCTGCCTCTCCGTCATGCCGGGTTTTATTATTCCAAGAAGCTCTGCAAAGACCTTGTCGGTGATTGCGACAGCTTTCTTAGTCTTTTCAATTTCCTGTTGATTCTTCCTTACAGTGATGCTCTCCACAAAATTCTCAAAAGGTACGAACCCTGTTTTCGGGAAAGACTTTTTGAGACTCTCTGCTTCCGCATAGGTCATGAAGTCGGCTTCAAATCCAATATTCTTCAGCTGATTTTCGGGGATAAGGTCATTGAGAAAGTTCAGTGAGTTCTGAGTGTAAATGATGACCTTATATGAGGGGTCAACCTCAGCGGCCGACTGAGTCTTATAGCGGAAATCACTGATAAAATACCTTGAATTGCGTGTGAAAAGAACAACGCCTGCGCTTCCGGAGAATCCACAAAGGTATCTTATGTTTGGCAGTTTCTTTATCAGGAATGCATCAATTCCCGCAAATTCAATCTTCCTCTCAAGTTCGCCTGCACGGTCCATTTTCAAGTCCTGTCTGTATGATTAATCGGCAAATTACTCAAATCAGCCAGGATATTCAATTCATTGCATCAGTTGACGGATGTGCATGGACTGAGTCAATTACTTCAGTTGAATTACTGAATGAGTACAGCTAATTTGCCGAATGAAAATTCTGCTCAATTATCTGAAGGACTATAAGGGCATCATAGCGGCTTCCCTGGCGCTTGCAGCCGTAAATCAGGTGTTCTCACTCCTTGACCCTGCCATTTTCAGACATGTAATTGATGACTACGCAACCAAGTTCACCGAGTATTCAACCGGAGAGTTCTTCCGTGGAGTGGGCTTCCTGCTTTCATTGTCCGTCGGTGCAGCGCTGATCTCGCGAATTGCAAAGAACTTTCAGGACTATTATATCAATGTTGTTACGCAGAAACTCTGAGCGAAGATCTACTCCGACTGCATAAGCCACTCGCTTAATCTTCCCTATTCCGTTTTTGAGGACCAGAGAAGCGGGCAGACACTCGGAATTCTGCAAAAGGTCAGAGCCGATTCGGAACGCCTTATCTCGGCATCCATCAATATTCTTTTCACTTCGATCGTCGGAGTAATTTTTGTTGGGATTTACGCATTCTCGGTTCACTGGATAATCGCCCCTGTTTATCTTATGGCGATTCCTCTAATCGGATGGCTGAGTTCATCCTTCGGAAGGAAGATCAAAGATATTCAAAAGACAATCGTTGCAGAAACCACAGACCTGGCAGGCTCAACAACGGAGTCGCTGAGAAACATAGAGCTGGTAAAGAGCCTTGGACTGTCATCGCAGGAGATCAGCAGGCTAAACGGAACGACAGACAAGATCCTGAAGCTTGAGCTGAAGAAGGTCAAATACATACGAAGCCTCAGCTTCATTCAGGGTACAATCGTAAATTTACTGCGCACCGGAATTCTTCTTCTCATGATGTATCTCATCTTCACTCAGAAGATAACTACGGGACAGTTCTTCACACTGTTCATTTATTCTTTCTTCATTTTCGGCCCTCATCAGGAGCATGGCAAAATTCTGAATATTTACAGGGAAGCCGAAGAGTCGCTCGGGAAATTCAAGGAGATCATGAGCATTCCTGCCGACCCTAAACCTCTTGATC
>DAIQRO010000146.1:0-330 GCA_036786155.1 Bacteroidota bacterium
AGGAGTAAATCTGATCTTCATTCCATTTGCACAATACTTCGTGCTCAAACTCAGGCCCGGACTTCAGAATATCGCCGGGGCAGTGCTTGTGATGACCGGGCTCTTTCTTTTTACCGGTGCATATATTGGAGAGACGAACATCGGAGACATACTTACGGTCTTCTGTGCTATATCATTCGCTATACACATCGTGTATCTGTCAAAGTTCTCTGGCAAAATCGGTTTTGTTCCTCTCGCATTCGGACAGTTTGCGGCAATGAGCGTCCTCGGGCTCGTTTCCACCCTATTGTTAGAGATACCGCTTTTCGGAGAGATCTGAATGGACATCTC
>DAIQRO010000146.1:340-3709 GCA_036786155.1 Bacteroidota bacterium
TCACATATCAGATGATCACATCTGAAAAATCACCACTATTCAGCCTCGTACTTATGGTAAAATATCAGCCGCAGACAACTCCGCTCAGAGCGGGAATCATTTACAACTTCGAGGCTGTTTTCGCCTCTGTCTTTGCATACTTTCTCCTCGGAGAGACTATGACAAACAGCCAGCTCGGCGCAGTGATTGTGATGATAGCAGGACTAATGATATCTGAAACAGCAGGACTCTTCGGCAAAAGAAAAATAACAAATGAAGCTTCTTAAAATAAGAATCTCAGGATTGGTGCAGGGAGTCGGTTTCAGATACTTCGCATACAGAAATGCGGGCGATCTTGGGATTTCCGGATTTGTGAGAAATGAATACGACGGTTCACTCTTCATACAGGCCTGCGGCGATCCAGAAAAGCTCGAACATTTCTGCAATCGGATGGAGCAAGGGCCTTCCCGGTCGCAGGTAAAGGAATTCCTCATCATTGAAACCGGGCTTTGCAATGATGAAGGAGGATTTCATATTGAATAGAGGTCCTTTGCCTGTATCGTTTCTCCAAATTGCGGGGGATATTGATTCAGTTGAATTTCTTGGCAGTTTCACATATTATTGATCTGAAAAGCAAATCAAATAACGGCTGACATTCTATACGATCCTATAATCAAACAAGTCCAAAGTTGAGAATCCACGTAACAGCACTAAAAGCTCTGATAATCTTTGCGCTCCTGAGCGGCACTTCATACTCACAGGTAAGTTCGGTTTACAGTTTTCTTAAACTCGACGCAGGAGCCCGGGCTTCCGCGCTTGGAGGCAGTTTCAGTTCCTCAGCAGATGACGCGTACTCCATCTTCTATAATCCGGCAGCTATCTCCACCATTACAAAGAGGCAGGGTAAGGTCGGATTCAACAAATACCTTCTCGATATTAACGGCGGCGTTGGAGCATACAGCCAGAAGCTAGGCAATTCGGGATTTATCGGCGCGGGCATCTCATACCTGAATTACGGCAGTTTCGATCAGTATGACGAGAACTCCGTTTCCACCGGAACGTTCTCTTCAAATGACCTGGCACTGCTTGTAGGCTACTCGAATATTTACAAAGACAATTTCCATTACGGTGCTAACCTGAAGTTCATCTATTCAAACATAGGCGAATTTTCATCAACGGCCCTTGCGGCGGATCTCGGCATTCAATATATCATTCCCTCTTCCATGTGGAATATAGGAGTCAGCCTGCAGAATGTAGGTGCGCAACTTTCAAAGTACGGTTCCACCTCGGAGGATCTTCCAATTGACCTCCGTGCGGGCGTGAGCAAGAAGCTTGAGCATCTGCCGTTGAGAGTTTACTTTGAGTTCGATAATCTCGCTTCCGGTGAAGAGGATTTCTGGAACCGGCTGGCAAATATTTCTGTCGGGGGTGAATTTGAGATCAGCAAGAATGTTGACTTGCGGGTGGGCTACAACAACAGCGAAAGGCAGGATCTTAAAACGGGAAGTTCGATCGGCATTGCAGGTTTCTCTGCAGGTATCGGATTCAGGCCGATAGAGAATTACTCCTTTGACTATTCATTCAATTCTCTCGGCAATATCGGATCAATTCACAGAATTGATGTGGGCTTTGATCTAAAATAAGTTGATCTTGACGCCGCCTTTTCTGATGCTCTTTGTTAGTTTCTCAATTTCCGTAAGCGCCTTGTTCACTTTGCTGTAAAACTCATCGTCATAGATGAGCTTTCCGACAGAAGAACTATCGCTCTTCAGGTCAGTTACTACCAGGTTGAGGTTTCCAACAAGCGTATCAACTTGCGAAGTCAGGGTTCTTATCTCGGTCATAGTTTTCTGAAGTTCATCGCTGTTTAAGCTCACAGCATTATCAATATTTCCCATCGTATTTCCCGCCTTGCTGGTCAACCCGTTTATACCGCTTCTGCTTTCTGAAATCAGGCTGTTAAGATTGTTTGAAGCTGTCTGAAGATTTGACACTGTTGTCCTGATATTGGCCTTAAGCCCTTCATCCCCCACTATTCCGTTTACATTTGTAAGCACATTGTTGATGTTTTCATTGGACTTTCCGAACTCCGTCAACAGCGTCTTCACCTGGCCGGTGATCTCATCCATTGATTTCATCAGCGCTCCGAAATCAGCCGTTGCTTCTCCGTGAAGAGGTACATTTTCCCCAAGCATTTCACTGCTCTTTCCGGGTTCAAGATACAAGACCTTACCTCCGGTAAGTTCTGTTGCGGCAACGTAGATTTCGTAATCTTTTCTTATCTTAATGTCCTTGCCTATGGTAAATGTGATCTTGACCGAGTCACCCTCAAGTTCGATCTTCTTTACTTCGCCTTTTCTCACACCGTTCACGTTGACGGGATCGCCTTCATTCAACCCGCTTACTTTCGGGAAGTAAACAACATACTCCTTCAGAGAAAGGCTTACGCTGAGTCCCTTTGTGTAGAACAAAGTGAAGACAAAGATTGCCAGTGCAGCAAACACAAATATACCGACCTTAAAATCAGACGCAGTTGTGTTCTTCATGCTGTTCAGCTAAGCTTTGAAATTGAAACGACCTCATACTTGAGAACTCCGGCCGGAACCTGAACTTCCACAATGTCATTGATCCTCTTTCCGAGAAGTGAATTCCCTATCGGTGAGGTTACGGATATCTTGTCCAGCTCAAAATCAGCCTCTTCAGGAGACACAAGCGTGAATGTGATCTCTTCCTCAGACGAAAGGTCTCTCACTCTTACAACAGACAGAATATAGACCTCGTCCTCAGGCATGTCGTCAGGGTGAATGACCTTCACGCGGCTCAGCATAGCTTCCATCTTACCTATTTTCATTTCAAGGTGGCTTTGAGCTTCCTTGGCCGCGTCATATTCGGCATTTTCGCTAAGGTCACCGTGGCCTCTTGCCTCTGCGATCTTCTCGGCTATTCTCCTTCTGCCTACGGTCTTTAGCTCGATAAGCTCTTTTTCTATCTCAACAAGCCGTGACTTTGTAAGGTAAATTATTTCTGATACTTTCATTTTGAGTGTAAGTTTGTTTGTTTCCTGCTGATCTTGGTTTGGTTTTTTATGAGATGCTGCCCGGACAAGATCAAATGCCCGAGCTTATCTCTTTTGGTTTCGAGGTATCTTTCGTTCACTTCGTTTGGTCTAATCTCGATCGGAACTCTCTCCACGATCTCGATGCCGTATGCATTAAGTCCAACAACTTTCTTTGGGTTGTTTGTTAGAAGCCGCATCTTTCTTACGCCAAGCTCCCTCAGTATCTGCGCTCCGATCCCGTAGTCACGGAGATCCGGTGAAAATCCAAGCTCAAGATTTGCCTCAACAGTATCACGGCCTTTCTCCTGAAGCTTGAATGCCTTAAGCTTGTT
>DAIQRO010000146.1:3719-6005 GCA_036786155.1 Bacteroidota bacterium
CCTGCAGTCGCATCTTAATGATCCGAATACATCGCCGGTAAGGCACTCTGAATGCACTCTCACAAGCACAGGCTTTGTGCTGTCTATTGAGCCTTTTATCAGCGCAATGTGCTCTTTGTTGTCAACCCTGCTTCTGAACAGGACTATCTTGAAACTGCCGAATTCGCTTGGAAGATTTGCATCAACAAGTTTTTCGATAAGCTTCTCGCTTTGCAGCCTGTACTGTATCAGATCCTGTATTGAGATTATCTTAAGCTTAAATCTTTCGGCGATCTCATACAGGTCCGTTAGCCTGGCCATTTCACCATTTTCTTTCAGCACTTCACAAAGTACTCCTGCCGGGTAGTGTCCTGCAAGCTTTGCAAGGTCAACTGCCGCTTCTGTATGCCCGGCCCTTCTCAAAACTCCTCCCGGCGCAGACCTCAACGGAAAAATGTGCCCGGGGCGCGCAAGATCGGCCGGCCTGGTCTTCTTATCGATCAGTGACTTCACTGTCTTGTCCCTGTCTGAAGCAGATATGCCTGTCGTGGTTCCGTGCGAATAATCAACACTGACCGTAAATGCTGTCTCATGGAGGGCAGTGTTGTTTGGAGTCATCATTCCAAGTTCAAGCGCCGAAAGCCTCTCATCCTCCATGGCAACGCAGATGAGCCCCCTGCCGTTAGTTGCAAGAAAATTCACGAGCTCGGGAGTGGACTTTTGCGCAGAGTATATCATGTCGCCTTCATTCTCCCTGTCCTCGTCATCTACAACTATTACAACCTTTCCTTTCCTGAAATCGGCAACTGCGTCGGCTATACTGTCAAGAGAGCTTTTGCGCTTTTTCATGATCCGTGAATGCGGTTATTTTTTTGCGTCAACATCTGTGACACCGAAAATGGTCGTTACTGCGGACCTTTCGAATTTCATCTTGACTCCGTCTGAAACTTTGATGAGCAGTGTATTATCCTCAATACCCTCAACGGTGCCGTGAATTCCTCCGGCTGTTACAACTTTGTCGCCTTTCTTAATTGCATCAAGAAGCTTCTGTCTTTCCTTTTGCTTCTTCTGCTGAGGCCTTATGATAAGGAAATAGAAAATAACTATGATCAGCAAAAACGGAAGCAAGGAGGAGAGAAGGCTCTCCATCCCTCCCGGGCCCTGCTGAAGCATTATCGGCGTAATGTTGAATTTTTCCATCGTGTTTTTTTGTATTCGGTTATTAGATTTTAATTTTCATTTCTGTACTCGGACAGAAAGTGTTTCTTGAACTCAGAGAATCTCCCCTCTGCTATGGACTTTCTTATGTTCTTCATCAATGTCAGATAAAACGCGACATTGTGGATCGTCGCAAGCTGAATGCCGAGGATCTCATTGCTAATGAACAAATGCCTGAGATAAGCAAGAGTAAAATTATCTGATGTATATGAACTCACATCAGGGTCGGGAGACTCAAAACAATCTTTGTACTTTGCAGACCTCAGGCTGATCTCACCCCTCGAAGTGAAAAGCTTACCGTGCCTTGCATTCCTTGTCGGCAAAACGCAGTCAAACATGTCAACTCCCCTCTTCACACATTCCAGAAGATCCGGCGGCGTGCCGACTCCCATCAGATATCTCGGTTTTTCAGCAGGAAGCAGGTCCGTACAAAAGTCAACCGTCTCGTACATAGCCTCTGCCGCTTCACCAACAGCCAATCCTCCTATTGCATTTCCGTCGAAATCCAGCGGAGCAAGATCTTCCATACTCTGCCTGCGAAGGTCTTTGTGAACACCGCCCTGGCATATCGAAAAAAGCATTTGCCTGTGTGA
Organism: Bacteroidota bacterium; assembly: GCA_036786155.1. Lineage (GTDB taxonomy): Bacteria > Bacteroidota > Ignavibacteria > Tepidaquicellales > Tepidaquicellaceae > JADJAH01. The sequence goes on from DAIQRO010000146.1 coordinate 5,510, forward strand.
ATACACGGGCTCAGTTTCCCTGAAACGGTCCAGGCACCTTTTCTCCCAGCGTGTTGTGAGCCTTACTGACTTCTCGAATACACTTTTTTCTTCTTTGCCCGCAAGACATTCATCAAGTGGCATCATAATATCCGAGCCGATCGTCCTTTGAATATCAACAACCTTTTCGGGCGTAAGAAAGAACTTATCACCGCTGAGATGAGAAGAAAATTCCACACCCTCTTCTCTCATCTTCCTGAATTTTGCCAGACTGAAGATCTGAAATCCTCCGCTGTCAGTAAGTATGCTCTTGTTCCAGTTCATGAAGCGGTGAAGGCCTCCGGCCTTTGACATGATCTCCATACCGGGCCTCAGAAAAAGATGATAAGTATTTCCGAGAATTATTCCGGCGCCCATCTCATTCAACTCCCTTTGTTCAAGCGCCTTTACTGTACCAAGCGTTCCAACAGGCATGAAAGCCGGTGTCTCAAATTCGGAGTGGTCGGTTTTGACCACG
>DAIQRO010000146.1:6015-8032 GCA_036786155.1 Bacteroidota bacterium
AATTTCTGAAATCATCTTACCTGACGGCTTCCCAATTTTTGGATATTGACCTCTTGAACAGGAAAACACTCAGGGAATTGCCGGCCCAGTCGAGAAATACTTTGGCATAACCGAACTTTCTGTAACGCCTTGGTGATTCATAAACGAGCAGGTCATTCCTGAATTTTACCCTGCCGTACTTCCGAATCCTGTTGTACAGGTCAAAGTCTTCACCGGCTGCAAGGCTTTCATCATAGCCTCCGGATTCAAAGAACGCCTTTCTGCTGATAATGTGACATTCGCCTCTACCCATCCCGATCCAAAGCCTGTTTATCAAACGCACATAGTTATTATAGAAACCGTGAAACAGTTTGTCGCTCAGCTGTTCTTCATCCCTGCTGATCTGAACCCTGCACGCAATTGCCGCGCAGTCGTCACCCGCCGATCGGATTGCCTCTTCTATGAGATAGGAAGGATCGGCAATGATAACATCAGCATTTAAAAAAATAAGAACATCTCCCTGAGACAGCCAGGCTCCTGTGTTTCGGCCCCGGGAGATGTTCTGCTTAAAGCGATTGTCCTTCTTTACAACTTTGTCTGCATATCGTTCACATATCTCAATCGTCCTGTCAACACTACCTCCGTCGCTGACAATGAGCTCAATATCAAAACTTTTCCTTAATTGTTCATCGAACTGTCTTAGAAGTCTGTCAACGAGTTTCTCTTCGTTAAGAGTGGGAATTATGACACTTACCTTTTGATTCAAAAGGAAATGTCATCAATTAGCCAGTATCTTTGTGCCCTTTTTGTCCAGTGTCTTCAATCCCCTGGCAGAAACCCTGACCGTAACCCACTTCTTCTGCTCTTCAATCCATACTCTCTTTTTCTGAAGATTCGGAAGCTGCTTCCTCTTGGTCTTGTTGTTGGCATGAGATACATTATTTCCGGTAAGAGGCTTCTTGCCGGTCACTTTGCATACTTTTGACATTTCTCTGATTACGGTTTATATGGTTTGTAAGTGGACTCGTAAACCTTCATGTTCCTGTCAAGAAACTTGTAAGTTCCCTTGTCTGTCTTGATCGTGTCAACAAGCCTTACGCTTATGACCTTTGTTTCCTTGTTAGTGTCGGGACACATAACTATGAGCTCGGATTTCTTTCCGAGTTTGCTTGCCTTATCGGCAAATGTTTGCTGTTTAGCCATTTAGATGATCCTTGCGTTCAAAATTTTGCGAATATAGCACCAATGTGCCTTAAAAGAAAGTCCATTGCCGGCTCCGAAGGCTTGTGAATCGCACCATTGCGGGATTTCAGACACCTCAACTCTCTTTCTCCTTTCTCTCAAGTTCCTTGCTGATCTTTCCGTTTACATCCTTCACAACCATCTCCTCTGCCTTGTAGATCATGTTCTTTATGGCTATGGGTGATGATTTTCCGTGGCCGATTATAACTACGCCGTTCACTCCGAGCAGTGGAACGCCGCCATATTCCTGATAATCGAAATCTTTGAGTATGACATTTTTCAGAGTCCCGTACATCATGCCCACCCAAAGCTTCTTGAAAAATCCCTGTGATGCATAATTCCTGAACTTGCTTTTGAGAAGCCCGAGTACGCTTTCGGCAAATTTCAGTATCACGTTTCCTACAAAGCCGTCGCAGACAACTATATCTGCTTTGCCGTTGAGTATATCCCTTCCCTCAACATTCCCGGTGAAGTTAAGGCCGGAGGCAGAAAGAAGTTCATGGGCTTCAAGAGTAAGGTTGTCTCCTTTGGTCTTTTCCTCGCCAACGCTGAGCAATGCAACTCTCGGCGATTCAATCGAATATATGTTCTTCATATAAATGCTTCCCATTGTCGCAAATTCGAGGAGGTGCTGCGCCCTGCAGTCAACCGATGCGCCTACGTCAAAAACCATGGTCCTGCCTCTGTCCGTTGGAAACAATGAACCTATTGTGGGCCTTCCGACTCCTTCAAGTCTGCCGAGTCTCAGTGTTGCTGCTGTCATCACTGCTCCGGTATTGCCGGCACTTACAAACGC
>DAIQRO010000412.1:0-1847 GCA_036786155.1 Bacteroidota bacterium
ATGATGATTGCGGGCATCTGCCCAATCTTGAGCGGCCTGAGGAATTCAACGCCGACCTCGAGAGGTTTCTTCGAACCGTCAAAATCTGAACTGCTTATGAAACCAACACCACTTGCAGACATTGGACTGCTGCTAATCCGGCTTGGAACCGGGATCTGTTTCATCTTCATACACGGTCTTGCAAAACTTACCGGCGGGCCCGAAAGGTGGGAAGGACTTGGAAAGTCAATGGAGAACATCGGAATCACTTTCCTGCCGGTGGTATGGGGTTTCCTGGCGGCATTTGCCGAGACTTTCGGAGCATTGTTCCTCGCGGCGGGCTTCATGTTCCGTACAAGCTCATTCATGCTTGGCTTCACGATGTTTGTTGCAATGATGGTTCACCTCGGCAGACTTGATCCGTGGGGAAGAGTGGCTCATCCGATGGAACTCATGTTCGTCTTCTTCGGACTGATGCTGATAGGACCGGGAAGGTACAGCATTGACCACTGGCTGAGATCAAGAGCGCTCAGATCGGATGACAAGGCTTGAAGTTCAGGTTAGCTCTTGAGTATGACGGCACAAGATATTCGGGATGGCAGAAGCAGAAGAATGCAAGAACGATTCAGGGAGAACTCATCGGCGCGGTTGAAAGGGCCTTTGGCAAAACAAAAGGAACGAACATACTGACTGACGTCCAGGGCGCAGGCAGAACGGATGCAGGAGTGCATGCGATCGAACAGACAGCACACATTGAGTGCAGTACAATGCTTGCACCTGAGATTCTGAAAATGAAGATAAATGACGAACTACCCACCGACATAAACATCCTGTCTGTTGACAAGGCTCCGCAATCATTTCACGCACGGCATTCCGCAGTTTCAAGACAATATCTCTACAGGATCTCAAGAAGAAGGACAGCATTTGAGAAGAAGTATGTGTGGTGGATAAGAGACAGTCTTGACATCAGGGCCATGAAGGAGTGCGCCGGCATGCTGACGGGAAGAAACGATTTTGCATCTTTTTCCGAGCCTGACCCGGACGAAGGATCAACATTGGTTGAGGTTGAATCCGCTGAACTTTTTGAAGATGATGATCTGATTATTTTCAGGATCAGGGCTTCTCACTTCCTGTGGAAGATGGTGAGAAGAATCACCGGAACATTGGCAGAGGCAGGCAGAGGAAAGCTGACGGTTGCTGAATTCGAATCCTATCTGATGAACTACTCGAAGGAACCTGCACGTTTCACAGCTCCCCCTTCAGGATTATTTCTGGAAAAAGTGTACTACTAAAAAAAATCAGCCCGGTTTGCATATCCGGGCTGATGGATTTCTTCGTTTAAGGATTGGGTCTTAATTATTGTTGATCCTGCCTGCTCCAAGCTGCTGCGTTCCTGTAGCTCCTACAAATCCTCTCGCATACAATGTCACGATCTTTCCGTTGTCAAGCTGAATTCCCGGAAGTGACAGTACGACTGTAGACGTGCCGCGAGCCGGACCTCAAGATTGTAGGTACCTGCATCCACCGGTGTAAAGTCGGAAGCCTGCTTGAATACATAATTTGAAAAAAGCACCGGGCCGCCTGTGACTGCAACATCAACGGCCGGAGCATTCGGAGACAGGTGTATGAATCTCACATGCGCCTTGCCTGAAGCAGGTGCCGCTAAATTGTCTTCGAGCCTGATCGCTGATATCTTGCTAACCGAATCAACTGCAAATATCGAATAGTTCTTGTTCTCATCAAAAGGCAGTGTCAGGTCAATAACCGATGTGCTTGTGCCCGCCACATTCACTCTGATCCTGTTGTTTCCGGCATTAAGTTCTGTGTATGGAAGCGTTGAAAGATAAGCGACATTCGTAGCCGCAATG
>DAIQRO010000147.1:0-7976 GCA_036786155.1 Bacteroidota bacterium
GCTGCGGCAACTGAGATCACTTCATCATATGCGGAGGGATAGTGGAGCCTGTCTGTGGCGTCATTTCCGGCTGAGCAGATAATGACTGCATTCGCATTATGAGCAAAGCGGACTATGTCTTTAAGGAGATTGCTGAATATGTAATCGCCGAAACTGAAGTTGAACACTCTCACTCCCATAGTCACACCGTAAAGAATTGCATTTGAGACATCATCTTCTTCTCCGAAGCCCTGCGCATCAAACGCTCTCATGACAAGCACTTTGCAGCCCGGCGCTACTGATGATATGCCGATCCCGTTGTTGAAGGTCGCATTGATGATTCCGGTTACCGCCGTGCCGTGTGATTGGAAATTATCGTCGCTCGGGTCATTGTCAGGATCAAGATAATCCCCCCTTCTCGGATCTCCGGTGAACGGTTCATCTGTAAAGTCCCAACCGCGCCAGTCATCAACAAATCCATTGGCGTCATCATCAATCCCGTTTGATTGCTTTCCGTTTCCGTACTCTCCATAGTTTATCTTGAAACTCGTCTGAAGATCAGGGTGGTCAAAATCCAATCCTGAATCTATTACGCCGATCAGCACCGCAGAATCCCCAAGCGTTACATCCCAGACAAAAGGCAGCCCTGCCTGTTCGAGATATGCCTGCTGAGGATAAAGCGGATCGTTCGGTGAAAAATTCCTGTCCGCGGCGTCAAGACGCATGACCCCGTTCATCTGTATATACTCAACATGCTCATTGTCTCCAAGCTTAAGAAGTAATTGCTCCGCATTTGATTCGCTGATCCTTGCAAAGAATATTCTCTCAAGTCCGGCTTCGCGAAATGCGGGAGAATCAAACCTGGCGAGCAATTGTTGGGAAAAAAGCGGGCCGGTTCTTATCACATTCAAATCCCTGCAGGTCTCGGCAAATGAGCTGTTGCCCGATTTTGAGGAATTGTTCTTCAGGGATGTCAGAAGCCCGGCAGGTGATTCCTTCTTGAGCTTGATTATCACTTCCACATCGGCCGCTTCCGCGCACCTTATGATTAAGGCAAACATCATGACAGCCAATACGACTTTCAGAAAACTCATTTCAATCTGTTAATTACAAAAAATTTCAATTCAGTTTTTCTTTCTGAGGTCCTTCATTACCCAACCCTCACGGTCAATTGCCAGTTCTGCCGGGAGATATGCGGTTTCAAATTCGTAAGATCCTTCGCGGGAATTCATTTCGATCCTGAAGTCTCCGGAATCGGATCCCGATGAAAGAGTTATCGTTAACGGCACAGCATAAACTTGCCTGTCCTGCTGAATCTGCTTCAGCAATAGCGTTGTCTTGTATGATGAACCTTCCTGTGTTGTGTTCCATTCATATTCAAACGAAGGTTTTCCTTTTCCCGAATACACCCACTGATCAAAGAACGTGCCAAGGTCTTTTCCGGAGACTTCTTCGCAGACATCCACAAACTCTTCTGTGGTCGCGGCTCCGTATTTGAAACGCTCATAATAGGTTCTTATTATCCTGAAGAATGTCTCGTCACCGACTTCTCCTCTAAGCATGTGCAGTACAAATGCACCCTTGTTGTAAACGGTCCTGCCGAATATGAATCCCTCCGGATTATAAACTGTTGTGGGAAAAGTCCCGCGGCCTTCCTTTGCAATGCTCTCAAGATATGCTTCCCTTCCTTTTGTGTGCTCGATCCACAGTGATTCGCAGTAAGTTGAAAACCCTTCATTCAGCCAGATGTCTCTCCATGTTGCAGGCGAGACCGCATCTCCAAACCACTGATGAGCAAGCTCGTGCATTACAATTGATTCATACCTGCCGTCGCCCGTGATAAGCCTGTATCCCATGCTGGAAATTGTCTGATGCTCCATTGCGCCTGAGATCCAACCGAACATTGCCATGCCGTATTTCTCATTTATGAACGGATATTCTCCGAAAGTTGCCGAAAGATAACCTATCATATCAACCGTATTTTTCCAGTCATATTTTGCATTCGCAGTATATGACGGATATGTGTAATAATCCACGGGCATCTTTGTTGATCCGTCAAGAGCAGTATATGTTTCCGACCATTTATCATATTTCCCTATCGCAAGTGAAACTAAGTAAGTTGTGATAGGATATGTGACCTTCCAGTAAAATGTCCTTTCTCCTTTTGCTTCGTCTTTAACATCCTGCAGAAGCCCGTTTGACACTGCCGTAAGCGGCTTCGGAACCGTAATGAAAATATCGGCTTCTGCCTTGTCGGTCACAAGGTCTTTGCAGGGCCACCAGGTTGGCGCATAGGTCGGCTCGCTTAAGGTATAGATCGCAGGTTCATCATCAAATTCCTTAAAGCTGAACGAATCAAATCCCTGATTTCTCGGCACACCTTCATATTCGATCTCAATTTCAGTGCTTCCCGGACCTGCATTGCCTGTTTCAATGGATATGTAGTCATTCACATGTTCATATCTGGCCGGATTTCCTCCGAGCAGTACTTTCTTCACCTTAAGTTCATTGGTGAAATTCACCATGATCCGGCTCAGCGTATCGGACAGCACTTCGGCTTTTATAACTGTATTTCCAAAGATCATCTTCTTAGGAATATCAAACGAGAATCTGAGAGTATAGCTCTTTACATCATACAGGTTCTGCATCTTTACAATTGCGGAATCTTCCTCTCTCTGAGCCGGCATTCCCGACAGAGAATAATACGCATCCTCAGCGAATGTAATTGCCGAGTGGATCTTCTGATTGCTCTTTACTTCATGCACAATATGGTTTCCAAGAAGCGACCAGTATAAGCCGGAAAAGAGCAATACGAGGGTTACGATCATTATTATTCGGGATCTTTTCAATATGAGTTAAAAATGAGGCGGAATGCCTCCCGTGTGCAACAGCAGTTCGGGCCGATAAAGTTTACTTCCTGCTTAAGTGTATCTTAATATTTGAATTATTTGCTTAAATTAAAACTCACTTTATCCCAATTATTGAGGCTTGTATGAACATACAGAATCCCCGGAATTGTTATCTGCTGACCATCGCGACTGCGGCTATTATTGCTTTGCTGTTCAGCTCATGCATCTCGGTTGAAAGGCGTGTAAAACTTGAGCCTGACGGCTCCGGTACAGAAGAGCTGAAGATGATATTTCACAGGGAATTTTACACCACGCTCGGAACGTTTGCAGTGATGTTTGATTCCACAGGCTCAATGACCGGCGTTATGGATTCCATGTATAATGTAACTTCAGACCTTAATAAACTCAGGGAGCAGTTCAGCTCGACAGAGGGAGTAACGCTCATTGACACATACAATGAAATTCAGCCGGATTCTTCAAACATCGTGTTCGTTAAGTACACATTCAATAATGTGGAGAAAATAGGCCAGTCAATGAACAAGGTTAACAGTGATTTTGAGGATAATCCCTCAAAGGTTACTTTTGAAAGCGATGACGAAGATTATATTTTCAGGTATTTGTACGAAAATACCGACACTTCAATGTCGGGAATGGGGGATTCGGCAAGTAACCAGATGATGGCCGGCCTGGCCGGGCTTTTTTCCGAAGGAAGGTTCTTGTTCGAGCTTGATGCGCCGTTTGATGTTGTATCATCCAATGCGACCTCTCAGACAGGCAGAAAGCTTGTCTGGGATCTGAAAATGTCTGACCTGATGTCGCAGGAGAAATATCTCCTCGAAGCCGTTTTGAAAAGGGAGTGATCCGGAAGATTCTGTCTTGAGTGTGGAGAAATTCTATAGTTAAAGTGGGGAAAAATTTCACCTGCTCACAAACACGCTCAATATTCTGACAGAATTGCAGTTTTTGAGGCATGAAAATTGAATTTAAATAAATAAAAGGCACAATAAATGCATTACAAAGCAATAAGAATCGCAATTTCAATGACGGCGGCTTTATTTCTGGCATCCTGCGCCAAGGAAGTTCCGCCCGAGCTGTTGAGCAAGAATCAGAACAAACAACAAAGCACATCACAGCAAAATCAGCAGGAAATGCCCGATGACTCAATACACAGGTCCCTTAAGTCCGGCAATCCGCATACAAGCGGAAGCACAGAGGACGATTCGAAAAAAGGCGAGGGCTGGAACGATGAAAAGGTGATCAAGCTTACAAAGGAAGCTGACGAAGCCGATGCGAAATTCAGAAAGACCGGAGCCGCAGGTGATAAGTCTGCATGCATTGAGAAACAAATGGCAGCGGCAAATTACCTGATGTTTGAAGCCGATCTTCCCCCAAAAGACAAGTACAAGCCTGCCCTGCAAAGATACAGAAGGATCCTCGAGATTGATCCGAAGAATGATGAAGCGATGACCAACAAGAAGCAGATAGAGGACATCTACATTTCAATGGGCAAGCCGATTCCGGAATAACCGGATCGCAAGTTTAACAATAAACAATCTAGTCATGGGTTACGCTTTTGTTTACATAGCTTTCGCCGCATGCCTCATCTCGACAATTCTGTACATAATTGTCAGCAAAGGCAATGAGAAGGCTCTGAAGGCGGCAAGAGGATTCTTCCACTTGTCAGTCATTATGACGATCTCATCTTCGGCATTTCTGCTTTACCTGATAATCACACATCAGTTTGACTATACCTACGTATGGAGCTACAGTTCCCGCGACCTTCCCTTCAACCTGCTGATGTCAACATTCTATGCAGGACAGGAAGGCAGTTTCCATCTGTGGGCATTCATGATGGCTGTTCTCGGGATATTCCTCCTTTCATTCCTGATCGCAAGGGACAGGCAGTATGTGCTGAGCAATCACACTGGCAACAGGGATCTGTATGAACCGGTGGTCATGGCAATTTTCGCCTCGATACAGACGATGCTCCTGTTCACTCTTGTGATCAAATCGCCCTACCTTAAGGTGTGGGAGTCGTTCCCGGGAGATGTTCAGTTCGGATTCATTCCCGAAGACGGCAGGGGATTAAATCCACTTCTTCAGAATTTCTGGATGACGATTCATCCGCCTGTGCTGTTTGCAGGGTTCTCGTCGCTGGCGGCACCATTCTGTATTGCAGTTGCGGCGCTCGTAAAGAACCGCTATGACAGATGGATGAAGCTTGCACTTCCCTGGACTTTGTTTGCGGGCATGGTGCTTGGTGTTGGAATTATGCTCGGCGGATTCTGGGCGTACGGCGTTCTTGGCTGGGGCGGTTATTGGGGATGGGATCCTGTTGAGAATTCATCCTTTGTTCCGTGGATAATCATAATAGCTGCAATTCACACCCTCGTGTCTGAAGAGAAGACGTGAAAATTCAAAAAGACCAGTCTTATTCTCTGCATACTTGGATTCATACTTGTACTTTATTCAACATTCCTGACCAGAAGCGGCATCCTTGGAGATGCTTCCGTTCACTCCTTTGTTGATCCGGGACAGGAAGTCTATATGTTTCTGATCGTATTTCTCGGATCTTATCTTCTGCTCGGGCTCGGCCTTGTCCTTTACAGACTCAAAAGCCTGAGATCCCCTGCAAAGGAAACTTCTGAACTTCTTTCGCGGGAGTCGGCGCTGTTTGTAGGCGCGGTAACTCTGTGCGCAAGTGCACTAGTTATCGGAGTCGGAACAAGCTGGCCGATACTTTCCAAAGGCACGGTTGACATTGCTTTCTATAACAAGATGAATCTTCCGCTTGCAATACTGATAGCAGCAGTCAATGGCATCAGCATACTGCTTGCATGGAAACATACGGAAAGCTCACGGTTCCTGAAGAGCCTTTACTTTCCGCTGATCATCACAGTGGTTGTAGCTGCCGCACTGGCAATATTTGCAGTGAGAGATGTACTGATCCTTGTGCTTGCTGCTGCTTCGATCTTTTCTTTTGCAATCAATCTTCAGCTGATACTAAAACTCATAACGCACAACTCGATCAAAGCGGGTCCTTACATAGCGCACCTCGGGATCATGGTGCTCTTCCTCGGCATTATCGGATCGTCTAAGTATTCAGTGGAAGAAAATCTGTCACTTCCCATTGATGAACCTAAGAATGCACTCGGATATACGCTTACTTACAAGGGGGCAACTCCAATTAAAGGTGAAAGCGATGAGAAGTATCATTTCAATGTAGTTGTTGAAAAGGACGGAAAGGGTTATCTCCTTCAGCCCGTAATGTTTTACAGCGAATATTCGCAGGGCATCATGAAGAATCCCGACATTGCAAATCTCGGGGTAAAGGATATTTATATTTCTCCGATGTCTCTCGAAGTGGGAAGCCCGTACTCTGAAGAGGATATCGTGGAATTCAATAAAGGCGATGAGATCGATGTTAAGGGCATGAAGGTGAAGTTCATAGATTTTGACAGATCAAAGTTCAGTCAGGAAAAGATGATGAGCGGAGAGGATAACATAATTGGTGCAACCCTTGAAGTGACCTCCGGCGGAAAGACGGAAACCGTTGTTGCCGAACAGCATCTTGCAGAAGGCCATTCACAGCCAATTCCGGTCAAAATGGAGAACGGTGATTTCATCTTCTATCTTACAAAGGTTTCTGTAGGAGATGCTCCGATTGCGATGATTGCGGTCTCAGACAAGCCGCTTGACGCCGCAAGCGACAAGGAAACACTTGTCCTGACTGCAAGCATCAAGCCGCTTATCAATCTTGTTTGGGGCGGCACCATTATAATGGCGATCGGATTCTTCGTTTCTTTGTACAGCAGAAGGAAGGCGTTCTCGATGAAACTCAAAGCCGCAGAAAAGTCTGTTTATGCAGGGCATGTGCATACTAACGGCAACGGACACAGTTCGAACGGAAACGGTCATGAAAAGCATGAAGCAGGCAAAGAGCATCACGCAGGGAAGCATTGACCTTGTTTCATGAATTGGAAATTGAAAATGGCCGGTAATTGCCGGCCATTTTTTTTGGAAGGAATTTCTGAAAATTTCGGAGCCTGGAAGCTTTCAACTTCAAAAATAGCTTGAATAAAAATTCTGAAAGATTAATTTGATGATTAAGATACACCCTTGTATTTAGTCGCCTGCAAACCGGCAGCAACTGTTTAGATTCAAATACTGATTGCCGCATGCGGGTGTGAGGGAATAAAGGAATGGGAACGTTGAACTCAATTCCCTCAGAGAGGATTCAGGCATAAATGCCTGTAATACAGAAGGAGGTTGCTTTTTGGCAACCTCCTTTCTTTTTAGCTGTGAATTTGCATCGACTCTACATCTGAAGCAGAACGAAAAATCTTAAATGTATCATTCTTGTCTTACTGTGGCATTTGATGCTTCGGAAAAGGACCTCATGAGTCACATTCACGGCCTTATCACGGAAACAAATGCAAATGCATTGTTGTCTGCGATCGAATAATCGGTGCCGTCAACGAAGCTGTCGCCGTTCAGGTCAGTTGCAACATATCCGCTTACGAAATTCGTTGCATCGTTATCAATCAGGCTTAAGTCGGATGCATCAATGGTTCCGTCCTTGTTCGCGTCCCCGCTGTAAACGGCATACCTCGCTCCTTTCAGCACCTGATTATTGCCGAATGCCTGCGATGCGGCAGTTGTAAAGTCGAAGCTGAGATTGTTTGATGTGAAGCTGTATCCCGTGTTGCTCCAAGTGTCAATTGAGTTTCTGTGACTTACAACGATGTAATAATTCACTCCGCTGACTGCATTCGCAAAATTGAATGTTCCCGTGCCGTTTGTTCCAAGCACGCCTTTAGCTGAATCCACAAGATCATACGGCGAAGTGCTGTTTCGCAGATATACTTTTGCGGTGTCGCTTACCATAAGGTTTGCGCCAGAGTCATACATTCCTTCAATCAGTGAAGTAAGCTGAAGCACCTGAGGGTCAACACCGTTGAGCTGAACTATAGTAAAGTTGCCCTGCGACCCTGCCGTACCGGTATAACTTCCTGTCCAGCATGCGCTGAAGTCTGAAGCGTATCCGGAAGTTGAAGTCAGCAGTGCATCGGTGCTTCTTGATGTTCCTGAAAATCCCTGATGCCTGATCTCAACGAGGAGTTTTCCGCCGGTATAAATCCATGCAGT
>DAIQRO010000413.1:0-1821 GCA_036786155.1 Bacteroidota bacterium
ATTCCACAAAAGCACTGCAGAGATAAGACTTCTCGATCAGCTCAAAATTATTCCCGGTGTCCTTGCCGATGAATTCCACCGCCGCCGCAGATTCCCTTATGAATTCCGGAAGGAGTTTTCTTTTTCTCAGTTGGTTGAGAAGGAAGTAGGTTTTGTAGTTTTCCTTCTCCTGAAGTCCGAGCTGAATCAGAAACTCCTTGCAGAGACTGAACAGCTCCGATGTAAGCGTCTTAAGAAGACTGTCTGATCTCTTATCTCCGAATTTCTTTCCGGGAAAGAGTTTCGAAAAGACATGCTCGCTTGTAAGTTTGGGATCATCGAATGCCGGGTGGAACTGACGCAGTATGCCGAAAAGATCGCTTAGGTCCCGCTTGCGGTGATACGGAGATTCCACAAATTTCTTCAGGTCCTTCATTTCCTCCTCCGAAAAGGTCTTCAGCATTTCTACCAGCTTCGTATTCTTCATTAAGATGTATACAATGATTTACGGGAAATATTGTGATTTATGTGATCGAAAAAAAGCGAATTTCAGCTCAAAATCAAAGAAAAATGCCCACTCCCTCACGGCTCTCGTGTGATAATTGCATAAAAGTTTCTTTGCCTTGGCACGCATCTCCCCATAATTTTGCTGCAACAATTAACAAAACAAAAATCCATGGGAGGAAAAATGTTAAAACTCAAAAAGGCAATTCTAAGCATCGCCATTCTGATGCTTGCCGCAATCAATTCGTTTGCTCAGGTAAACAAGAACGACCCGCTTTCAAGGGTAAAGGACCTCGTTAACTCTGACGAGATAATACTTCTTCACAGCCAGTCGCTCGGCAGTGACCCAAATATACATAACGCAAGAGGCAGGATATTCGACATGGACCTGAACACAACGGTAGTGAACGACAAGATCGTTCCGAAGAATCTGCAGACCGACTCAAGCGTGATCGGAAACAAGCGCATGGCTCTTACATCGGGCAACTTCAAGGCCGGACAGTTCAAGCATCTTGTGGGAGCATGGATAGGCCCGAACAATTCCATCAGGCTCATGTTACCGGAGATAGTTTCCAATACTCTTTCGTGGAGTTCGGCAAAGAGGATGACGCTGAACAATGCCATGATGCCGCAGACACGTTCGCCAAACACGCCGCTCAGGCTTGCATCGGGAAATTTCTACGGCGACATCAAGGATGAATTCGTACTCGGCTACATTGCGCCCGACTCCTCACTTAAGCTGAAGCTCATTACGGTTGACAACAGTCTTAACATGGTAATGGGAGACAGCATCAACAATGAGAAATTTCCGTTTCCGTCCGGGCAGAAGTATGACGCATTCGACATTACAACAGGAGATTTTGACAATGACGGTTTTCAGGAGATAGGAGTTGTGATGGTAAAAAGATCCGGAACATCATGGGCAGTGGCAGTGAGGATCTACAATGTGAACGAGCAGGGAAGGCTGGAATCCAAGGGAACCGCAAATCTCTTCACTCAACTAAGACGCATTTGATGAGATCGTAGCGGGCTTTGCATTCACACACAGCCAGAACGGACAGCCCGGCAACTACATAGACATCGTGCAGATCAAAGACTCGCTCAACACGGTTGTTGTGAATTCAAACAGGAGAGCAACGCTGGCAATTTCAAACTTCGGCGAATCGAGGCCGTTTGATGTATCTGCGGCTGACCTCAACGGCGACAGGAAGAACGATATTGCCGTCGCCGCCAACGGCAACATATACGCATTCACGGTTGACAGTCTTTACAGGCCCACGCTTAGAATCACCGGACCGGCAATATACGGATGGGAGAGCTGCAACAACGATTTTACCG
>DAIQRO010000414.1:0-1821 GCA_036786155.1 Bacteroidota bacterium
CATTTCTTGCAGGAACAACGACACTTACGCTAAGCTCTTCGGAATATTTGTGAACAGGTTTTGCAACTATGAATGACATCAGGCAGAGAGAATTGAACAAAGGCAGGTTGGCAATGTAGTTATTGACGAAGTCCGAAAGCAACGGTATCCCGACAGGAAGCAAAGTCATCTTTCCGGAACGGATCTCCTCAAAGCCCGTCATTTCAAGAAGATTCGCAATATCTCTTATGTTCATCCAGTTATTCCTGCTTCCTTTCATCTTCAGTCCGAGAAACTCGGCGAGCCTGAGAACCGGAAGCCAGAGAAAGTTTATGTATGTGATAAAGAACCTGGTTTCACTGTGGCAAAGACTGAGAATTGATTCAAAAGCTTTCTGCACATCTTCCAGGTAACCGATTGTGTCGGAAAGGATCACAAAGTCAAACTTCTCATCAAGAGTGATCTCTTCCGCATCCATTTCGTGGAATTCAATTTCCGGATTCTGATCACGGGCAATGCGGATCATGCCTGATGAGAAATCAATGCCGACGCCTCTGGATGGCTTCAGGTGCCGGAGGAAATGCCCGGTGCCGCACCCAATCTCAATTACAGATGCCTGTTCGGGAATGTTTCTTTTAAGAAACCTGATCAGTCTTTTGTAGTAATAGGAGTTCTTCCTTATCATATCGTCCCGGGCAGGAGCGATCATGTTCATTTCATGACGGATGGTTTCCTTTGTGGACGACATCAGGCGGAATGAATCGTTTTACCTGATACAAAATGAATTTGTGCGAGTGCAGTCATTTGAATTCCGAGAAATGATCCCAGTTCCTGATGTCGTTGGAAGTCTTTCTGAATGCCATTGCTCCGTATTTTGCAGGTGCATCGGTTCTTCCGGTTAATGCATTCTTCAGTGCGTTCCTGATCTGCAGAGAGCCTGCAGCTGGTTTCTTCTTGAAAGTTCGCGGAGGTGTGCCGTCAATGAATTCGTAACTTCTGTTTGAAGTGACAAATGATGCAAGTTTTGATATCGCTGGCCAATCAGTATCATCCAGTATCACTATTCCACCAACTCTGAGAAGTTTGTCGGTGAAAAAGAAATCAACAAGAGTATGGTCAAAAGTATGCCATCCGTCAATAAAGGCAAAATCAACGATTATGTTCCTTTGCACAAGCTCGGGAAGCGCCAGTTGCGATGGCTTGTCAATAAATTCAATTAAGTCGCCAAAGCCGGATTTGTTGAGATTGTTCAGTCCTATGCCTCCGTAGCTGGCTTCATACATCTGATATGGATCCATGATATAGTGCCTGGTCCTCTCTGTCTTTTTCAGATATTCGCAGATGAACATGGCTGAAGTACCGAATGCAAGTCCGACTTCGAGGCTCACTTCTGCTCCGGACAACTCAATGCATTTCCTGATCAGCTCGCCTTCATGCCTTGAGATCTGTGCGATCACGTTGACTGTACGCCCATCCACTGACTTCGTGGTGCGCTTTTCAAATATTTCTTCGAGAATCGGATTCAAATGTTTGGAATTGAAAAATTGATCATAGTCAATTCTGTTGAATAACTTTGAAGAACTTCACAAAACAATTCCGGTTTAATTTCTTTTGTCTCCTGATCATAAGCTCAAAAAATCATTCACTTTACCTGATATTCTGATTACGTTATGTTCCTCAAGTTCCTGGTACATGGGAAGGCACAATACTCTGCTTGCAACATTCTCAGATACAGGACATGACGAGGGATTCAGATAAGGCAAAGTATTTAGAGACGGATGAAAATACCTCCGTGTGTTAATTCCATGTGCAGACAAATGCTGTTTAAGAGAAAGCGCAACA
>DAIQRO010000415.1:0-1820 GCA_036786155.1 Bacteroidota bacterium
TGCGGGACCAAGACCATGATAGGACCTCTGCCAGGTAATAGTTTGTGCACTTGAAGCGGTTGTCAGAAAAAGTAATATGGCAAAAACGAAGAGTTGTTTCATTTTGATTATGCTGTTTCCTGATAAAGTAGATTCTTTCATTACAATAGTCAAAGATTTCTTTTCGGATATTCCCGCTTAAATTTATCCACAGAACTCAATGCTAAAATCCCAATTTGTGCATTTACTTCTCACAATTAAGTCTTTTCGATAGATTTTCTTTCGACGCATTTTGAAATTTGACCGAGGTTTATAGTTAGGCAATGTTGGATTTCATTTCAACAAAACCATCACCCTCTCAGTTACTGTTTCCTCAGTTTTCATTCGACATACAAGCAGGCCTCCGGCGGTGTTTGTACCGTCAAAACCAACCTCATACTTCCCCGGTGAAAGCACGGTACTCACGAGCCTGGACACTCTTCTTCCAAGAATATCATAAACCGTTATCTCCACAAATTCTTTTCTGGTAACTTGGAACGGAATTTTTGTAACCGGATTGAACGGGTTAGGATAGTTCTGCAGTAATTCAGGTTCATGTGGAATTACAGCAGATAGCTGCCTAATGTTTACAGTGCTGTCCGGATTTATAAATGAACGTATGTTGCAGAAGATGTCAAAATTTCCGCTTCTGTCGTCCTGCCAGAGGCTGATTATCTTATTTCTTGAAACAATAATATCCGATAGAATCTTATATGATCCGGGGAACTGAGCAGTTATGTAGAAACTGTTCCCCATGAAAGTCCTGTCAGAATTCATGCGTTGCCCGACCGGAAGATAGTCTGCCAAGCCGAAAATAATCTCACCGTTCGGCTTCGCGTCAAGTCCGCCGGGCACGGAATTCCCTACATAGAAACTATTTCCCAGTTTCATACCTTTGTTGTTGAAGTATTGGCTGTAAGCAGATGCTGCCAGTACTTCATCCCAAGTAACACAGAAGTTTCCCGACGAATCCGAAGTCATTTTTGGACCTGTCTGAGAGTCGAATGTGATATCATTGACAAGGATGTTTGAGCCGATCTTCGTACCGTTTGAGCTGTACATCTGGCAGTAAATATCCCAAAGTCCGGGATCAAGGCGGTTGTCCTCCCAGCAAACAATGAAACTCCCGTCGCTTCTTACTGTGACATCAGTATATCTCTTTCTTGAACTCACTCCGCTGTCACTTACGTTTACGTTGTTACCAATCTTGTTTCCGAACGGATCGAATCTTTGAAACAGAACTCTTTCAGGTGATAGAAATGATTGCCATGCAATAACGAAATAACCTGAATCATTATTATCAATTCTCGGACGTTCGTTCACATAGTTAGAATCACTAACAAGTATAATGTCAGTAAGCGGAGTGAGGTCAAACCTGAACAGTCGAACAACCAACCTGGAACTGCTCCTGTCTGTCCAGCACACAATGAAATCTCCGTTGGGCTTCACAGCAATATCCGGCGATTGTCCGGTGTCCAGCTGATTTCTCACACGAAAATTCTCGCCTATTCTTACACCGTTGGCGCTATACCTTTGACCGAAAACCGTTATGTTATAAACCTGCGAGGTTGCAAATCTGTTGTCTTGCGAGACTGCTACGAAGTTTCCGGAACTGTCTGCTGCCACTCTCGGAGCAAGTTGATAATTTGTGGTCAGATCGTCATTCACCCTGAAATCAGGCACAAGCTGTGCAGATGTAACGGAATGACATAGTGATAGTACTGAAGTGATAAACAACGAGAGCAGCAAAAATTTGGGATGAATCTTCATATCTGTATCTTCCTCCTTATCCCGTGAAGGAA
>DAIQRO010000416.1:0-1807 GCA_036786155.1 Bacteroidota bacterium
CATTGCAAAATTGTCTTCCAGAACCCAGGAAATTTCCGCGCCGGTATAGCCCTTTCTGTTTCCCGCCTTGATGACGTCTCTGTAGAATCCGGCATCAATTCCCATTTTTTGATATTCTTTCTTTACGCCCATGATGATAACTCTTAGCCGGTTGATCTTCTTCTTGTTTGCCAGAAATTTGAAAACCCCAAGCGGGAACAGCTTGCCGTTAAAGCCATTAATGGCCTGATTAATGTCAGGCAGTGTAAGTGAAAACCCCACCGGCTTTCCGTCAATATCAGCAAACTGCACAAAGTCCGGGTCAACCGCCATTTTCAGGTTCTTGGCAAGGTGATCTATTTCATCATCCGTAAGAGGCACAAATCCCCAGTTTCTTGACCAGGCATCGTTATAAACCTCCTTCACTCTTCTCACTTCATTATTGAAATCCTTCATATTGAGATTTCTGTAAACGATACCTTCCCTCTTCTTGATCATTTCAGTGATCCTTTCCAGTTTGTCCATCATCTTCTGATCCTTGATCACATCCTTAGATATCCAGAATGCGTACATGTCCTTGGCCTTTGCAAATCCGTAAGAAGTAAGAAGCTCTTCATAAAATGGAGGATTATATGGCATCAGCATTACGGGCTCCTTGTCAAAACCGCTAACAAGCAGTCCGCACTCGTCATTTGTAGAAGGGCTGACAGGGCCTCTTGCAGTTATCATTCCCTCATTTCGAAGAAATCCGAGAGCCGCATCCAAAAGAGGTGCGGAGACGGACTTATCATCAATTGATTCAAAAAAACCGAAGAAGCCGGTCTTCTCATTGTGAAAGGAGTTGTGGTTGTCGTTTATTATTGCTGCAACCCTGCCGACCACCTCTGCGTTCTTCACGGCTATCCACATCTTCAGCCTGGCGTGCGAATAGAAGGGATTCTTCTTTGTGTCGAGATTATTCTTGACATCAAACCTCAGGGGCTCAACCCAGTTGCTGTCATTTGCATAAAGCTTGTACGGAAATTCTATGAACCTCTTCTTATCATAGTCAGACTCAACAGGTATTACACTGATCTCACTCACTGTCTCTCTCCTTACGTTTACTTTCAAAATTCATTTCTTTCCACTCAGTGCATTCAGTACTTCCTCAGTATGTCCGTCAACCTTCACCTTCCTGAACACAGCTTTGATCTTGCCATTTCCGTCAATCACAAAAGTGGTCCTTTCAATTCCCATGTACTTCCTGCCGTACATTGACTTCTCTTTCCAAACACCATATTTCTCCAGCATTTCGGCAGTCTCGTCTGAGAGCAATGTAAACGGAAGATCATACTTGTTCTTGAACTTCCGGTGAGACGCAACGCTGTCCTTGCTTACACCGATTATCACCGCGCCGCTCTTTTCAAACACCTTTATGTTGTCCCGGAAACTGCATGCTTCCTTTGTGCAACCGGAAGTGTCATCCTTCGGATAGAAGTAAAGCACGACATTCTTTCCCTTCAGGTCACTCAGTTTCAGTTTTCCGCCCTTGTCATCAGGCAGTGTGAATGCAGGCGCCTTATCTCCAACAGAAAGCTCTTTGCTCATTATTATCCTTGAATTTTATATTCCTGATTTGTCAAAATTCTTCTTGATCACAAATGCCGAAGCCAGTCCGATGCCGAACAGTATTGCAGAAGTTCCCGTTTCACCAAAAAGCAGTTTGCCTATTCCGAAAAGAAAGGAATAGACGAGGACAATGCCGGCGATCCAGCTTACAAATAGGCGCGAATATCCTGAATCCGGCGTCACTTCGGGCATTTCATTTGATATCTTAATCCAGCCCGGG
>DAIQRO010000417.1:0-1805 GCA_036786155.1 Bacteroidota bacterium
TTTGCAAAGACAATTGAATGGTACAGACAAATGAAATGGATCTGAATGATGAAAGTCAATCTTAAGAAGTTTCTCGAAAAGGAAATTTTATCTGCGCTTGAAAAACTCGGCATCGGCCGCAGGGAAATTGTGTTCGATAAGCCAAAAGAAGAGAAGTTCGGAGACTACTCTACCAACATTGCCATGCTCCTCGCAAAAGAGCTGAAACAGCCGCCGAGAAAGATCGCTTCGGATATTCTTGAGAGCATGGATATTGACAAGGAAAAGATCTCAAAAGCGGAGATCGCCGGAGCAGGTTTCCTGAATTTCTTCGCCGCTGATTCTTACTGCATCTCGCGGCTTGAAGAGATCCTCAGTGCAGGAAGCAGTTTCGGAAGGTCTGCAGTCAATTCCGGACTCAGAGCAAACCTCGAATGGATAAGCGCAAATCCTACCGGGCCGCTTCACACAGGGCACGGAAGGGCGGCAGCACTCGGAAAGACAATTGCAAATCTGCTTGAATGGACCGGCTATGATGTTACAAGAGAGTATTATTACAACGATGCAGGCAATCAGATGAACAACCTTGCGAAATCAGTGTATGCGAGGTATATGCAGATCATGGATCCCGGTTTTGTATTTCCGGATGAGGGATATGTAGGAGATTATGTGAAGGATATTGCTGCAGACATTTACGGCATGCATGGAGATAAGTTTAGATTTAACTTCGACAGTGAGTATTTCAAAAGTGAGGGAGAGAATCATACATTTGCTCTTATCAAAAAGACGCTTGAGAGAATGGGAATTGAACACGATGTGTTCTTCAACGAGTCATCACTCTACGATGACGGCACAATAGACAGAACTATTGAGGAATTGAAGAACAGATCTCTCGCATATGAACAGGAGGGAGCCGTTTGGCTTAAGATGCCTTCAGAGGAAGGATTTCAGAAAGACAAGGTGATCGTCAAGTCCACAGGTGAGCCTACTTACAGGCTTCCTGACATTGCTTATCACATTGATAAGATCAAAAGAGGCTATGACCTGATCGTTGACATATTCGGCTCTGACCATGGCGATACATACAGGGAAGTTCTTTACGGCGTAAAATGCCTTGGGCAAGACGAATCAAAGATAAAGGTGATCATTCATCAGATGGTGACATTCAGAATGGGAGATGAATCGGTAAAGATGAGCAAGCGCAGCGACAAAGTTAAAAGTCTTGAAGAATAAATGAATGACAATGGAAATCACGCCACGCAGTTCTTCTTCATAATGCGAGGCGCGAACACTCATCTTGATTTCGACATCAATCTTGCAAAGGAAAGGTCTGAAAAGAATCCCGTGTACTATCTGCAGTATGCCCACGCAAGGATCTGCGGAATTCTCCGCAATGCCGAAGAGAAACTCTCCGGCGTTTCTGCATCTGAGTATGGGTCGGAAAAATTGCCCGGGAATGAAGATGAAATAAGGCTGATCAAGGTGATTGACAGATTTCCGGAAGAAGTTGAGCAGTCGGCGGCTTCGCTTGAGCCGCACAAGATAATCAACTATCTGAATGAACTTGCCGAAAGCTTCCACAGGTTCTATCACAACAACAGGGTTGTTGACCCCGACAAACCTGATATTTCCCGTGCACGTCTTAGTCTCTGCAAGGCCGCAGGACAGGTTTTCAGAAACGGATTTGAGATCATAGGAGTATCGGCACCGGATAGAATGTGATCTTTTTGATACCTGATCTGAAACGGTGAGATAAATGTTCATCGAAACTTTGCATAAAGAAAAAGACCGGAAAGCAATGCTCTCCGGTCTTTGTTCATATTACA
>DAIQRO010000418.1:0-1798 GCA_036786155.1 Bacteroidota bacterium
CCAACAGCGGCATAAAAATTGCTTCTTCCGGCAACCTATGATTAGATGATGCAATGATATCATTTTATAAGAATCAACTTCCTCAGGACAAATATCTTCTCGTTTCCTAACTTCAGATAATATACTCCGCTCGAGAGTCTGCTTCCGTTGAATGTAAGTATATGCCTCCCTTTCTGTTTATATCCGCTGAAAAGTATTTCCACTTCCCGGCCGGTGTTGTCATAAACCTTTGCATAAACTTTTGAAGGTTCCGGTAATTCATAGATAACAGTGGTAACCGGATTGAAAGGATTGGGATAATTTGGATGAACGATCAAACCCGAGTTTAAAGGAGATTCTTTCTCCTTCGTATTTATTTCTTTTGAGCCGATGATCAGTTCAAGATCTTCAGAGATTCTTGACTCCAACGCCCGTTTGTCGGCAGGTCTGAATTTCAATCTGCTTGTTTCGTGAATCATGTGGAATGTCATCTCTTCTTTAGTCGTCAATTTTTCTTCGGATTCAAGTGAACGAAACGCATTTGTAACAATCCTGTGTATCGGATCATCCTGAAATTCATTATTACTTGTGGATTCGGATTTATCTGAACTTTTTTCACCTCCGCCGGTTCCGTTCATCATTAATAATACAGCGGCCCTGTCCCACGAGGCAGTCATTCTCCTGACAGGATCAGGATGATTCTCAATAATGTTGTCATATCCGCTAAGTGCGTGGCTGTAATCCTTTAGTTTCGTCAGGCACATTAACAAAACAGAATAAGCCCTTTCAACTATACGGGAATCAAGAAGATTATTTTGAATGAGGTTTTCAAGTTCATATTTCAGACTGTTATAGATTGAATTGGTTTGAGAATTGACAATAAGCGTATCCCTTAGTTCCGAGACCAGATAGAGTTCTTCAACAGCTCTGCAAACAAAGTCAGCGTTTGTACCTTGTTCAAGTAAATTTTCGAGACAGGCTTTTGCGCTGTCCGGATTCCCTTGCCTTTTGAACATCAGTGACCTGACGTAGTCTGATTCTTCGCCTTCTTCGTCGCTTTCTTCTGAAACACTGAGCATGAGAGTGTCAATTACTCCGTCTTCTCTGTCAACAATCTCGCTCCCGGATTGGTCTATTGCGTAACCGCATCCGCCTGCGTTTGGAAAATAATTCAATGCTTTGCTGGTTGAGTTGCAGGTTATGAGATGTACCGGAGGTTCAACAGACCAGTGATTGTAGGTTGCATCAAATGCTGCGGTATCACACTTCCCTGTAAGAATTCCCCTGAGATGATACTTATAAAGGTTGGCTATGCTCAGGCAATTGTGTCCGTTTTTCATGGAGATGTCTGAAGCTCCCGTGTAATAAATGTTATTATCAAACTCCGAGCCGATGACATTCAAACCACCGATCCAGTAATCATATCCCAGTGAAGTGAACGGACTGAATGTTCCTGTAGAAGAACTGTTTAATGCAACATTTGCCGAATAGCCCGAGCTGAAAACATTTCCGAAGAAGTTAACATTGCTTTGCAGGAGGATCACATTCGACAATGATGCTGTTCCTCCGACTATGTTGTACTTGATGTCTCCGGTTACTTTGTTGCACACAATCCCGGTCGTATTTGTATTTCCGGAAAATGTATTTCCGAAAACATAGAATGGCGTAAAGTCAGATGCCAGACAATTCAAATGAAGCTGCACACTGCCGCCGGTGAAAACATTGCTGACAATATTCAGGTTGAACATAGGCGATGGAGATTCTTCCTCATCGCAGAATATGTTTTCATCATTCGGATGTACAGAATTGGAAACCGTAA
>DAIQRO010000148.1:0-780 GCA_036786155.1 Bacteroidota bacterium
ACAACATGGACTTCTCTTCCGCTGGCCGTATCAGGACCGTCTGCCACATTTGTCTGGTATTCGGTGGATGTTATCGGTTCCAGAATTGTGCTCTCAGGTGACTATGGTGTAATTGCAGTTTCCAATGATGCCGGGGCTACATGGAATTCAAACAACAACAACCTAAAGAGCTCTCTCAATTTCGACATTACCACAGTGCCGGGAACATCAAAGTACTGGACGATCGGCAGGCCCTTCGGCACCGCAACTGGCAAGCAGATGATGTATTCCTCAAACAGCGGAGCAAGCTGGACAACATACAATCTTGGCGTAACGGGTGACTTCTTCTCGATCTCAATGATCAACGAATTCACAGGTTATGTAAGCGGACAGAACAATCAGGTGCTGAAGACCACAGACGGCGGCATGTCATGGACAGCGAAGACCGGGCCATCCCCAGTTTCAACTTCACAGCATTACACCTGCGAGTTCATAGATGAGAACACTGGATTCACATTTGTAAACTTCTCCACTGTAGCCGGCGGAAACGTGTTTAAGACCACCAACGGCGGAGACAACTGGATGCAGTATTCCACAGGCGCAACAAGCGAAAACATTTACCATGCTGACATGGTGGATGCAAACACGGGTTACTGCGTTATGAATCCATCAAACAGGCCGGTTTACAAGACAACCAACGGCGGAGGCAACTGGACGCCTTTGACCACCGGACTTACCGGGAGCATAAGGAGCGTGTCCGCTGTGGATGCCAACACGGTCTATGTTTGCCAGACAGGCGGA
>DAIQRO010000148.1:790-7818 GCA_036786155.1 Bacteroidota bacterium
ATTCGGATCATCAAGAGTTGCAAAGACTACCAACGGAGGCACTAACTGTACTACGATCACACTGCCAGTTACTGTTGACTGTTCAAGCATTGACTTTAAGGATGCAAATACCGGCTATGTTTCCGGAAATACTACAAACGTGATCTGCAGAACTACAAATGGCGGAGCAAGCTGGACCTGGCAAAACACACATGCACTTACCAGCGGAAGAGTTTATGTTACACAGGGGGATACTGCATGGTCTCTCGGCGGAAATACATCCATTATGAGATATGTCGGTGCAACGAATCAGTTCAGCATGAATGTGAAAATACTCATGGAAGCAATGTATTCACCGGGCACAAATCTACTGGCAAGAAAGGATCCGGTAAAGGTCTATCTGAGAAACGCATATTCGACTTACAACATTGTTGACTCTGCAACCGCAGTGATAGATTCCGTGACACATACAGGATTGTTCACGTTCAATAATGCTCTGTCGGGCAAGTACTACCTTGCGGCAAAGCATTTCAATTCGATCGAAACCTGGAGCAAGTCTGGCGGTGAGACTTTCCTTCCGGGAAACACCTATAATTACGACTTCACAACGGCCGCATCACAGGCATTCGGGAATAACATGACACTGGTGGGCACTAAGTATTGCACATATTCGGGAGATGTTAACCAGGACGGAATTGTTGACGCTTCGGATGCAAGCCTGATAGACGTAGACGCATTTAACGTTACTTCAGGAAGCTACCTTGCAACTGACCTTAATGCTGACGACATAGTTGACGGAAGCGATTTTGCCGTGTGCGACAACAACGCATACAATTTCGTACAGAAGATCACTCCGTAACAGGAATTTCATTTTTGCATAACAAAAAAAGCGGGCTCAACACCCGCTTTTTTTTATTTCTTAATTCAGGCCGGATTATTCTACAACCTCTATTTCCGCTTTACCGAAATAATCCTTATAGTTTCCCGACTTGAAATTCACATCCCTCATTTCCCACGGAAGCGCATAAACCCTGTATTTCCCGGGCTCCGTGAATCTCTGAAACTCCTCAATTGCATACCGCTTGTAAAGAGTCTCGCTTCTTTGCTGAAGTTCGGTAATGTTCTTCTCGTCCTTACCGTCATCTCCGATCCTGTAAACTTCCCACGCAATAAAGAACTGGTCGGGATTCTCATCCTTGCCTTCCCTGTATTTTTTGTCTCCGAAGTCTATCATATACACTACCGGCTCGCCCACTTTAACGGTCGTTTTCGGATTGATCGGATAAACGCGGTCATCCGTGTTTTCGCAGACTGTAAGAGTCGCCTGCTGAACTTTTTGTGAGAAACTGCTGCCGGCAAGCAGGAGAACGGTAACGGCCGGCAAGAGGAACTTGATTGTCTTCATATTATCCCTTTATTGATTTCTGCAAAAATATTGCCCGGCATTAATAAATGAAACTGCATTTCCAATTTTCATTATTTTCCCTATTTTGCAGGCAATTAATAAAAAGCAAGAAATGAAAAAGGATTTTCATCCGAAGTATTACAAATGCAATGTAGTGTGTAATTGCGGAGAAAACAGAGGCGTTTTGTTCACCACAAGGTCAACCGTACCTGAGATCAAAGTGGAAATTTGCTCGCAATGCCATCCGTTTTTCACCGGAACACAAAAAATTGTTGATACTGCCGGAAGAGTTGAGAAATTCAACAAGAGATACGCAAAGGCAAAAAAGCCTGCCGACGCTTAAGGGTTTCCTTAGTTCAGGACTGATTCAAGCCAATTTCCAAAGCAAATTGGCTTTTTTCTTTTTTAAGCAAACACTCCGAATTTCATGAGGGTTATCATTTTCGAAGATGACAAGCCGGACCTTCTGTTTCCGCTTTCAATGATGAGGCCCGTTTATGATGTAAAACCGGGCGCACTCAGTCTCGTTGAAAAGGTCACCGCCTCATTCGGAAAAGACGCTTCAAAGATCCGCCTACACTCAAGAACAAGCCTTCGCAATTACCTTGGATCAATGGGTAGGAATGTCATTCCAGGTTTCGAAAATGACGACCATATCCTTTTGAACGGCAGGTTTATTTTTGAGAAGAAGTTTCTTAAACGCCTGCTGAAAACAAAGCCCGAGACCCGTTTCTACAAGTCAGGCGATTCTGTGGCGTTTGCAATTGTAAGGAAGGAAGATTCAGGCCGCCTGAATGAGAGACTAACAAATGCTTTAGGTGTAATTGACGAGGTGTTTCTGATCAGCTGCGGCATAAAGAATGGCGGCGATACAACCGAAAATCTTTTTGAGATCCGTTACCCCTGGGATGCTGTATCTTACATGCTGAGGCAAGGACTCAATGATGACCTTAAGATCATCGGTGACAAAGCGGGCAAGAGAAGGAAGACGAAGAACTGCGTAAACGAAGACAGTGTCTTTTGCTCCGCCAAGTCAATTGTCAGCAATATGTCTGTTCTTGACGCTTCCGAAGGCAGGATCGTAATTGAAGACGACTGCACGATAGAACCGTTCGTCTTTGTAAAGGGCCCTGCTTACATCGGTAAGAATGTGCTGATAAAATCCGGTGCGCGAATATACGGACCTTGCGTGATAGGAGACGGCTCCAAAGTTGCGGGCGAGATCGCGGAGTCCGTGCTTCACTCCTATGTGAACAAACAGCATGACGGCTTCGTGGGGCATTCCTACATCTGCCCTTTCGTAAATCTCGGTGCAGATACCGTTACAAGCGACCTGAAGAACAACTACTCTGCCATAAAGGAGAAATTCCGCGGCGGCATGATTGATACCGGTATGAGATTTCTCGGAAGCATAATCGGTGACCACAGCAAGACCTCCATTAACACAATGCTTAATACAGGCACAATTGCCGGCATATTTGCCAACATATTCGGCGGAGGTTTTCCGTCAAAGGATATCGGTTCATTTTCCTGGAATGAATCCGGCAAACCGGCAGTGCAGTATGACTTTGGCAAGGCAATGGAAACCGCCGGTATAGTGATGTCGAGACGTGGAATAAAAATGACGCAGGAATACCTCGCTCTCGCAAAACACTATTATGAATCCGGCACACTCGCCAACGGCTGAAGCATCCTCCGATTCCACTAAGATCTGAACCCCAGATGTCCGGCAAGCAATTCGTTTCATTCTGATGAACCACTGCATACATTCCTAAGTAGTGACACAAATTGCCGTTACAGCTTTGTGGACTGTTCCTGAAGCCAAAGTTTTATCCCGAAGTGGTTTGTCTTGAGTTTGACAATCTGAAACCTGATCTCATCTACTGAGGGCCTCTTCCCGGGCAAAGGATCCGTTAATTGCTTCACCATATCGCCTGTGATCCTCAGGAACTGCAGAATGACATCCCTGTGAATATCGAGTATCATCTTTTCCCGTGACAGATAATGCCGGAACGAATCCGTCATCAGTGTTACTTGTTCGTAATAGCCGAGCTGAAAGTTGATCTGCAGTTGAAGAAGCTTGACCTGCAGTTTTATGATGAAGTTCGAGAAGTTTGTCCTGGCTAGTAGCGTGAGCGCCTTCTCATATTCCCCTTTTCTGTATGCGATGTATGCACAGGAAAAATCCACCGTATTCTTTCTCTCTGAAGTCAGATTCCTGCTGTATTTTTCAATGTACTCTTCCGCGTACTCAAACTCGTTCACGCGGCTGGCGATCTTGACAAAGTTCAGGAAATTGGGATACAGTATTGTGCCAAGTTCCGGAAGGTTGTTCATATCGTAGATCTTGTTCAGCTCAAACTGCATCGGAAGTAGGTCCGTTCTGCCGTGAATGTTGTAAGCAGTTGCGCAATAGCTGTCGAGGTGGAGGAAAGCCATGTAATCATCCACAATGCCGAGTTCGCCTTTGAGTTTTTCGTGGGTAGATTTCAGTTTGAGGAAATTCCCGTCATTCTTCTCAAGGCAAAGCCGAATGATGTCTCTGTAAACAGCAATTGTCGGATTGTCAGGAGAAGTTTTGCTGTCAATGTGCTCCATCACCTGCCTGAACATTGTGAGGTCATACCTGTAATTGTTCTGATTCCCTTCATGAAGCATCACGTTGTAGATCTTCAGCTTTTTCAGATTGGAATAATCAACGAACAGGTCAAGCGTCTCCTGATGAAAATGGAAATTTACGTTGGGGTTCTTCGGAGTATTGTACGTCATCAGCTGGTCCGTCAGTCTGTACTTATGATACAGGTAATTCTCATCATGAACAGCCGAGTTTTCCAGTCTTTTCTCCGCTGAGCGGTACGCAGCATCAAACATTTGCTCAAGCCCTCTGCCCGCAAGTTCGCGAAGGAGATAAAGCTCCCGTGCGTTCGCATCCTTCCTGAAGGCATTGAAGATCAGCAGTTCCTTGCCGAGCCCGAGGAGGTCGGAAATCAGGTTCTTCATTTTGAAGTAATCATACTTGCCGTTTCCAAACAGCTCAGCGCAGAGGATCTCCTCTGTCAGATCCGGATCGTCGAATGCGGGATGATATTTCATCAGCAGATCAAGGAGTCCGGCAACCTGTTCATTCTTATTGAACGCAGGTGAATTCACCAGATCCCTGAAGCTCTTCATCTCTGCATTGCTCAGTGTCTGTAGGAACTTCACCAGCCTAGTATTCTGCAATTGCCTTCGGTTTGATTTACGGGTGATCGATTGCAAGATAGTTCAATGTGCCTGCAAACTAAAGGTTTTTTGCGCTTAGACGTCTTTGCAGATTCATATGACTTGGAAATCCGGGAAAAGATTTCCACAACCGGTCATTGTCAGTCCGCAAGAATGCTCTGTATTGGTTTGCTCTGCACTACTCGTTCTCAAGATCTGTTTGGCGATTGACCTTGCACTTCACTGCTCGTTCCCAGACTCTGTTTGGGAACGAGAAGTGTGGGAACGAGCCGCGAATGACGGCTGAGCCGGACAAGCGCCGGCAGAAAATCAGTGTTGTTCTATTGTCCGCATTAAACCATCTTAGTCGCTGTTTGTCCAATACAAAAATCCGAAATAAAAACCGGTTGACCAGATATGAAAGAATCACACTTGGGGACACTGTCCCGGCTTCAGCATTATTTCTTAGCAGTAATGCTCCTGTGTTCATGCCTTCTGTCGGCATCCTGCAGCAGGGATGAAGCAGTTTCCAATATGCCCGACATCTCATCTGCCAATAGAGTGGAATTGTTGTTCAAGGCCGGCTTCGACTCAACCGGAACAATGAGCATAAAAAAGATCATCGTCACCGGACAGGATGAGATCTTCAGGCTTCAGAGAACCTTTTCGAATGAATCGTTCCCGTATATTTACTGCGTATCCTCCGGCTCAATGACGTTCTACAAGGATGACATGCAACTGGCAAATGTTTCATTCAATACCGACAAGGATTACAGGCACATTGCATTCTACAATCAGGAAAGACTGACTGCGCTGGCGTTGTCAGAAGCCGGCGCAAGAGTTCTTGAAGATTTTTCACAAAGGTAAATAATCCGATCACATATAATCTTAAAATTCAAAATGAAAATTACTGCCATAGTGATGATGCTCATCATCGCCGGCGCCGCAAGGTCGCAGATAACTCCGGAGATATATTCGTGGAAGCAGAATACTTCGGGACTGACCGGCTACAACGGCATCCCTGCTGACGTTCAGCAGGTATTCTATTCTGCGGGGTATGCCTATGTGAAATCAACAGGCATTCCTTCTTACACGATCGGTCCCTGGCAAATGAACCCGAACGTTCCGTCAAATCAGAACTGGACATTCAAGATCACAAGAAACCCTGTATATGACAACACTCCGACAACCGTAGGCAACGGGCAGATAGGTGTGCTCATAAACGGCGTGGTACTGTTCAATGCGGGTGATGCAATGTCTTACAACAATCAGAACATTT
The DNA here is from genome assembly GCA_036786155.1 of Bacteroidota bacterium. Taxonomy (GTDB): domain Bacteria; phylum Bacteroidota; class Ignavibacteria; order Tepidaquicellales; family Tepidaquicellaceae; genus JADJAH01. The sequence goes on from DAIQRO010000148.1 coordinate 6,655, forward strand.
GGCACAGGATTGCACAGTATTTTGAAGCTGTAAGCTTTGACACTTCGGGAGGGCACCCTGCACCGGGCGGCGTTTATCACTATCACATCAATATGAAAAAGCTCTATTCTCCCGATCCTAACCTGCACTCACCCATACTCGGCTATATGTTCGACGGATATCCGTTGTACGGGCCATATGGATACTCAAACACAAACGGGACCGGAGGAATAAGGAGGATGGTTACCGGATACAAAAAGAGGAACATCACAACTCGCACAACACTTCCCGACGGTACCGTACTGCCTCAGTCGCAATGGGGGCCAAATGTGAGCACTCAGTATCCGCTTGGATGCTTCACAGAGGATTACGAGCTTGCCACTTCCGGCAATGACCTTGATGCGTTCAACGGGAGGTTCTGTGTAACGCCTGAATACCCCGGCGGAATTTATGCTTACTTCATTACAATAGATTCTCTCGGAAATCCTGTGTATCCGTATATCATAGGTAAGCAGTACCGCGGCGAAGTAGTGCCCGGTAACGTTCCTCCCGGCGGACATATTACAATTTCTGAACCTGTCACACAGTACTTTGTAATAGGCAATCTTGATCTTACGGTTGCAATTCAGGGAATGTACAATGAAATATCAAACAGCATGAACTCAGGCGACACTGTAAAGATATACCTGAGAAATTCAACAGCACCCTATGCTCTAAGGGACTCGGCGAAGGCGTTCGTGAACGGCGCCACTTTGAATGGCACCTTTCAACTGACTCATGCTCCAAGCGGAAGCTACTACATTGTTGTGCGGCACCGTAACAGTATCGACACATGGTCATCTTCAGCAGTTTCATACACTGCCGGCGGAAACATCTCTTACAACTTCACTGTATCTGCCGCTCAGGCATACGGAAACAACCAGATACAGGTTGATGACTCGCCTGTAAGATTTGGCGTTTACTCCGGTGATGTGAACAAGGACGGAACAATAGATGCAACCGATGCAGGCACAATTGAAAATGATGCGCTTGCATATACATCGGGCTATGCAGTCACGGATCTTACGGGGGACAGCTTCGTTGACGCCGCGGACTTTTCCATCGCAGATAATAATGCGTGGATGTTTGTTGTGGTAATTGATCCGTGATGTCCCGGATGATTGTCTATTATTTCACTTAGACTTT
>DAIQRO010000419.1:0-1768 GCA_036786155.1 Bacteroidota bacterium
CGACAGATCGAAGTTAAATGTTGCAAATGCGTAATCAGTGATCATCAGTCCTTACGACAATGACTCAACATCTGCAAGAGCAACTAACAATCACCAGCTTGATTCGATCGGTTTTGGAATCTACGATACGCTGCACTTCTATGAATCAGATAATCCGAACTCAGCACAAGAGTTGTATCTTCTTGCATATCAATGCGAGTTCAACCGCGAGTATGAGGCTGCAATTGAATATTACAAAGAAATTGTATCTGAATACAAAGACAGCAGTTCAACTTCTACAAGTCTTGCAAGGATATTCAACTGTTACGTTAAGAAACAGGCAACTATAACAGAGTATGCACTTTTGGAAAATTACTTTTTTGCTATAGCGGCAGACACTTCACACTCGATCATCATGCGAAATGTTTCCGAAGACCTGGCGATTCAATCAAACATAAAGCAAGGCAACATCGAAGAAGCGATCTCGGATTACGATGAGATATATGCAATCAACACAAACACTCCGAAAGGATTTCATGCTCTCATCAACCGCGAGATACTCTCAGCCGGCGCGGGAGATAATCTGATTGCCGGAAACACCTTCGAAGAAATTGACCTAAAGCAATCTAAGATCAATGCACTGCTGAAGAGTCTTAAAGCTAAGAATGAAAAGGAAAAACTTTTGGTGATCGCAACACCTGATAAATTCCGTCTTTCTCAGAACTTCCCCAACCCCTTCAACCCCGTCACGACAATAAGCTACGATCTTCCCAACAGCGGGTTCGTTAGGCTCAAAGTGTATGACATGCTCGGAAGGGAAGTGAAGACACTTGTGAATGAGATGAAGACTGCCGGATTTCACAAGGCGCAGTTCACAGCAGAGGATCTCGCAAGCGGCGCGTACTTCTACCGGCTTTCGGTGAGCGGTGAGGCGGGAGAGTTTACTGCGGTGAAGAAGTGTGTTGTGGTGAAGTAGTGACGAATCCCCCGGCCCATGGATTTTTTTTGCATGGATTCTCCGGTGTGAAAATGAGAAGTTTACACAAAAGCGTTAAAGGTTTTTTCTTAAGTTAATTTATTTCCTTCAACGGGATACGGAGGAAGAAACGGATATGAAGATTCATCTCAAGTGGCTGCTGCTTGAGCTTTTCATCACTTCAGTTGTGGCTATAACCCATTCTGCGGCTACCGCACAGCTTGTGCCTGACTTTAGGGTTAATGATGACCTTACGAACACTCTTCAGTTTCAGGCAAACATGGGGTGCGATTCATCCGGAAATTTCGTAGTTGTTTGGAGTGACCGACGAGGAGGAAATCGGTCCGACATATATTGCCAGAGATTCGACAGCAACGCAATACGGTATGGGAATAATTTCAAGGCCAACATAAATCCAGATTCTTCTTTCCTTCCAACAGTAGCTGTAGCATCTGACGGTTCATTCGGTTTATGCTGGGTCGAGATCTTGAAAGACGAATATAAACAGAAACTCATGCTCTTCAACAGTTCAAGTGTGCCCATTACCGCAGAGATTGTTCTAAACGAATCACCGCCTTGGTTTTATTCGGGGCCAATCATTACTGTTAACAGTTACAAAGAATATACAATCACTTGGCTGCAGGATCGTGGAATAATGTTTCAGAGAATTGACTCAAACGGAAACAGAATAGGGCAGAATGTGAGGATTATCACTGACACTACCTTACGGTTCGCGGAAAATCCGAAGATATGCACAGTCGGCGACGGTGGATTTGTAATTACATGGGAAGCGGTTCATTACCCTCAAATCGG
>DAIQRO010000149.1:0-4437 GCA_036786155.1 Bacteroidota bacterium
AGCGGTGGTGGCTGCGGCATCTCCCGAACGCCTGCGGACTGTCGCTGTTTGCGGTGCTCAGCCGGACCGCCTGATGGCCGGGCGGCAGCGGCTGCGACGCTCCCGCCGCTCAGACTGCCGCGCCACAGGTCTATCGCCGTGTTGGATTCGGGGCGTGCTGCGTTGCCGAAGCTGCCAGCTTCGATCGCAGGAGCCACCTGCCTCTGCAATGACGCGGGCGGCTCCGACATCCTGGTTTGAACAAGGTGAAAGCCCTCTGCCCCGCCAGCCAGTGCCTTGAAGCGCACTGCGCCCTGTCAGGATACTGCATCCCGGTCCGCCGTCGGACGTACCGAACCGTACTCCGGAAAGCTGCGGCGCAGGTGACAATGCCCTGTCTCCCGCCCGCCCGAGGGACAGCACTACGGCGGTACCCGGCAACTTCCTGGAACGGTCGGGTTCCCTAAATCGGAGGTCAAGATGCGGTGCATCCTGATGGTGAGCAGTCTGCTCCTGGCTGCGGGCGGAACGATTGCCGCCGAGCGTCCCAACATTCTGATCCTGATGGCCTACAACTGGGTCTGGCCGACGGCCGGCGCGCTGGGCGACCCGGTGGCGCCGACGCCCACCTTCTCCGGCTCCTTCTTCTTCATGTAAAATGTTACTAATGCATACTCATAGTATTGCTCCCTGAACTCCTGCCTCAGATGCTTCTTGTATTCGGTTATGAATTTTTCCGCCCATTCATATTCACCCTCATTGCATGCACTGCTTACGGCTATCACGTATGTGTATTGGTTTACAAACCCGTCTGTCTCCGCAAGCATTGCGCCTGTATCAACCAGCAGTGAAATATTGTCAAACACCTCTTTGTTGTATGATGTCTTTCCGTTCAACAGCATTGTGTTGCTGTAGTTGAGCAATCCCGTTATGAACTTGTGCAGGTAGCCAAGGCTGAGTTCACTTCTGTATTCAAGCAGGAGTTTCTTGCAGTTCCTGTAATGGCTCTCGTCTCCGGGCTCGAGCATTACATAAAGTGATTCCTTGAGCAGTTCCAACAGCTTGCTGTTGATCTGCTTCTTCCTTTCCATAAGCCTCAGAAGATCATAGACCTCGTCTTTGTCAATTTCCAGATTGTTGTATGAGCCTGACATTAGGATGGAGCTGTAACGTTCCGCTGAAGACAGTATGTAGAACATTGTCAGATCATCAAGGTACTTTTGTGCAACCGGGACGTTTGTATGATTACCGCTGAATTTCTGTCCTGCGAGATATTCTCTGAATGCCGTCAGGTCCATAGCATTTCTGAAGAACTCAATGTCCTTTTCTCTATCCGATAGTGACTTCTCCAATACCCTGATCTGCTTTTCCGTAAGCTGAACAAGATCCCTGTCAATATACTCCCATGCAAGCCTCAACTGCGCGGGAAAGCCTGACCTTTCGAATGAACTTACCTGAAGAAACTTCTCTGTCAGTTTCCCGAGTTCATAGATCAGGTTCTTCATTACGCCGTAGTTGAAATCTTTTCCTTTATACAGCGATTTCCAGATCAGGTGCCTTTCAAGTTTCGGAGAATCAAATCCGGGCGCAAACTTTCTGATGTGCCTGTAGAAAGTTATAAGAGTCTTTTTCTTATTGAAGTACGGAGATGAGAGGAATTGCTCAAGCCTGTCGAGCTCTTCATGTGAAAGAGTCCTTAGCGTAAATATTACTGATGTGCCCAGCATGTAATATCAGCCGGCAGCATTGAATGCATGGCTGTTTCTTTGTGAAGTTACTTCCTTAATTTCTGCAGCTCCTGGAAAAGTTCGATCTCCTTTGATGAAAGCCCTGAGGGAATTTCCACCGATATCTTTGCGTAAAGATCTCCGAACTGACTCGCTTTGCCGTAAACAGGCATTCCCATTCCCTGAAGGCGCATCACTTTGCCGTTCTGCGATTCTTTGGGTATCGTAACATTGATCGTGCCTTTGAATGTTCTCAGCGGTGCTTTGCCGCCGAGCACTGCCGTGTAAAGGTTCACGTTTAAGTTGGTGTGAAGATCGTTGCCCTTTCTTTCAAAAGCCGGATCACCCAATACGTTGATCTTCAACAGCAGGTCACCGGCAGTTCCTCCTCTGTAGCCCTGAGAGCCCCTTCCCGAAAGTTTGAGCACCTGCCCGTCGGCTATCCCCGGTTTTATCTTCAGCTTAATCGATTGCCCGTCAAGGTCAAAGATCTTCTCCGCCCCGTGGAATGCATCACTGAGAGTGATGCTCATTTCTGCGCTGAGGTCTTCGCCGCGAAGCTGAGCCGATCTTGTTCTCCCGCTCCTTCTCCCTCTCGTCTGCGAAGCTCCAAATCCTCCGCCTCCAAACAATGTCTCGAAGAAATCCGAAAAGCCCGTGCCTCCGAAATCACCTGCATCGCCGCTGTATGAGTAGTATTGCTGTCCGCCTCCGGGACTTGCATACTGTGACCAGTCAAATCCGCCCTCCTGACCGCTCTGCTGATAGTACTGCCAGTTCTCGCCGAACTGGTCATACTTCTTTCTTTTCTCGTCATCACTCAGCACTTCATTGGCTTCATTTATCTCCTTGAACTTCTCTTCTGCCTCTTTGTTGCCTTTGGTCTTGTCGGGATGATATTTTACGGCGAGTTTTCGGAATGCTTTCTTTATCTCGTCCTTGGTTGCAGTCTTGCTCACGCCAAGTATCTTGTAATAATCCTTGTATTCCATTAAATGCTTTTTCCCTTCCTGAAGATTATGATTATCAGAAATGAAGCAACCGCGACTGCAACGCCTGCGATCCCCAGAAAGTACAAGCCTGAGATCTTTCTGTCTGTAATTCCCTCTGCCTTCAGGATCTGTGAAGCCCTGTATGCGGACAGTATGCATATCACGGATCCGATTCCCATAAGCCAGATGCTCCCGAAAACCTTGCTTCTTGTAAGCAGCCGCTCCGCTTCTGCCATTGCAATGTCTTTACTCATATTCAGAATGCGCCAAAATAGACTTCCTCGTTTCTTTATTCAAGGTTTCAATTTTGAGGCATAATCACTAATTTGATGGCCTCTGTTGAGAGCATCACACAAACAATAAAACTCATAATTCATATCATGGACTACACAATTGTATGGGGCAACAACCCCGAGGAACTGATCAAGCGCGTGAGGGAGCTTATAGAAGCGGGCTGGGAAACAGAAGGCGGTGTTGCGATCGGAACTGACGGCAGACTGTATCAGGCACTGATCAGGTTTGATAATGAATTTGACGAGTACGAAACAGGCCAGGAGCTTTAAGGCATTTTCGCAGGGACGAAGTGAACAGCTCTTCAAGTTCACATCAGCAGCTGTTCCTTAAAACTGAGGTATCCCGTTTTGGTAATGATTATGTGGTCAAGCACTTCAATGCCCATGATCCTGCCAGCTTCTGTAAGGCGCTTTGTGATCTTCAGGTCGTCATCGGAAGGGTCGGTCTCGCCCGAAGGATGATTGTGCGAGATTATTATTTTTGCCGCATGCCTTTTTATTGCCGATTCAAATGTTTCTCGCGGATGCACTAGGCTTGCCGTGAGAGTGCCTACAGAGATCTCGTCTATTCCTATGAGATTGTTCCGTGTGTCAAGGGATATTACAAAGAAGTGCTCCTTTGAGAATTGTGTGATCCTCGCCCTTACCAGATCATGCAGTTTGTCGGGAGATGTGATCGAGTCACTGTTTCTTCTCTTCATCGCCTCGGCCTCTTCATGAACTTTTTCCTCAAGGTTCATTCTTCTCGCAATCTCAACGCATGCTTTCAGCTTTGCCGCTTTTGCCGTTCCGAGCCCTCTGATGCTCACAAGGTCTTCCATGGATGCGTTCTGAATCCTGAACAGCGATCCGAACATCTTGAGAATTCTTTGGGAAACGCTGAAGACTGAATCTCCTTTCGTTCCTGATCCGAGTATTATGGAAAGAAGTTCCGGTGTGGAGAGCGATACTGCTCCTTTGCTGATGAGTCTTTCTCTTGGCCTCTCTGAAGCCGGCAGGTCGTGAATTGTAACGGCGAAGCAATCATCGGTCTTGTTCATGGTCATCTGTTCGGTTGTTTCATGCGGAAAAAATGTCGGGATGGGCAGACTCGAACTGCCGGCCTCACGCCCCCCAGACGTGCGATCTAACCAACTGATCTACATCCCGTTTTCCATTGTTCTCCGCCATTAAGGCAGAGCAAAGTTAATCTTCTGATCTTCTTTTAGCAATTCAATCATGAAACGCAGTTCAGAAGAAGACTCAGGCAATACCCTGCATCTTCCTCCATTTTGTGATTGCATCGCAATGCATGGCTACGTGAGTGGTAAGCATGTGCAGATAGAAATCCAGCTCGTTGCTGAGCGCGTCCTTCAGAAGTTCGTCCGTGTTAGGCAGTGAATAGAGCCGGTCAATATCGCCTGCAACAGCTTCGTCAAGCTCGCTGTACACCGACATGAACAAGTC
>DAIQRO010000149.1:4447-6366 GCA_036786155.1 Bacteroidota bacterium
CCTGCTTCCCAAGCCCGCTGGTTGCCGTGCCGTCGGAGCCGAACTCAAAATCCTTAGCCGGACTGACCCTGCATTCGTATCCGGGCTGAATCTTCTTCAAAGCAAGCTCCGCCTCAACAATAAGGTGCATCAATGTCCAACCGGGTGAATTTGCATACTCCAGCTTTTTCCAGAGAATGCCGTCATCAACGTCAGCCACCAGGAATAAAATGTAATTCCTGAACCACTTCGAAACATTCCTGTAATAAGGTATCATGCTCATTTCAGATACGGCCTTCCACAAGATCATTCAGGCTAAACACATGCTTCATCCCGGCAGATGAAGCCGGCTTTATGATCATCATGATATGAGGCCTATTGTCCCATGGTTCTTGCTGAAACAAAAGTCGCAAGAGCACTGCCGGAAGCATCCTTAAAAGTGAGTGTGCTTCCGCTTATGCTGTATGAAGCAGTTTTCTGAATTGCATCAAGAAAACTCTTTTCATAGTTCATGATCTGCTCCGGACACATCTTCCTTGTTGTTGCAAGCGGCGAAAAAGTTATCTTGCCGCCTGAAAGTTTTGCAGTGCCGGTGAAATTGTTACACCCTGTCATGCCAGATGCCTTGCCGTCGGCAGATATCTGCATGAACATCTCACTGCCGCCTTCGGGCAATACAACTCTCTTTCCTTCAAGATCCTGTATCATCCATTTCTTGTCATAAAGCTGTGCGGAAGATTTTGAATCGGAGCTTTTCATTGCTGACTTATCTGATCCGGAAGAACAGCCGCCTGATGAAGCTGACAAGATAAGCAGAACGGCGGACAAAGCAAGAATGGAGTTTCTCATCGAATGTTTTTGAATTTTAAATATTGAATGAATGCCTGAATTCAAGCGATTCAAGTCTCATGTGAAGATGTGCCAAAATATGAACGATGCCCCGATAATTCAATTTAAAACAAGATCACGGAAAGTCAGCAATAGAACTATGATTACTGCAGGCAGTGCCGGGAACATGCCTTTATGATTGAATAAACCTGACTGTTTAGGTAGATTGCTTCTCCTTAATCCTCACTTATAATTCGTATTGGCGCCTGAGAAAAAAAATAAGTCGGTGCTTGAAGTTGATGATGAACTTCTTGACGACATAACTCAGCTCATACACGACAGGTCTGATGCCGCCCTGAAGAATATACTTGCGGACCTGTACGACTTTGACGCTTCAGTCATCATAGATAATATACGTGATGACGAGGATGCGCTGTATCTCTTCAGTCTGCTTGATGATGAGACGGCAGGTGAAGTGATCCTTGAACTTTCCGACGACAGGCGGGAAATGTTCAGCGAGCGCCTTTCCGGTGAGAAGTTGTCGGATATCGTTAGCGAGATGGAATCTGACGATGCGACCGACTTTGTTTCCGACCTCGAGGAGGAGAAGCAGGAAGAAGTCCTCGAACAGCTCGATAAGATAGACATTGAGGATTCCAGAGAACTCAGGGAACTGCTCAGCTATGATGAGAACACTGCCGGCGGTATCATGGCAAAGGAGTTCGTTGCGGTAAATGCAATGATGAACGTCAGCGAAGCCGTCAGTGTGGTTCAAGATAGGGGAGAAGAGATAGACCAGTTCTATAACCTGTGGGTGGTGGATGACAACAATGTGCTTGCAGGCATAATATCGCTCAAGAGGCTGATCATATCTATGAAGGATCCCGGGAAACTTATGAAGGATGCAATGAATGAGGATGTAATATATGTAGAAGCCCATACAGACCAGGAAGAAGTTGCAAAGATCTTCAGAAGCTATGACCTTGTCTCTTTGCCGGTGGTTGACTCGAACAAGAGAGTCATAGGCAGGATTACGATTGATGATGTCATGGATGTTATGGAGGAAGAATTTCAGGAAGACGTCGCGCGTATGACAGGTACGGATGCGGAGG
>DAIQRO010000149.1:6384-7692 GCA_036786155.1 Bacteroidota bacterium
AAAATCGCCGCTTCAAATAGCAAAGCTCAGGCTCCCGTGGCTGCTGATCACACTGCTCATAGAACTCTTTGCCGTTTTCGTAGTGTCATCTCATAATGAAATTCTTGAAAAGGTGATCCTGCTTGCCGCATTCATGCCCATCATTTCCGCAATGTCAGGCAATACGGGACTGCAGTCCGCATCCATCGTAGTGCGCGGACTTGATACGGGCCTGATAAACCTGAAGCGATGGTGGGAACCGCTAAGCAGGCAAGTCAGGACAACGCTGATCATAGGAGTTGCTGTGGGAGTGGCGGTCGGAGTCATCGGCTATCTGATAAGCGATACCGACAAGCTTCGCTTTGCGCTTAGCGTTGCAGTCTCAATGTTCATCTCCATTAACATTGCAGGAATTATAGGAACTCTCTCGCCAATGATCTCAAAAAGACTGGGATTTGATCCGGCAATTACATCGGGGCCTTTTGAAACGGCATTTCAGGATGTGATCGGTATCACCGTGTTTCTTACGGTGTCAACCTACATGCTCAGCCACGTATAGGATCTTGTCCGCATTCAAAAACAGGCTTAAGTATCTCGAGACTCATGACTGGATGAATATTGTATTCTTCCTATTCCTCACTTTGGTGTCACTGATCTTTGTGGGGTCAACCCCGGAGTCACTGCTCATACCTGCGATCAATATCCTCGTCATACTCATCAGCATCCGCATAGTTTCCGATTACGAAATGAACTTTCCCGACGACGAGTCCGCACCGGGCATGGCAAGGTTCATCAGGTTCTGGTACCCCGTCTTCACGATACTGTTCTGCTTCAAGGAAGTGTACGTGATAATGATAAGCCATGGCGATTTTCTTTATGACAGTTATCTTATCTCATTGGACAGGCTTCTGTTCGGAGTTGATCCTACAAAGGCTCTCTTCGGACTCAGGCATCCTGTACTGACCGAGGTCATGCAGGTCATATACGGAATATTCTATCTGATGCCGGTGATATTTGCGTCCGAGCTGTACTTTTGGCACAGGTACGGCGAAATGAAGTATGCCATATTTGTGATCATGTTCGGCTTCTACCTTTCATTCATCGGTTACCTTCTCGTACCTGCCGTCGGGCCAAGGTTCACTCTTCATGATTTTGCTTCAACAGACAATGAACTTCCGGGTTTGTTCTTTACGCAGATAATCAGAGACCTGATAAATTTCGGCGAGTCCATACCAAAGGGAAGCGCGGATGCAATGCTTCTTGCCCAGAGGGATGCGTTTCCATCGGGCCATACGATAGTCATCCTGCTTATCGCATACCTGTCATTGA
>DAIQRO010000420.1:0-1758 GCA_036786155.1 Bacteroidota bacterium
GTGAGCTCCCATACCTTTGACCTGAATTTGTTGTACGTGTCATTGGTCATAAGGTCGTTAAAATAATTCTGAATTGACCAGACATTAGGCGCAATTGACATCTTATTATCGTTCAGCACTACAATGATGTCCTTTTTCAACAATCCAATGTTGTTCATTGCCTCATATGCCATTCCGCCGGTCATGGAGCCGTCGCCAATAACAGCGATGACCTTGTAGTTCTTCTTAAGGAAGTCTCTTGCGGTGGCAATTCCAAGCGCCGCTGAAATTGAAGTTGATGCATGGCCGGCGCCGAATACATCATACTCGCTCTCGCTTCTTTTCAAGAATCCGCTTATGCCTTCCTTCTGCCTTATCTTCTTGAGAGCTTCCTTTCTTCCTGTCAAAATTTTATGGATGTACCCCTGATGACCGACATCCCACACTATCTTGTCTTCGGGCGTGTTGAAAACATAATGGAGTGCGAGGGTGAGTTCGCAAACGCCAAGCGAAGCGCCCAAATGTCCGCCAATTTTTGAAATTGTGTCAATAAGATATTCCCTAACTTCGTCAGCAAGTCCCCTGAGGTCCATAAGGTTCAGCTTTCTCAAATCAACGGGATAGTTAATATCTTTCAGAAACCTTGTTTGCGAGATATCAAATTCGTTCATCAGTGGATATAAAATTTTTGAAATATACTATTTCCGGTCCTCTTCTTCAGCCCCAATTTTTGCGATTCTAAGTTCCGCATCCTTGAGCTTGTCCCTGCAGATCTTCAGCAGTCTCACGCCTTCCTCATATTCTTCAAGGATCTTGTCAATTGAATAGTCCGGTATCTCATTCTCAAGCCGGTTGAGGATCTCTTCAAGTTTTCTGAATGCTGTTTCGAAATTTTCAGTTTCAGACTGGTCTTTTGTTTTCCTTGTTTTCAATGTCCGTTAATTTTTCATTTATAATAGCGTTTGAACTTCCGTCAAAAAATCTGATCCCAACCAAGTCTCCCTTTTCAATCGACGCATTTCGCTGAACCACATTCCCGTTCTTCGAAACCATAGCAAATCCCCTTTTCAGAACATTTTCGGGATTGTAACTGCCCAAAAGCGAAGCAGCAGAATCAAGGCTCCTTCTGCAGTCCTTCAATCCGGCAGAAACGCGCTGAAGCAGTTTGCTCTTTATCTCATCCAATTTCTTACCGGCATTTCCCAGGGTATCTGCGGGCTTCTTGAAGTGATAACTGTTCTCGATGTTATCCAGTCTCATCTTCAGCATTGATATCCTGGAAGACAATGCAGATCTCATACCTTCTTCAATAGTCTTCAGCAGGACCTGCAGATCTTTCATTCTTTCGGCCGGCTTTCTGAAATGATAATTCATTTCGATTGAATCAATTGCCTTCCTGAGCCTGTTCAGTTTGGCGTTAATGTCTGCTGTCAGCGAATCATCCAAATCATCCACATCTCTTCTGAGTTCGCTGATGTCAGGCAGGATCATTTCAGCGGCAGCTGAAGGGGTCGGAGCCCTGACATCCGCAACAAAGTCTGCAATCGTAAAGTCAACTTCGTGTCCGATGGCCGATAGAACAGGAACGTTCGAGCGGAATATCGCACGCGCAAGACTTTCGTCATTAAATACCCATAGGTCCTCCACAGAACCTCCGCCTCTTGCAAGCACTATTACGTCAGCAGAATATTTCCTGTCGTTTGCGGTCTCTAGAGCCGAGATCAGCTCCATAGCTGCTTCCGCACCCTGCATTTTGGAATTTATGAGAAACAGGTTTAT
>DAIQRO010000150.1:0-7679 GCA_036786155.1 Bacteroidota bacterium
TATTACATGACAAACGCGGAAATCGATTTCACACAGCCTCTCCCGAACGGGAACGTAACAACGCAAGTCTGCAAGTGTGACACAATGCGTGCCCAATCAGGAGATTGGGCACGAGTGAGAACTACTTGTCCTAATTTTGGGGAGCGGCATAGTATGACACAATGCGTGCCCAATCAGGAGATTGGGCACGAGGGAGAAAAACAGGAGATTGGGCACGAGGGAGGACTACTTGTCCTAAATTTGGGGAGCGGCATATAGTATTGTTCCCGGCAAGCTGCCTGTGCCCTTCACTATTCCCGGGACCCGTGCAAAACAGACAGGCACCGGCACAGGCGGAAGAACTTGGACTTTTTTCCACTCGGCAAGGTATATTGGAAAGCAATCAGGAAACTTCCAACATGCGCTGATCACATGCCTTGTTTACCAAATACAATAAGTTTATTTTTGCTCCCAAAATGAATTTATCCCCCCAATATATTCTCTGAATTTTTCGGAGAATTCTTAAACAACTGAATGAAAGCATTATCTCGCAATAACAAACTGAGAAACATAGCAATAATTGCGCACGTTGACCACGGAAAGACAACGCTTGTTGACCACATGTTCAGGCAGAGCGGAATGTTCAGAGAAAATCAGGAGGTAGCCGAGCGCCTGATGGACAACATGGATCTTGAAAAGGAACGCGGTATCACGATAGCCGCAAAGAACTGTTCTGTGAAATGGAACGGAGTCAAGATCAACATACTCGATACGCCCGGGCACGCGGACTTCGGCGGTGAAGTGGAACGCGCACTGATGATGGTTGACGGTGTTGTCCTGCTTGTTGTTGCTTCCGAAGGCCCTCTGCCGCAGACAAGATTTGTTCTTCGCAAAGCGCTTGAAGCAAAGCTTAAGGTGATAGTGGTCGTTAATAAAGTTGACCGTAAAGATGCACGTCCTTCTGAAGTGCTTGACGAGATCTACGAACTGTTTCTCGACCTTGACGCAACGGAATCTCAGATCGAGTTTCCTGTTCTCTATGCAGTGGGCAGGGAAGGAAGAGCCATGAAGAATCCTGATGACAGTGCAGAAGATCTGAGCAAATTGTTCGATACCATTATTGAAGAAATTCCGGGCCCCGAATTCGATCCCGCCGAGCCGTTTCAGATGCTGGTTGCCGATCTTGGATACTCAGACTATCTAGGAAGGCTTGCAATTGGGAAGATAGCCAACGGCACAGTCAGGCAAAACGATGAGCTCGTCTGCATTAATGAGGATTCGGAAGTGCTTCCATTGAGAATTTCCAAACTTCAGAACTATGAAGGAATAAACCTTAGGGATTCGGAGTTCTCTGAAGCCGGTGATATTGCCATACTTGCGGGCATAGAAGACGTTCACATCGGGGATACCATCTGCAACAGGGAGTCGCCAAAGGCGCTGAAGAGAATTGCCGTTGACGAGCCGACGATCTCAATGATGTTTTCCATCAACACATCTCCGCTCGCGGGAAGGGAAGGAAAGCATGTGCAGTCAAACAAGATCAGGGAGCGGCTTTTCAAGGAAGCTCTGAGAAATGTGGCGCTGAAGATTGAAGATTCACCCGAAGGCGACAGCTTCATCGTTAAAGGGCGCGGCGAATTTCAGATGGCGATCATAATCGAAACAATGAGAAGGGAAGGCTACGAGCTGAGCGTAGGGCGCCCTCAGGTCATATACAAACTGCAAGGAGGAAAAAGGCTTGAGCCCATTGAGCATTTGTTCATTGACTGCGACGAGGATTTTGTGGGCATAGTGTCGGAGAAACTATCGAGAAGAAAGGGCAGGATGATAAATCTTGTCAATCACGGTTCAGGAAGAGTCAGAATGGAATTCAGCATTCCTTCAAGATCGCTTATCGGGTACAGGAATGAATTCCTCACAGATACAAGAGGAACTGGCATAATGAATTCCTATCTGCAGGGATACGAGGAGTACAGGGGAGATTTCAGTTCCAGGGTAACGGGCTCGCTCGTGTCTGACAGGCAGGGAGATGCACTCTCATACGCATTGTACAATCTTGAGCCCCGGGGCACATTGTTCGTTGTTCCAAACGATCCGGTTTATGAAGGAATGATAGTAGGCGAGCACAACCGTGACAATGACCTGGATGTCAATCCCTGCAAGGGAAAAAAGCTTACAAATATGCGGGCTTCCGGCAAAGATGACGGCATTATGCTTACGCCCGTGATTCCTATGACACTTGAGCGTGCGATCGAATTCATAAAAGATGACGAACTTGTGGAAGTGACGCCGAAGAGCATCAGATTGAGAAAGGCGATACTGTCATCAACGAAGCGTCATACATTGAGGAACAAGGCTTTCACCGGAAAACTCGAATCTGCAGAAAGCATCTGAAGCAAATCACCCGAGACATGGCAAGGTCAAAGAAACTGATTGAGAAAACGGAAGAGCTGAAGATTGCAGAGATCAAAAGGCATATCTTTATTTGCGCCGATCAGACCAAACCGAAATGCTGCAGCAAGGAGGACGGCATCAAGGCATGGGAGTATCTCAAGAACAGGCTCGATGAGCTTAAGCTCACCGGAAGCGGAGGCGTGTTCAGGACAAAGGCAAACTGTCTGAGGCTTTGCGCGGCGGGATCGTTTGCGGTGGTTTATCCCGAAGGGGTCTGGTACCACACATGCAATGAGGAAAATCTGGAGAGGATAATTCAGGAACATCTGATCGGTGGTGAAGTTGTAAAGGACCTTCTCGTTACGGAAGACACCAAGGATTCGGTCAGGATAGAGATAAGCTGGAAATAAGTTCAGCGAAGCTCAAAATTTTTTCAACAACAAAAACAAGACAGCTGAAATGGCAACAAAGTTCGGAGACTTCGGTTACACAAGGCCAAACCTTGAGGCATTTGAAACCGAGATGAGATCGCTGATAGGCGAATTCGGAAATGCTCCTGATGCTGAAACACAAAAGGAGACTTATCTCAGGATCATAACAAATATGGAACATGTGAATACGATGCGGACACTTGCGAGGATCAGATTCACGGCAAATACGAATGACGAGTTTTACAATGCAGAGCATGAGTTTTTTGATGACAACAAGCCGAAGTTTCTGGAAATTGAAAGCGATTTGAAAAAGGCGTTGCTCGGTTCGAAGTTCAGATGGGAGCTGGAAAAGGAACTTGGAAAGATCGTCTTTGATCATGCAGAAACTGATCTGAGGACATTTTCCAAAGAGATAGCCGAAGAGTTGGTGAAGGAGAGCAAACTTACCAATGAATATATAAAGCTGATAGCGTCTGCGAAGATCCCGTTCAGAGGCGAAGAGAGAAACATCGCCGGCATGGAACCGTTCATGCAGTCCACTGACAGGTCCGAAAGAAAGGAAGCAAATGAAGCGAAGTGGAAGTTCTTTGAAGACAATGAAAAGGAATTTGACAGGATTTACGATGAGCTTGTGAGAGTGAGAACAGCCATGGCAAGAAAGCTTGGGTATGATAACTTCATTCAGCTCGGCTATGACAGGATGCACAGGTTCGATTACGGCCCGGATCAGGTGAAACAGTTCAGGGATAATGTGAAGGAATTCATCGTCCCTGCCACAGAGGTGCTTCATGAGATGAGAAGGAAGAGGCTGGGGCTGGAGAAGCTGTATTTCTATGATGCGCTGTACGACTTTGCCGACGGAAATCCTTTTCCCAAAGGCGATCCGAAATGGATAGTTGATAACGCAAGGAACATGTACGAAGAGCTTTCATCCGAAACATCAGAATTCATAAACTTCATGATTGACGGTGACCTGATGGACCTTTACAACAGGAACGGAAAGTCCAACGGCGGTTACTGCTCATTTCTCGGAGACTACAAAAGCCCGTTCATCTTTGCCAACATGAACGGAACGAGCCACGATGTAAGAGTACTGACACACGAGGCAGGGCATGCGTTTCAGGCATTTGTTTGCAGGAATGAAGTTAACCCCGCTTTCAGGCACGCAACTGCCGAGGCATGCGAAGTCCATTCGATGGGAATGGAATTTCTCACATGGCCGTGGATGAAACTCTTCTTCGGCGAGGACGGGGACAAGTTTCTCTTCCATCATCTTACAAGAGCCCTCAAGTTCATTCCTTACGGAGTAAGCATTGATGAATTTCAGCATTTCGTTTACGAGAATCCGGATGCTACGCCGGCTGAGAGAAAGGCGCAGTGGAGGGAGATCGAAAAGAAGTACACTCCGATGGTTGACTATGCGGATAACGACTTCCTAAACCGCGGCGGGTTCTGGTTTCACCAACAGCATGTGTTCCGCATGCCGTTCTATTACATTGACTACTGCCTTGCACAGGTTTGCGCGCTTCAGATCTGGAAGAAGTCGAACCAAGACAGAGGAAAGGCATGGGAAGATTATCTGAGACTCTGCAGAGAGGGCGGCAGAAAAACGTTCCTTGAACTTCTCAAAGTTGCAGACATCGAATCACCGTTTGAGAGAGCAACAATTGAGAACATAGTGACATTTTCCCGCGGCTGGGCTAAAGACAACGAGAGCGTTATGGCTGTCGGTGCAGTTTGAGCTTATCCAACTGCTACATCGTTCAGCAGTGACAATCTGTCAGCCCAAAACTTCTTTCTTGAAACAGCCGATTCCTTGTCCTTCAGCTTAAGGTGCTGAACGGTAACCTGGCATTTGCTTTCGGACTTCGGATAGAAATTGACTGAGACCCTTGTCCCGTCATCTATCCACAATGCGCGCAATGACTTGTTCGGCGTGGCCGTTGAGATCTCCATCTTTTCCTTCAGCCATTTGCGTCTTTTCACTTTGTCTGCAAAGAAACTGAATAGTTTATCAGCAGAAACATTGATTGTCTTCCCTGCACTTATCTCATATCCTCCAGGCTTCTGATAATCTTCACGCATGCCTCTTTCCTTTTCATATTCAACTGTCACCATTTGGCTCCACCAGCCGCTTATCTCATGATTGCCGTGAAGCCAGCCTGCAATTTCTTTATGCGTCTTCAGATTCATCTTCTTTCTGTCAAGAATTTTGAACCATTCATTCCAGCTTCTGCCGGTTGCTTTCTTTACAGATTCGTCCGAGGTTCGCGAAGCATTCTTCTTCATGGAGAAACGATTTTGGTTAATCACCGAAAATATATGAAACACCGCCAAGCAGGCCGAACTGGATTATGGATGCGCTTCCCTCTGAATTGTATTGCGAGCTCAGGTAGCTATCTTTCGAAACGTCCTGAGTGGTTGACAACAATTGTGCGGTGAAGTTCAGTGAGATGTTATCGGAAGGCTTAAACCTTGTACCAAGCCTGAGTCCCCAGGCGAAGTTTGTGCTCGATTCGGAAGCAGAAGTTGCTTTGCTTTTTGAATTAATGAAAGACAGCCCCAGCATAGCGCCGGCAAAAGAATAGAAAGTCCGCGACCTGTTCATGCTGAAGTATGCATTTGTTCCTACCAGTCCGTAGTTTATCTTGACCTCAAATTCTGATACAAGTGAATCGTTTGAATATGAACTGGGGATAGCATTTGAGCTTTGATTGAGATACAGCAATTCAATTCCGTAGCTTGACCTGTAAGGCACATATTCAAAGCCCGCGCCCCACATGAAACCGCCTTCAAGAGTCGCGTCATATTCGAGCGGCACTCCCTGATACCTGATGGCATCTTCAAATGCATATCCGGCGTAAGTGTTGATGGCTGTGGCCTGGGCAAATGTCAGTTGCGGTATAAGCTGGCTTGCTATGGCGATCAGAAGAACAGTAAGGAGTCTTGTCATTTGTAATTGGTTAAAATTTTTGCAAAAGTAGTCATACGAACCGAGTCATACAACGCCCTAAGAGAGAAGTGCAATGGCCATTGAGGTAATCCGGGTTATAGGACCAATTTTGCGCCTGCGAAATTTATCTCGCGCCGGAAGGTGTGATGATCAATAATCAATGAATAATTGAGCACTTCTTTTAATCTTCCGGTGAGTACATCTTGTAAGGCAGATTTGCCCAATACTCATTGCCTTATAAGTTGATTTAATAAAGCATCGGCTTTGCTTAACTTTAATGCTAACATTCTCACAATTGCTCATAGAATTTACTCCGTCCGGAATCTTCTGCCCTAAAGCAGGGATTTACATTGACCCGACGCGTGCGGTTGACAAGGCTGTGATCACGCATTCACACTCAGATCATGCGCGGAGAGGCAGTCGCGCATATCTCACATCATGCGGCAATGCGGGCATACTGAAGCACAGGATCGGTGCGTCAGCCACAATCGAAGGAGTTGAGTTCGGAGAAAAAGTGATGATCAACGGAGTCTGCATTTCACTGCACCCGGCGGGGCATGTTCCGGGATCGGCACAGGTGCGGCTTGAGTACGGCGGAGAAGTATGCGTGGTAACGGGCGATTACAAGACGGAAAGCGACGGCCTTACGGAGGAATTCGAACAGCTCAGGTGCAATGCTATTGTAACTGAATCAACATTTGCATTGCCGCTCTTCAAATGGAATAAGCAGGAATTTGTCAGAGACTCGATCGTCGAATGGTGGAAGAGGAATTCAGCGAATGGAGTTACATCTCTCCTGTGCGCATACTCGCTTGGAAAAGCTCAAAGACTGATCAGACTTCTGCACGGACACATCCCATGCGTGTTTGTTCATCCGGAGATCGAGAAAACGAATGATGCAGTTAGGAGGTCCGGATATGATGTCCCTGAAGCAAATGTCATGAAGTTTGGGAATGTGACGAAGGAATTGCAGGGAGCGTTTGCAATTGTACCTCCGTCATTCTCCGGATCTGCAGATGCAGAGAAGCTTGCACCATTTACAGCTGGCTATGCTTCGGGATGGATGGCTGTGCGCGGAAGCAGAAGATCACGCAGTGCCGGAGCAGGCTTCCCCTTATCGGATCACGCCGACTGGAACGGGCTGAATGATGTTGTGAGACGATCGGATGCAGAGCGGGTTTTTGTTGTTCACGGATTTGCGGATGCATTTTCCCGATGGCTGAATGAAAACGGGATCAATGCGACTCCTGTTCATTCCGGTTCGCATAGGCGCGAAGCGGAGACAACTTCAGCTCTGAGCGGCGAATGAATGAGTTCGGTAAACTCATGGAAAATCTCGAAAGCACAAACGATCCGACCGAGAAGACCGGGTTCATCATTGAATATCTTTGCAAATCAGAGGACAGCGATAAACTCTGGATGATCTTCCTGCTTTCAGGAGGAAGGCTGAAGAAGAATTTAACTTCGGCAGACCTCAAAGACTGGGCATTAGAGATTGCAGGCATTCCTCACTGGCTTCTGGAAGAATGCCGGACCTTTACGGGTGATCATGCCGAGATAATGTCATTGCTTCTTTATAAAGACGGCGTAAGATCTTCTATGAGTCTTGAAGACTGCTGCAGATTCATTTCCCGTAATGCTGAAAAGAGTGAAGACGAAATTAAGGATGGCATTAAGGAGATTTGGGGATCACTGGGGAAGGCAGGTTTGTATGCATTCAACAGGATCCTCGCAGGCGGCGTGAGGAAATGTTCAACGCCGGAGCAACTTACAAGGGCAATCGCAAGACATGAGAACATCGACACTTATGTTGCCGCGAGAATAATATCGGGGAAGTGGAATCCGGAAACAGCAAGTTACTCTGATGTTTTGGAGAGATCCAAAAGTGATGCATCTCTGACGCGACCTTTTCATTTCAGAAT
>DAIQRO010000421.1:0-1752 GCA_036786155.1 Bacteroidota bacterium
GATAGTGTCAAAGAAATTTTCTATCTCAGCGTAGTCAACCTTTCCGGGTTCTTTCTGGTTCTTCCTGTACTTGTTTATGAACAAATTTTTCATGATACGGAACAGCCATGCTTTGCAATTGGTTCCTTTTTCGAACTTGTCAAAAAATCTGAAAGCTCTCAGAAAAGTTTCCTGTACAAGGTCGTCCGCATCAAGCTGGTTGCCTGTGATCTTCACTGCATAGCCATGCAGGATGCCCATATGAGGCATTGCTTCGGAATCGAAGTCTGCTTTGCGCTGAAGCAGTTGCTCTTCGGTCAGATTCTCGACATCATCAGATATCTCGTCTCTGAACTCTTCCGGGACCTCAAACTGATCATCCTTTACTTCGGTTTCTTCAGAAGTATTAGGCTGTTCTGATGTCAATGTTTCCGTGCTTTTTACTGAATTAAAGGGATTTAAACTACCTAATCGGACAGAGTATTTCAAGGACAGAACCTTTTTGAAAATCCGACCGGGCAGAATCTGTAAAGAGAGGTTATAGAGTTGTGTCTTGATTTAGCGGGCGAGTAACGGGGCTCGAACCCGTGACATTCAGAGCCACAATCTGACGCTCTACCAACTGAGCTATACCCGCCATTGAAGATACCTGTTACAGGCATTAACAAAGCCCGTGCCAAACCATAATTAGTTCAGTCTACGGGGTCAAATTGCTCGACAGGTAGGACTCGAACCTACAACCCTTCGGTTAACAGCCGAATGCTCCACCATTGAGCTACTGTCGAATTCTGCAAATATATCATTACAGATGTTTTTTTGCAATGTGATTAACTGTCAGCCGCAATGAATATGTATACGATCGGGAAAATCAGCGAAGTTTGCACTTGAATATCTGCGGATGAGGATTCCAGTCATAAAAATGTGCTGACCGATTCTCATTTTTGTTTATCCGGAAGAAATCGGCCCTTTGAGGCCAAAGCTATGAAACGAGTTTGTGCAGCTTCCACCATGGAGTTCCGGGACTGGCATGATGCTCATGGTGATATCCGAAAAAATAGCATGACAGGAATGCCGTCAGATGATTCTTCTTTTGTGAGCGGGCAAAGTGCGGAGCCTGCAGACCGGACTCCGGATCCCTGTGCGGCAGGTATGTGCCAAAATAGAAAAGCTGTATCGAACTGAGTACCGACGGAATTAACCAGTAGGCTATTACAGGGCCGTCTCCGTAAAAGTAAGAAATGACATTGAAGATAAGTGCCATAAGAATGAACTGGGTCACTGTTGAATATTCAAGTATGAACCTGATGAACCAGAGTAGAAAATTCCCTGCTCCGTTGCCAAAGTCGGGATCCGCTTCCCCGGTTGGATCTTTGTGGTGCATGTGATGCTTGCGAAGGAGATTGCCGTATGAGAATGAGGCAAACAGGAAACATGAGATCCTTCCTATCAGATCATTTGCAAACCTGTTTTTCGAGACTGTTCCATGCATTGAATCATGTGCGGTGATGAACAGACCCGTATAGAGGAACGTCATCAGCGCCATTCCGGCGTACATCAGAGGGTTAGAGAACTCTGCAGGCGAAAATGCCATAAGCAAAAAAAGGACTGAACACCATGAAGTTATTATCGTAAGCGCTATTAGAATACCCATGTTTGATGAAATTGACTTTCAAAAGAAACAATTTTTCAACTAATTAACAATGAACTAGTCTGAATAATAATTGCAGAGCATAACAGTTTCTGAGTTAACGGGGAGGATCAAATCTGTACTTG
>DAIQRO010000151.1:0-3125 GCA_036786155.1 Bacteroidota bacterium
AACTTGCCGATAGCGGATGTTTTGACGAGGTGAAAAGAAACGTAAAGCTGATCGTTGATATTGCAGGTCAAAAGGAGTTTAGAAATGAATTTGATGTGGTCGCAATACGGGGTCAAACAATTAACATTTTCGAATGTAAAACAGGTAGTCTTGACAGGCTTATAATTGACCGTCTCAGATTGATAAAGACTCTAAGTGGCACCTATTCAAAAATTTTTCTGGTAACATTGTATAACCCTGCTGAAAAGTCAATTCTTGAACGAATTAAGGATTTCAATATAACACTTATTGCATTGGATCAACTTGACAGTTTCTTGTCAAATTTACAAAAATCTAACCAGTTAAACCCAAATCTATAATGAAAAACATTCTTGTCTGTGTCTCCGGTTTAACCCCTCAAATTATTACAGAAACACTCTTTTGCCTGTCATATGAGAGGAAGATCCAGATTGATGAAATCTATGTCTTGACTACATCAAAAGGAAGAGATGTCATCTTGGGAATTGAAGTGAATTTAGGAAATGACAAGTTTTTGAAACTACCAAACCTAAAATCAGAAATCGGCAGAATGTGCACTAAGTTCAAGATCAAAGAGCCAAAATTTGAAAACAACGATTCACACATCATTGTAGCAAAAGAGCAATCCATTGAGCTGAAAGATGTTCGTGATGATAAGCACAACGAACTTTTCCCAAATAAGGTATGCGAATTTCTTAATAAAATCACAAGCAATAGAGAAGCAGTATTGTATTGCTCTATCTCCGGTGGAAGAAAGTCCATGGGTGTTGATCTCGCACAGGGGCTCTCGTTGTTTGGAAGAGAAAACGATTTGCTGTTACATGTTCTTACCCATGAGAACAATGAATTCAAAGGCTTCTTCCCTGAAACCCGTAAACAAATTAAGGATCTTGAACTAGCAGTACTTCCTTATGTGAGATTGAGAAGCATAATTGGAAAAGAAACAAAGAATAAGAGTTTTACAAAAATGAAATTCACTGACATTGTAAAACACACTCAAGCTGAATTGAGTACGGCATTTACGGATAAAGCAGAGGTTGATATCAGAGCGAATGGAACAAATGAAATCAGAATTGGTGACTTTGATTCAGTTCGACTGGAACCTGCAATGATGAAACTTTTCAAGTTTATAGTGTTGAGAAAATTTGAGAATGATGAATATGTAAGCCTGCAGGAGATATTGAAGCACTGCGATCATAAATTTAATGAAGATACATTTTACCAAAAGGTAAATAAGATCAGAAAAAAGTTTGAAGAAAAAATCAATGAACCCGAAATTGCCGGGAGATTCATAATTCAGGGACCAGCTACCTTTGGGGCTTCTAACTACGGTATAATTGCCGACAAATCAAAGTTTAAGCTTATCGCTTAAAGTGTATCTGTTCTACTATGTGTATTCTTTTTACAATCGTTTCACTTGGTCACCTATGCGGCTACTTTTCTGAAATTTAGTCACCTTTCCAAAACCTTGCCAACCTATCTAATCTCTTAGCTTCTCAGCATCTTGTATCAACTTAATCAAAAAGGAGATCAAGATGACAATCAGAAACAAATTCAACGAGTTCAAGAAAGAAATAAAACAAGCCTACGATACTGATGAGAATCAGCTGCTCGAAATGTCTCAGATGAGCGTTGAAGAGCTGGTTCAATCCGGATACTTTCACAGAAGAATTGAGTCATTTGCCTTCCTTAATGATTTCAATAAGAAGGAGATAACTTCGTTCTTCAATGAGGAATGCACCGGCATTGACGGACAAACTCTTGGAGCAATTGAACTCGGTCCACCGAATGAAACCATCGCTGAATTCATTGACAGACTCAGATGTCATACCATGAAATGCAAACTCTGGTTTGAACTGGTTGAATTCATGAGCAGACTTAAGGAGGAAAGCATTGAGAGGAATTGATCTGTATTAAGGCATTGATAACAAGGTTCCGAAGCATTTCCAAAACATTGCGGGCACTGAAATTTGAAAAGCATCAAGATAATTTTGATTTATTAATCAAAACGATAGGACTTAACAAAATGGCAAACATTCTACTGACACCGCAAACTGTGACGATAGCATTAGGATTGATTGACAAGTTCATGGACAATTTCAGAGCAGAAGAACAGATCATACTGGAATACACGTCGCCTGACTATGAGAGAGTTACGATATTATGGGGATTGTTCGAATGGGAACAAGGATGCAGAAAGAAAATTACAATTCAAGGACCGAAGGGATTCTGTAATGCAGTGTTGAAGGAGCTGGAAAGCAACCGAGGAATGCTAAAAATGCTGGCGAAGGAAAAGATAAAGTAGTTTCAATTCGCGAATAAGCTTTCCGAAACCTTGCGGCTGTATTTTGACTCAGATAACGGATTTAATTTTGAAGCAATAGACTAAGAAGTCAAACAAACAAAATCAAATAAGTCTTGAATACAAACTATTCAAATTTGCTGAGGCATCCAAACTGGTCCCAAAAACGAGCTCAGGTTCTGAGAAGAGACGGGCAGAAATGCAGGAATTGCGGAAGGAAGTCGGATCTGAATGTTCATCATAAGCAATATCATACCGACAGAACTTCCGGCAGATTCAAAGAGCCGTGGAACTATAAGATTAAATACCTGGTGACTCTCTGCAGAGATTGTCACAGTTCAGGGCATAACTGTTTTCAAATACCAATTTTCAAAATCTAAATTCAAAACTAAAATGGGAATTCTAAAACTCTTAAATCTGAACGGGAAGAGCAACACTGATCTGACAAACGATATGCTTGTTCTACCTGAAGATACAGCCGCTGAAGTGAAAAAGGAACTATTTGTAGATAGCAGTGCGCCTGAACCAATGGCAGCAGCAAAGTCAGTTGACAATGCCCTCAAGACATTTCTGAATACTGATTTCTACTTGAGAGGCTTTAATGACGGATATGACAATCATTCAGATGCAGCATTCAAAGAAATTCAGAACAGCATTGTGCATAGCTTCATATTTGCCGTCGAAACAGTGATCACTCAAAAGAAAGAATTCATAAGCAGTCTGAGAATGCACATACGAAACATTGGAGACAGTTCTGAGACAGATACACTGATCGCCGAAGATAAGATCGAAGAAGTCAATCTTG
>DAIQRO010000151.1:3181-3702 GCA_036786155.1 Bacteroidota bacterium
ATTCAAGAGCTTGAAATTCAGAAATCACTTGCAATCATTAATGGACTTCCTCCCGTGGAGGGCCTTGTAATGAAAGCGGTCTCACAATACAAGAGCGGATACATTAACGGACAAAAGGCATATTCCGAAGAGAAATTCTTTGCAGTATCAACAGGATTATTTAACTAAAACTAAATACAACAATGCTAAAACTCTATTGCTGCATTACCGGCGATGACTACAATACGCTCGCAAATGATACGCTAAAAAGCAAAAAGAAAGTGGCTCTCTTCGCATGGAGCATAGTGATCCCTGTTATCTTATGGTTCCTCTGCGGATTCCTCCTTGTAACAAAGATACTCAATGGAAGCATAGCATCTGCTTTAGCGACAGCTATTGTTCTTTCTGTCATAGTGCTTGTTATTGAACGGTCAATAATTCTATCGAACGGTGGAAAGTTCATTGCAATCTTCAGATTGGCATTAGCCATATTCGTTGCCTTTATTGGAGCGCTTATAGTTGATGAAATCATTTTTGAGAAG
>DAIQRO010000151.1:3712-7660 GCA_036786155.1 Bacteroidota bacterium
CAATTGATACATTGTGGAGTAAGAAACTGAGTGAACAAGAATCTAAAGTTGATGAAAGATATCATGCCTGGGACAGTGCCTTAAGAAGAATACATCTGGAAGTTACCGGTAAAGGTGGAACAGGAATTCCGGGAAACGGTCCAATGACTTCAGTCATGATAGAGAATGCAGAAAGATATGAGAAGGAATATCTGAACGAAAGGGCAATGCTTGATACAATGAAGTCACAATTTGACCGAATCCGATTATCTGAAAAGGAGAGAATAAGTTCGTCATTCAGCACCCATTCAATTCTTAAGAGAATGAAAGCCATGTTTGATCTTGTTAAGTCTGACAATTTGATGCTGTTGGTCTATTCCGTCTTCACTTTAATATTTCTATTGCTTGAATGCATGGTAGTAATAGTAAAGATGAGTGCCGGAAAGACTAACTATGAAAAGAAACAGGATCTGATAGAAGTGATAGGTGAGAAGAGAATGAACAGGATTGCAAAACATGATGAAGTTAATTTCGATGCATCGAGATATTCAGAACGGACAAGATCTTTGACCGACGAGTTGAGAAGAAATGGAACAGGTATTCTTAATTAATTAAAGTTGAATTGTAATAAACTTTCCAAAACCTTGCTGTTGTATTTTGATAATCAGCTCAATTGTATTTTTGAATAACAAAACAATTGAAAGGAGGATAGCAGAAAATGGACCCCAACACAATAAGAATGATTGTAAGCGTAGCGGTCACTATTATTGGATGGTTGATAAAGAAAAAGTAAAACCCACGATACGATGATACTCTCAGAGGCTATGATATACATGAAGGCCAACCCTCCCACTAAGATGAACATTCAGGATACGAGAAGCCATAAGAAGACTTTCCAAAACCTTGCTGCTCTTTTCTTTACCGGTATTGCTGCTTAAGTTTACATTTAACATAAAACAGAAGGAGAAAACAAAATGAAAAAGAAAGACAAAGACCTCTTGATTGACATTCTGATTGGATTTGGAAAAGTCTTGCTTGAACAATTGACCAAGAAGAGATAAAGATGACGATGCGAAATCCATTAACTAACCTTTTTAAAACACTTTAACGAAAGGAGGTAAACATGAATCCCTGGATGATAATAATTCCCGTTGTAGGTAAGATCATTGACATTATCATTGACAATATGAGGAAGTAATGAGCAGGATAGGATTTGATGATTGAACGGATGAATATTTTGGGATAATAAGATGAACATCCGGCGGCAGCTCACAACCTCGAGCTCCGCCACGAAACCATGAGGAGATTTCACAAAGGCGAACTGATGCAATTAAATCAGACAAATTGAAAACTAAACCAAATACGAAAAATGAAATTCGAAAAAGAGGACATAGAAACAATAGGAAAATTTGTCACTCTGGTAGTTACAAAATTCTTTTTTGATGATGAGCCGATTCCGGAAAGGAAAAATGATGACACAAAGATCGAGAAGCCGGCTGCTCCTAAGCCCTTGCACGAAAAGAAAAAGAAGAAATGACAGTGCCAGGAATGAACAATGACGTCAGTAATGAGACAGAGCTTGAAAATGTGAGAACCTTTCCAAAACCTTGCGGTCGTTTTAAATTCTCAAATTGCTTGGTAAGTTTACATTGAAAATTAAACGAAAGGACAATCGAAAATGAAAAAGAAAGACAAAGATTTGATTATAGAGATTCTGGTCGCAGTTGGAAAGGGATTGCTTGATCATTTAACCAAGAGGAGATAACAAACACAATGCGGGTGTCATCTATGAACCAATTACAAATTAAACACAGAAAGGAGGTAAAAAGGAATTATGATTCCATGGCCAATCATTATCGGAACTGTTGTTGGTAAGATTGTTGAAGTGATCATTGATAGTATGAAGAAGTGATGACCACACCCCGACCCGATGCCGACCCCATGCCGACACTCTGACTTACAATGAGCATTCGGCGGAAGCCTGTCCGGCTCCGCCGTGATACGATGAATCTGAAAATACAATCAAAAACTAAATTCAGTAATCCGTCATGAGACAAAACATTTACCTCTTTTCGAACTCGATACTGAGAAAGAAGAATGACACACTGTGCCTGCAGAACATGAGCGGCAAGGATGCAGTGCATGAGGCCGACATTTATGAGGGGGATAATGACGTCATCCTTCTCGGAAACGGGGCGCAGGCGGAAGATGGGAAAAGCAAATTCGTGCCCGCGCAGAATATTGATTCGGTGTTTGCTTTCGGAGAGATGTATTTCACATCGGGGTTTCTTGCGTGCATGGCAAAGTACAGTATCCCAGTTCATTTCTTCAACTACTACGGAAATTATACCGGGACTTTCGTTCCGAAGGCGGAAATAAACTCGGGCAACATCGCTCTGCTTCAGGCGGAGTGCTATCTGGATCCTCTGAGAAGACTTTCTGTGGCAAGAAGTTTTGTAAGAGGCGCGTATCAGAATTCGCTCTCGAACCTGAAGTACTATCTCTTCCGCGGAGCAGACCTCGGCTTTATTGTGGAAAGAATGGAATCGCTCGGAAACTCAATAGACAGCGTTATCTCGGTCGGCGCACTGATGGGCATCGAAGGAAACATAAAGAATGTCTATTACGAAGGCTGGAAGACCGTGATGAAACAGGAACTGGAATTTGAAAAGCGTGTGAAGAATCCGCCCGATAATATGGTCAACAGCATGATCTCTTTCGGAAATGCCCTGATGTATTCAACTTGCTTAAACGAGATCTACAGGACAGGGCTAGTGCCTTCAATCGGATTCCTGCACAGTCCCGGAGATAACCGACTGCCGCTGAGCTTTGACCTGGCTGAGATCTTCAAGCCGGTAATAACAGACAAGGTGATATTCAAACTGATCAACCTCGGCATGATCACTCAAAAGGATTTTAACAGAAAGACGGGATTCCTCAGACTGAATGATGATGCAAGGAAGAAGTTTGTGCAGGAATTTGAAGAGAGACTGAAAACAACCGTTGTGCACAAAGACCTGAAGCGCAGTGTTTCATACAAGACACTTGTAAGGCTCGAATGCCATAACCTGATAAATTTTCTGAAGAGCAGGAAGGAATATCAACCTTTTAAATCATCCAACTAACAGGACCATGAAAATGTACTACATAGCCGTTTACGACATTGCATCGCCGAAGAGGCTGAACAAGGTTCTTAAGACCTTCAGGAAGTACCTTACGTGGATACAGAACTCGGCGTTTGAAGGGGAGCTTAACGAGACGCAGTTCAAGAAACTCTCTGATGACCTGAAGAAGATTGTGAATCGCAAGGAGGATTCACTGCTGTTCTTTTACGCAGACAACAAGAAATACATTTCCCAAAGAAAGCTCGGAATTGCAAAGAACGAACCGACACAGTTCTTTTAGGTGATGCGACACTGCCTTCACTGTCTGCACAGGCCGGTATGGAACCGCACTTTCTTCGGCAAGCCTGATGCAGTCCCCTTAGGGATGGGCGAAAAAAAGGGATGCCGGGAAACCGGCGCGGCAGAAATCTCCTGCAGGGAATCGCAGAAAGCATTTTGAAAACAAAAAAATCACAAACATCATGCAACTTCAAACAAACATAACGGACATACAAACAGCAAGCACGACATTAGTAGTAGGATTCTTCCGTGAAGAGGATGTGAGAAAGGGCTACGCATACTACAGAGGCAAATACCGCGATGCTATACTCAATCTGATAGATCCTCAGCTTGTGATCAAATACTCCGAGAACGATGCGGTGGGATATGTGATAGGCAAAGACTATGCCGATGAGCAATGCTATTCCCTGCACATCTGCGATATCCGTTACGATGATGATGTGATAATGCTGGAATACATTGTGAAGGGGAGGCTCGGTTTCGACTCACGCTTCATCACAGGCACATTGAGAAGAATGATCCCGGAAGAAAAGCTTTGC
Organism: Bacteroidota bacterium; assembly: GCA_036786155.1. Lineage (GTDB taxonomy): Bacteria > Bacteroidota > Ignavibacteria > Tepidaquicellales > Tepidaquicellaceae > JADJAH01. Next base: position 7,635 of record DAIQRO010000151.1, read on the forward strand.
AACGGATTCCTGCCCGTATGCTCGAT
>DAIQRO010000422.1:0-1747 GCA_036786155.1 Bacteroidota bacterium
CGTTCGTTACCGGGAGCGGTGGATTGCTCCAGGGAGAATAGACCTGATTGTAGCCAATGTCAAAGCAGGTATTAATATCGCCATTGACACCTGAATAGCTAACTTTGTGTTGCGGTGAACCTAAGAGCAGAACAGTCTGACAAAACTCATCAAGTGGGTCAACATCTCTCAAGAAGAAAGTCGAAGTCCCATTGTATCTATTTACATTGTCCGTAAGAAATTTGTTATTAGAATGAGATGTAAAACTCACCTGATACCTGTTGGATGTTACACACTTCTTCCAATCCCATTTTCCAAATGCAGATTGCACTTCGAAACCTCTTGGGTGAGTATTTCGATATATTAACATTCCCGAATCTGGCATAATGGGATTTCGTGGATCGGTGGAAAGCCAAATCCAATTCCTATATTCCTCGGAAGAGTAATAACTAACTCTTCTTCTGTTTTCAAGAAAGATAGTATCGTTAGTTCTTTCAATTTTCACATACTGCCCTGTTGTAACAAAATCCTGAAGATTAAGTGAAATATTGTTTGAGGGTGAAGATTGGCTAAGATTCCATCCAAAATGTTCCCTGTCATAGGCGGAAGGCAAGCCACCATCGTTCAAATTAAAACTTCCCATAACTTCACTATGTCCGCCGCCGTATCCGTAATGTTCGCCAAATTCATGGGCGGGTATTCCCAAATCCCACGGAGTGTTCATTTCATATAAACATCCCGATCCCGGATGACCTGCCTTAATTCTCTTTCCATCGAGAGTAATCTCACTTTGACCATTACCGAAAATCCCGGAGTATCCCGATAAGCTTGCATACCCTGTGTAAGATGAACCGTCAATTGTTCCGGAGTTATTGAATCTGAAGTTTATGAATATGAAATCAACGATCCCGTCAGGCTCTCTTCTGTTCCCATTGCTGTTCAAATCTTCTGGGTCAAACTTGTCGTAGTTCGCATAGTTCACGTTTGAATCAATATTGACTAACAACTCCTTAACAGCCGCTCCCATTTTACCTGTGACCGAAGCATAGAAACTTGGCGAGTTCTCAAAAATGTACAATTCCGGATAGACATCACCTACCAGAACAAACTGTCCAAAGCTTGCATCCCTGAACAATCCGGTCAGACTTCTGTTCCAGACATTTGATGCGGTCGGGCAAATAATAGAGTCTGCCCATGTTGGTTTTGTATATGCCGATGAAGCAGGCCAATACTGAGTAATGCTTGAGCCGTCAATTTCAAAACTACCCACCGGCGGACCAAAGTTACAAAAGACAACCAACACCCTGAGTGTGTCTTGTGTCATAGGAAAATACGGATAGACAATTGAAGAAGATTGGATCTCGTCATCCATGCCGCAAGAGATGTTTGGGAAGGAGTATGACGGATTTGCTGTTTGTGAATTTGCCATTGTTAAGATTGCGAACATCATAATGAGCCAATTTACAATGACAAGTTTGTAAGTTCTCGTTTTCATATTTACCTCTTTGTTTTAAGTTTTGGAGCATAAATAAATTATTTTCAGTCTACAGCAAAGTCTGTAGGTATCCACGACTCTGCCGGTTCTCTCATTTGAATGATTTGTTGTGTCAGCCTGTCACTTGTTAAATTCCTTAAAAAGACCGGAGTCTAAGCTGAGTGCGAAATCTTGAGTTACATTATTCATTGGGAGCGAGTACGAATTACTTCACCACAACCATACGCAAAGTCTTTTGAAAATCTGACTCCGCTGAGCCAGACATACCGGTTA
>DAIQRO010000423.1:0-962 GCA_036786155.1 Bacteroidota bacterium
ATTCGCCATTTTGCAATACTGCTTGCCGTTTTGTTTTCATCTTGTACAAAGGAAAAAGAAGCGCCCCCGGTAAGGACGGATGTGATAACGCATGATCTGCAGGCATCAATGTCGCCTAAGCAGATACTGGATTCTCTGAAGAAAGGAAATGAAAGGTTCTCCTCAGGAGTCTTAAGCCAGGTAGATTATACAAGCCAGATCGTGAAGTCTGAAAATGCGCAGTACCCGGCCGCGGTGATACTCTCCTGCCTCGATTCAAGAGTGCCGGTTGAGACAATTTTCGATCTCAGCATTGGAGATGTGTTCGTAGCCCGCGTTGCCGGAAACATTGCCAATACAGACATTCTCGCAAGCATGGAGTATGCCTGCAAGGTCTCGGGCTCAAAGCTCGTTGTGGTTCTCGGACATACGAACTGCGGAGCGGTGAAATCAGCAATTGATGATGTGAAGCTCGGGAACATAACTGAGTTGCTGTCAAAGATCCGTCCTGCCCTTGATTCCGTGTCTGAATTTGCAGGAGAGAAGAATGCAAAGAACAAGGAATATGTGGCAAAAGTAACCGACGAGAAAGTTAAGCTGACAATGGACAACATCAGGTTGAACAGTCAGATACTGAAAGAGATGGAAGATAAGGGAGAAATAGACATCATAGGCGGTCTTTACAATCTTGACAACGGAAAGGTCAGTTTCTTTGAGTGAACAACGAATCTGATACTGTTCAGGCGCAACAAGCCGTCAGTTGTAATGAACTGGTTTTAATACTTTACACGCATTCAGATCAATAACCGAGATTGGCGGCTAACCATTTTTCCGCGGCTTCAACAGTGATGCCCTTTCGCGCTGCGTAGTCCTCAACCTGGTCTTTGGCGATCTTCTGAACGCCGAAATACAGGCTAAAAAGTGGGGGGAATTCAAAACGGAGAAGGCAGCAGCCCGGATCCATGCCCTTGAGAACCGAAAGT
>DAIQRO010000423.1:972-1747 GCA_036786155.1 Bacteroidota bacterium
GTTTTATTCCTGTGTTATTCTCCGCATCGAGCATCCTGAAGAGAGTGATCTTCTCCGTGTGATCAGGACAGGCAGGATAGCCAGGCGCAGGGCGGATTCCCCGGTATTTCTCTCCGATAAGTTCATCATTGCTGAGTGACTCGTCCTTTGAATATCCCCAGAGTTCTGTGCGCACCTTCTTATGCATGAGTTCCGCAAAAGCTTCCGCCAGCCTGTCTGCAAGTGCCTGAAGCATTATCTTTCCGTAATCATCATTCTCGCTCTGGAATCTTTCGAGATGCTTTTCAATGCCGATGCCGGCCGTGACTGCGAAGCCCCCAACATAATCATGCACGCCGCAATCTTTAGGTGCGACAAAATCGGAAAGGCACAGGTAGGGAACGCCTTTTGACCGTTCTCTCTGCTGCCTCAGCATGTGCAGTGTTTTGTAAACTTCCTTCCTCTCATCATCCACATACACTTCTATATCATCCCCGTTTGAGTTTGCATTCCTCATTCCGACTACCGCATTTGCCTTCAGCCTTTTCTCTTCAATTTTCCTCTTCAGCATCACCTGAGCATCAATGAATAGGTCTTTTGCCTGCTCGCCTACAACTTTGTCATCAAGAATTTCCGGATATCTTCCTGCAAGCTCCCATGTCCTGAAGAACGGCGTCCAGTCTATGAACTCCGAGATCTCCAGCAGTGAGTAATCCTCAAACTTCTCTATGCCAGTTAGAGCGGGCCTTATAATATACTCCTGTTTGATTACAATCTACAGCTTCCTGACACGAGC
>DAIQRO010000152.1:0-7629 GCA_036786155.1 Bacteroidota bacterium
AACAGCTTGAGTATTCGATCGGATATGTTGAGCTCGTATATGCTCTTCAAAACCAGCTTCAGTATGCTCTTGTAAAGAATGCGGAAGGTGAATTTGTTAAGCCTTCACTTGAAGCACTTACAAAAGCCGCCGAACAGTCGGTTGCAGAAATGCCGGAGGATCTGAGATTGTCAATAACAAATGCCAAGGGTAAGGAATCCTATCCTATATCAAGCTACACTTATCTGCTCGTTTACGAAAAGCAGAAAGATGCTTTCAAGGGTAAGATACTGAAAGAATTCCTGACCTGGGCGTTATCATCCGGCGAGAGCTATGCATCTGAGCTTGGTTATGCTCCGCTCCCGAAAGTTGTGATTGAAAAGGCAATGCAGAAGGTGAATAAAATTACAGTGCCATAATCGGCAACAATTGTTTTCTCCCAAAACAAATAACTGAATCCGTTTCTGGATACCGCGACATCCCATAAGGAAATAAAGAGCAGGAAGAAGGCCGGCGACATTATCTTTGAGAACATCACGCTGATATTTGCGCTGATAGTATCTGCATTGGTCATATTCATCGCTCTGGAGATGTACAAGGATTCGGCCGAGAGCAGGGAAATTTTCGGATTCGGCTTCATCTTTTCTTCTGACTGGAATCCGGTTACCGAACAATTCGGTGCGCTTCCATTCATATTCGGTACGGTTGTCTCTTCGATGCTTGCTTTGCTTCTGTCACTCCCAGTTAGCATTGGCGTTGCAGTGTTCCTTTCGGAAATTGCACCTTCTTCCATCCGTTCACCGTTCAGTTTTCTGATCGAAATTCTCGCTGCAATACCGAGTATCATATACGGCTTCTGGGGAATATTCGTGTTTGCACCGTTTATGAGAAATACGGTACAGCCTTTTCTGCAAACATATTTCGGCTACCTGCCTTTCTTTCAGGGAGTGATCTACGGAACAGGACTGCTTACCGCTTCTATCATTCTTGCGATCATGATCACGCCGATAATTTCAGCGGTAACAAGAGATGTTCTGAAGGCCATTCCGGTATCGCAAAGAGAAGCGGCGTACGCCCTCGGCGCAACCAAATGGGAGGCGATCAAGATGGCGCTACTTAATGCAAAAAGCGGAATTCTCGGCGGAGCTGTTCTGGGACTCGGCAGAGCGATAGGGGAGACAATGGCCGTGACCATGGTAATCGGAAACAAGGCACAGATCAAGGCTTCGCTTTTCGAACCTGCTTATTCAATGGCATCGGTGATTGCAAATGAGTTTGCGGAGGCATCGGGGAGTCTTCACATAAGCGCACTTATTGAGGTGGGACTCATACTGTTCGGAGTCACGTTTGTCATAAATTCACTGGCACGGCTTCTGATCTACAGCGTAACCCGAAACGCATGAGCACTCCGGCAAAAGTATATGGCCCCCCGAAGAATCTTGCAAGGAGGAAGTTCACCAATTCTCTGATGATCTCTCTCTGCATAATTGCAGGTGTTGTAACAATACTTCCGCTTCTGTATATCTTCTTCTATACAACCAAATCGGGATTGTCTTCTGTGAATCTAGACTTTTTCACACAGCTTCCTAAGCCGGTTGGAGAAACCGGCGGAGGGATGGCTAATGCGATTGTCGGAAGCGTAATCCTCATAGGCCTCGGAAGCCTTATCGGAATACCGGTTGGAATACTGGCAGGCATCTACGTCTCGGAATACTCCAAAAGCTTTGTGTCCACGATAGTGAAATTCACAACTGATGTCTTAAGCGGAATTCCTTCAATTATTGTCGGCATTTTTGCATACGGAATAATTGTTCTTCCGATGAAAAGATTTTCAGCACTTGCAGGGGGCTTTGCACTGGGAATACTGATGATACCCACAATAACGAAGGTGACGGAGGAAATGCTCAGACTTGTTCCTCAGACTTTGAGAGAAGCTTCTCTGGCATTGGGAGTTTCAAGATGGAAGACCTCCCTGTTTGTTGTACTTAAGACAGCATCGTCAGGCATTATCACAGGCATTCTGCTCGCTATAGCGCGGGCGGCAGGGGAGACTGCCCCTTTGCTGTTCACGTCATTCGGAAATTCCTTCTGGCAGACCTCTATTGATCAGCCAATGGCTGCATTGCCATTGCAGATATTCTCATATGCGATCTCGCCGTATGAGGAGTGGCACAGGCAGGCATGGGCGGGTGCGTTCGTACTGATCTTCCTTGTGTTTGTTGTAAACTTACTGGTAAGATATGTTACAAGGAGCAAGTATGGAGCTTCGTGATGATCCCGCAAATGTTTCTGCTGTACCTGCAGATGATCCCGATCTCCTGAATCCGGATCACGACCACGATGATGCTGAAACGGATAAGCCTACCAAGATCGCCGTTCAAACGGAGTCGTTGTCCGTTTATTTCAATGAGCGTCCTGCAATAGAGGATATAAGCCTCAAGTTGCGGAGAAACAGGGTGACCGCAATAATCGGCCCTTCAGGTTGCGGTAAGTCAACATTCCTGAGGGCGCTGAACCTGATGCATGAAATGACGCCGAAGTCAAAAGTGATCGGAAGGATCAGAATTCACGGGGAAGACATAACTTCAAGCAGTTCTGTTGATGTAAGGAAAAAAGTGGGAATGGTTTTTCAGAAGCCCAATCCGTTCCCTACCATGTCAATCTACGATAATGTAGTAGCGGGGCTTCGGCTAAACGGAAGAAGGAAAAGTGCCGAGCTGGATGAGATCGTTGAGAAGAATCTTAAGCATGCAGGGTTGTGGGAGGAGGTTAAGGACAGGCTAAAGGCTCCCGCACTTAGCCTCTCCGGCGGTCAGCAACAGAGACTGTGCATCTCAAGAACGATCGCCGTGAATCCGGAAATAATACTTATGGATGAGCCCACCAGCGCCCTTGATCCTATTTCGACAGCAAAGATCGAAGAGCTCATATACAATTTCAAATCGGAGTATTCGATCATTATTGTGACTCATAACATGCAGCAGGCTGCCAGGGTCAGCGATTCCACAGCCTTCTTTTACCTTGGCAAGCTCATTGAGTTTTCCAAGACGAGGAGGATGTTCACTAATCCCAAAGAGAAGCTCACAGAGGAATACGTCACGGGCAAATTCGGATAAACGGATGCCTGTCTGCTAAGTGCCGGATCTTTTCCCCGAATCCATATTCGTCTATCTTTGAAATTCTTCCCGGACCTTCCAAATCTCCCCCGAAAAAAAGACAAATATGTTTATTCTTTGAATATATTTTGATATTTTCTTAAAAATTTCACACAAAGTAATTGCATATATTTGTGTGAACTTCCATCAATAACTTAAGAATCTGCATTAACAAAGTGATGCTGAAAGGCAGAAATATATACTCTATCGCCTTGCCTGCGGCAGTAGTACTTCTTACGATCTCGGGATTTGTCGAGAGCGTTTTTGTTGCCAGAAACTACAAGCCGGACGTGCAATCACTTTTTGTAGAAAGAGGTGAACATATACATAATGCAGGCAATGCCAATATACTTTCTTCCGAAGACCTGATACCCGGTGTACTTGACACTGTCTATACCGACAGGGAATGTTGGCTGGAACTTCGGATAGACAAGCAGAGATTGTATCAGCATTGGAGAGATGGCAGAACAGAAACATATCCTGTTTCAACAGGCAATCCGAACGGCGGTCCTACTTCACTCGAATCACGTCCGGGGTTGTTTGCAATATTCATGAAAGTGGAACACCACAAATCATCTCAGTTCAACAGCTCAAACATGTACCACTTCATGCCTTTCAATCAGGGGATCGGATTTCATTCAATTGACGGAACATCTTATTATGCGCACCTTGGAGTCCGGCCGAGTTCTCACGGATGCATAAGAATGAAGCATGATGATGCGAAGAAACTATTCAAAGATTGTCCTGAAGGCACGCTGGTTCTTGTCTCAAAAGGCAAGACTGCAAGGACTGTTTCATTTGCGCCGAGGGAAGCAGTCAATGGCCCTGAATATTCTAATGACCAAATGAGATGGATGCTTGCAATGAATCTCAGGAATCTATTGACGGGAAATTATTTTGCTGAGTCAAGAGAGCGATTCATAATTGATCCGAAGATAATTCCGAAGTCGGGCATCTACAACGGATATAATGCAGATATGCCGGACAAACAGAAGATCCCAAGGTCATTCCCGTCTTTTACAGAGTCAAGAGACAAGCTGAAGCTATTTGATAATGTGATGCTTGAATCTGTAAATCTTGAAACCGCGTCAGTAAGCGCACATGAGACGCTGGAGACCTTTGAACAGGAGACGCTTGTGGAATATGATAATCAGGTGGTAAAGGAGTATTTCAGCAATCCGATTGGCGTACTGCCGTATTTCGGACCCAAAAGATGATTTCTCCTCAGGGAGAATTCTAATTTGGAACAAAGCGATATAGGAAAAGTTATACAATAAAAACAAATCAAAACCCTAACCTGAAGGAGGGAATCATGTCAGAAAAAACACAAGACCAGCCGGTCTTCGAAGAAATTGAAAGAAAGATGAAGTACGGCGCGCCGGAGCTTCAAAGACTCTATAAAAAGTTTGTGACGCGCGGACTGATCTTTGCCGTGATTCTTCATCTTGTGCTGGTATCCGGTTATGTAACTCTGGAAGAGCTTGACATTCCTCCGCCGATAGAGGATGTTCCGATCGAGGAGCCAAAGGCGGTAGCTCTCAAAGACCTTTCTGCACTCGTGCCTGAACCGGTAGCAAAGAAGGAGATCAAGGAAGAAGTACAGCTGAAGACTCAGAAGGAACTTGAAGAAGTGAAGCTTCCTGTTGCATCCACAGGTACCGATGATCCGAGCAAGGTAAACCCGAATGCCGAGTTTACCGGAAAAGTTCAGGAGAAAAAGGTAGAAGAAAAGGTTGAGAAGAAGGAAGAAAAGAAGAAGGATGTTTTCCAGCAGTTTGAAGTTGAGAAGGCTCCTGTCGCAGTTAACCTTGGTGCCGTAAAGGGTTCTATGAGATATCCTGAAATTGCCAGGCAATCAGGAATTGAAGGCAGAGTTGTAGCCAAAGTGCTTGTCGGAACCGACGGTGCGGTCATTAAGGTTGGCGGAATCAGCGGCCCGGAAGTTTTCAGGGATGAAGTTGCAGACAAGGTAATGAATCTTTCCTTTACTCCGGCATTGCAAAACGGCCAGCCGGTGAAGTGCTGGGTTAGTGTTCCGTTCAGCTTTACTTTGGGCGGAAAGAAGAAAGCTGCTGACGAGGATAAGGAAGAAGAATCAGGAGAATAATAAAGTAAGGGTTTTGCGGTATGAATGCTTCAATAATAGTCAACTTTGCAACAGCTGTCATACTGCTTGTCGTGGGACTGCTTGTAATGTTCAGCATTATTCCTTCAGGAAACATGAACACGACAACCTATTATCTGTTTGCATTCATACTGATCGGCTACGGGATTTACAGGTTCATCAATACGTTTTCCAAAATAAAGCAGCATAAGCTTCAGGAAAGGATTGAGAAGATAGAGGAGGAGAGGGAAAAGCTCCTGGGAAAATGAATAAGTTGTTCGCTTACATTGCTTTGCCGCTGTTTATTATTGCAGTGTCCTTTTTTGCCGGCTGTGACTTCGGCAAGATCAAGTCCACTTCTACCACAGGCGAAATGAAGCTTGCCGTAGATGAGAATCAGGAACCTCTGATGAGAGCTGAAGTTCTTGAATTTGAAAGGCTAAATCAGGAAGCAAAAGTAAAGATTGTTGTAGATCCTACTAACAAAGACCTAGCCGATCTCATAAATGGTGATGTTAAGACTGTTGTCTCAAGCAGGACAGTGAACGAAGAAGAGAAGAATATCCTTCGGAACAACAAGACGGAATACAAGGAATATCCAATAGCAGTTGACGGCATTGCATTTGTAGTCAATCTGTCCAATCCGACGGTCAGGGTCACATCCAATGATCTCAGGGGAATTCTGACGGGAGATATCAAGAATTGGTCTTCAATTGTTTCGCAGGACGAAGAGCAGAACAAAGCGCTTAAGTCATTCTCCGGAGCGGGAGATAAGATCACCGCTTTCATTCAAAGAAAGAACTCATCTACCTTTGACTATGTGAAGGACAGTATTCTAAAGGGATTAGATTATTCTTCCTCTGCAGTGATCTGCTCCACAACGGTGCAGATACTCGAAGGAGTAAGGGCCAACAAGGGAGCTGTGGGAATAGTGAGCATGAGCTGGCTTTCAAAAGGCGTTCAGGATGAGATTGATTCAACTGTCAGGGCTCTTCGCATATCAAAGATCCGGGACAACGGCAGGCAGGAAGACTTCAGGGAGTTTCATCAGGGATTGCTTGCAAACGGAAATTACCCTTACAGACGAACAGTTTATCTCATTTCAACAGAACTTGATATAAGACTTTCAACAGGATTCATATCATTCATGTCCCGGACTGACGGGCAAAAAATAGTCCTGAAGTACGGACTGGTTCCGGTCAGTCAGCCGGTCCGGACTATTCATCTAAACTGAAACTCGCACAAAAAAAACATAAAATGAACAAGAAGGCAATTTGGATCTATGCAATCATTGCAGTCCTGTTTTCATCTGCATGCTCCTATTCGCAGATCGACCAGGGAATCAAGGCTGCGCAAAGCGGCGACTATGTAAAAGCAGTAAACCTAATGAAGGCAGGCATTGGCAGTGAGACCGGTTATGAAGCCAACTACTATTACGGGCTTTCACTTTTCAAGACCGGAGCTGTGAAGCAGGCGGAAACATATCTCAGCAAGGCACTGAAAGATGACAACGAAGGCGTTGAGGCATTAATGACAATGGGCGACCTTAAGAGCTCTCTCAGGAAGTTCGACGATGCCAACGGCTTTTACAAAAAGGCTTTGGCAGAAGAACCCGAAAATCTCAATGTGCTTTTTGCCCAGGCAAATAATTTCACAAAAGCAGGCAAGGTTGATGATGCAATCACCACACTGACTTTTGCCAAGACTTTGTCAGAAAAGAATCCGGACGTGTTTGTTGGCCTTGGCGATGCTTACTATTTCAGGCGGGCGTACGGTCCTGCCATGGATAATTATGACCAGGCATTGAAACTTAACCCGAAAAGCGCCAAAGCACAGTACGGCAAAGGACTTGTGTTCTTCAAGCAGAAGAAATACAACGATGCGCTGGAGGCGTTTAAGAAATCCGTCGATCTCGATAAGAACTTTGCCGACGGATACCTCGAACTTGGAAGGCTTTATTATTTCAATGAGAATTATCCGAATGCCCTTGATGCATTTGACAAGTATGCAAAACTGCGCCCGGGGTCTGTTGAAGGAGAAACATACATAGCAAAGACTCTCTACGGCCAGCAGAAGTACGATGAAGCTCTTGCAAAGCTCGATGCCATTGTAGCGGCCAATCCGGACGCTGATCTTTCATCTGCATACAAATACATGGCATACGTTTACCATGACAAGGAGCAATACGACAAATCGCTTGAATATTTTGCAAAAGTTGACCCGGAAATAATTGACCTTGAAGACCATATCATGCTTGCCAAGATCTATGCGGGCAAGAAGGATTTCACTAATGCTTATAAGAATCTTGACCTTGCAGTTGGTCACGACAGCACCGATGAGAACACATATTACAACTACGGTGTGGTGCAGTTTTCTGAGAAGAGCTACGAT
>DAIQRO010000153.1:0-4235 GCA_036786155.1 Bacteroidota bacterium
TTGCGATTTCGTCGTACGCTTTGCGGTCAAGATATTTGAAGGAAAGGTCTTCAAGCTCGGTTTTGATATTTGACAATCCGAACCTGTGTGCAAGAGGCGCATAGATCTCAAGCGTTTCCTGCGCAAGCCTGATCTGCTTTGAAGACGAAAGAAACTCGAGCGTTCTCAGATTGTGAAGCCGGTCGGCGAACTTTATGAGGATCACTCTTATGTCGGAAGTCATGGAAAGAATCATTTTCTTATACGACTCCACCTGCTTCATCTCATAATTGCAGAACATGCCTTCTATCTTCGTTGCGCCGTCAACTATCTCCGCGATCTCGTTGCCGAACTCAGCCCTTATATCCTTGTCTGTGAACTTCGTATCTTCAACAACATCGTGAAGCAATGCAGATGCTATAGACACCGAATCAAGCGGGATCTCTTTTGCAAGTATGAGCGCGACATCGTAAGGGTGTGTGAAGAAAGGTTCGCCCGAGGCCCTCTTGTCATACTTGTGTGCTTCGTATGCAAAGCGAAAGGCCTGAGTGATAAGATTGTCGTTCACCAGCGCCGCAGGAAGATTCCTGTGGCAATGGTACAGCAATTCATCGAGCTTCTTTTTGTAGAATGTGCTGAACATGGCGATTGCCCGTACCGGGCGTTACGTTTCAATTCACGGTACGGAAATAAAATCGGAAATTACAGCGTCAGGTTCCGTAAAGCCTGTCTCCCGCGTCTCCGAGCCCCGGGAGAATGAAACCCTTATCGTTGAGGCAGTCATCAAGGCAGCAAGTTACAATCTCAAATTTCTTCCTGTCGGCCGGCCTGATGCTTTTCATGATCTTCCTCACTCCTTCCGGCGCAGCTATCACAGATGCAAGCCTGATCTTCTTTATGCCGAGCTCGAACAGGCGGTTGATCACATATATCGCGCTTCCGCCTGTTGCGATCATAGGATCCAGAATCACTACCATCATGTCTTCGCCTTTGCGGAATTTCGGAAATCTGAAATAGTACGGCATCGGCTTCAGGGATTTCTCGTCCCTGTAAACGCCTACATGCCCGATTGCGGCTTCGGGGACAAAATAGACAAATCCCTCTAGAAGCCCCAGGCCGGCTCTCAGAATGGGGACAAACACTATGCGCTCTTTCAGCATACTTCCCCTGATCTTTCTGAAAGGCGTCTGCACGGGTATTGTCTTCAGCGCCGCCTCCGAAAGGACTTCAAGAGCAAGTATGTGAGAGATAATGTCGAGAGAATACTTGAACTGCTGCTTTGAAGTGGCTTTGTCCCTTAACACCGACATATGACTCTTCAGAACCGGATGCTCAATTACCTTAAGACTCTTCACTATTGTATTCTGTTAAACTTGAATCAAAGCAACTGCACGTCAAGCTGAGTCTTCACTTTCTGCGAAGTCTTCATTGACTGCCCTCTTGCAGAAAGGCTTAGCCCGAGGTCAATGCTTGTTGAAGTCTCCTTCTTAACCACACAGCTTCTTGTTATGTCGTACATTATCTTTCCTCTTCCGCCGGTGCTGATCTCTTCCGCCTTGTAAGTCATCCCCTGTTCCTTAAACTCCTTTTCAATGAACTCCACAGCAAGATCAGCATCTATCGTAAGCACAGTCTTTCCGTTCTCCTCCTTTACGTCGGATATCCTGTATGTCAGGACATTTTTGACGGGGAAGATAAGTATCTGAGTATCGTATGACCTTGTCCATGTGGAATCCCTGTAAACATCCTTGGTCGGAAACATCTGAAACTGCTGCTGAAGCACCGCAGTGATGGCTTCCTTTCCGAATGAGTTCTTCAGCTCATTCTTCATCTCCGATGACAATGTGTCTCCGAGACCTTTGAAGATCTTGTCATAAACTGCCTCGAGCCCGTAGAGCTCTGAGATCTCGCCCTGCGGGGAGACCCTTGCATAAAACTCTTCGTTCATGATAGAGTTGTACTGGATGAAATCAGGCTTCGAATGAACGGAGTCCTTGACATTGGAATTGTATGTGATGCTTACTGTGGAATCGCCTGACTTTACAGTTGAAACGATGTTTATGCTGTCAAAGCGAATCTTGTAAGTTATGATCCCGTTGGAGGCGACATCATTCACCTCCTCAGTATAGAAATAATTGATGTCCTGCTCCGATGTCATTTCCTTGTTGGCTGTGAGAGGACTATTCTCTGACGAGGTTGTCTTTGCATTGATCTTGTATCGGAACACTTCGCCTTTCTTGGGTTTCAGTACAAGCGAGATCCTTGTTCCCGATTCATCTTTCTTTATGAGTTCTGTGCTTTCTCCCTGCTTCTTTTCGTCCTTCTTTTCACCTTCGCCGGTTTGCTTGTTGTCGCAGCCCGCGAGTCCGAGCAAAATGGCCGCCGTAAAGGCCAGAAGTACAGGGAATATGGCTTTGCCTGACATTTATATCCTTTCGTGATTCAATGAATAAAATTGAAAAAAATATACCATTTGTGGCTCTGAGATTCAAAGCAATACAAAGTGTTTCGGTAGTGCTCTTGCCTATTGCTATCCAAAACGTTTTCTGAATCAGAAATTTGTTTCACTTGCATTCCTGATATCAAGAATTTTCCGGATGTTGTAAGAACAACCCGCCCGCCTGTCAATTTGCTGCTCACTTGAAACGAAACACGCGGACAGGCCTCAGCAAAATTGCCGTTAAGAAATTGTGAGCGAATGCGTAAGCCTGCCCGAAGAATACTAAACTTGAAAACTCTTCGCAGGCGGGCGAGAATTTCCTGCTTGACGAAATCCGATAATTGCAGGACTCTGCAATTATCGGGGTGAGGAGTTGAAATTCTCGTAGCCTGAGCGAGCAATTTCAGGCCCGTCCGCCATTTTAGGATTTACCTGGAAAGTAATTTGCCGGGCGGGCAATTATGCTGCAGCCTGCCCGTTGATTCTTCATTGCCTGATATTGTTCATTTTGCAGGCGGGCGGGCCCGCCTGTCAAATGACTGTTCACTTAAAGCGAGGGACGGCGGACAGGCGATTTTTCTTTGCTAAGCTTTCTTTTGATCGTTCAAAAGAAAGCGGGTAAGACTCTATGAACGAAAACAACGCTAGAGTTGACAATCGTAAGCAATTCGTTTTGGACGGATATGGCTCGTGCCTGTGAAGTGAAGAACTGAGATGGCGTTCCGGCCGGAATTCCTATTTTTGCCATTGAAATTAAAATCGCTTTGAGCAAACTTGCATTTGTACCTGCCGGAAAATGTTAATTCTGCAAATGCGCTTTCTGGTAAGTTGAAGTGTCGCGCAGGATACCGTCTGCAGGAATTCTCACACAAAAATCCGTACTGCTATGGACCTCTCCACAGAATACATGGGACTGAAGCTCAGGAACCCGATCGTTCCTTCAGCATCCCCTCTCTCTAAAAGCATTGACAAAGTAAGAGAACTTGAAGACAACGGCGCGGCAGCAATTGTTGTCTATTCGCTGTTTGAGGAACAGATTTCCCATGATGCCAACGAACTTGAACATTACATGAGTTACGGCGCCGAAAGCTATGCCGAAGCCCTGTCATACTTTCCTTCTGTTGATGATTACAACCTCGGGCCGGATGAATATCTGAAACATATTTCAAGGTTGAAGGAAGCAGTGGAAGTGCCCGTTATCGGTAGCCTGAACGGCGTTTCCGCCGGAGGCTGGCTCAGGTACGCAAAGCTCATTGAAGAAGCGGGCGCCGATGCGCTTGAACTGAATGTTTACTACATTCCTACAAACCCTGAAATGGAGGCAAAGGAAGTGGAGGAGATCTACATCAGCGATCTTGCCGAAGTTAAGAGAAATCTGAAGATCCCCGTTGCAATGAAGCTGAGTCCATACTTCTCCTCGTTCTCAAACTTTGCATGCAAGTTAGATAAAGCGGGCGCTGACGGGCTTGTGCTGTTCAACAGGTTCTACCAGCCTGACCTTGATCTTGAGAATCTTGAGGTTGTTCCGAATCTCGAACTCTCGACAAAGCGTTCCATGAGGCTTCCGCTGAGATGGATCGCCATACTGTACGGCAAAGTGAAAGCAAGCCTCGCGGCTACAAGCGGCATTCATTCGTATGAAGATGCTCTTAAGATGATCATGGCGGGAGCGGATGTGGCATGCATGTGCTCCGAACTGCTTAAGAACGGCCCGATCAGGATCAGCGAAGTTCTCGCTGACATGCGTGCGTGGATGGAAGAGAAGGAATATGAGTCAATAGAGCAGATGAAAGGAAGTATGAGCCAGAAATCAGTT
>DAIQRO010000153.1:4297-7607 GCA_036786155.1 Bacteroidota bacterium
ATGAAAGCTCTCAACAGCTACAAACTGCTTGTATGAGTCACCCGCCTCACTCCGGCTCTGTTCTAAATCATTTTACACGCAGGCTGTGAGAAGCATAAGTTGTTCTCAGATCCTACTCAATCCGGGACTGTGAATCATCCGGATTGCTGAAACATGAATTCCCCTTATCCGTTGGAAGGAGAGCCCTATTCACTCACTTATTCTCAATAACTAAAATCACCTCTCATGAGTGCAAAAGAAACACAACGAACAGTGTTGCCGATCCCGGACATTGCGCCATTCACCCTCACTACGTATGACGCAAAGGATCCCGACACCAAATATCCCCCCATCCGGGAGCTGTATCCGCCGGAGGGAGCTCCCAATGTCCTTCTGGTGCTGATAGACGATGCCGGCTTCGGTTCGTCAAGCGCGTTTGGAGGGCCTTGCCAGACTCCGAATTTTGATGCGGTAGCCAATGACGGACTGAGATACACCAGATTCCACACATGTGCATTGTGCTCGCCTACCAGGCAGGCGCTTCTTACCGGCAGAAATCATCATTCGGTTGGAATGGGAAACATTACCGAGACTGCAACATCAGCTCCTGGTCAGAACTCACTGAGAATGAACAACAAGGCGGCTCTTGCTACTACTCTTAAACTCAACGGCTACTCCACTGCACAATTCGGCAAGTGCCACGAAGTTCCGGTATGGGAAAGCAGTCCGCTCGGGCCTTTTGACCACTGGCCATCCGGCGGCGGCGGCTTTGAGTATTTCTACGGATTCATAGGAGGCGAGAATAACCAGTGGGATCCGGCACTCTATTCGGGCACAACGCCTGTTGAACCTCCGGCAACTCCAGAAGAGGGTTATCATCTGACGGATGACCTCGCTGACAAGGCAGTTGCATGGATCAAACAGCAGAAAGCACTTATGCCTGACCGGCCCTTCTTTGCTTACTTTGCTCCGGGAGCTACTCATGCACCGCATCATGTTCCCAAAGAATGGATAGACAAATACAAGGGGAAGTTTGCGCACGGCTGGGACAAGCAACGGGAGATCACATTTGCCAGACAAAAGGAGCTTGGAGTTGTTCCGCAAAATGCAACGCTGACCGAAAGGCATGCTGAGATCCCCGCATGGGATGAAATGCCGGAAACTCTGAAGCCCGTTCTGGAAAGGCAGATGGAAGTGTATGCCGCATTCATGGAGCACACTGACCACAATGTTGGAAAGATCCTACAGGCGCTGAAGGAGCTTGACATCTATGATGATACGCTCATTTACATAATTATTGGAGACAACGGCGCATCCGCCGAAGGCACTCTGAGGGGAGCATTCAATGAAATGTCGAACTTCAACGGAATGGCTCAGATAGAAACTGATGAGTTCATGATGTCTAAGCTGGATGATTTCGGTTCTCCCGATTCTTATAATCACTATGCGGTGGGCTGGTCCTGGGCTATGGATACGCCTTACAAGTGGACAAAACAGGTAGCATCTCACTGGGGCGGAACAAGAAACGGAACCATTGTCAGGTATCCGAAGCTCATCAAAGAAAAAGGAGGAATAAGGGATCAGTTCACCCATGTGATTGATGTTGCGCCTACAGTTCTTGATGCAGCCGGGATTCCCGAACCTGCATTTGTAAACGGCGTGATGCAAAGCCCTTATGAAGGAACCAGCATGACGTATTCATTTTCCGATCCGAAAGCGCAGGAACAGCATGATGTACAGTATTTTGAAATGTTCGGCAACAGGGGAATTTACTACAAAGGCTGGAGCGCAGTCACAAAACACAGGACACCATGGGTAATGGTAGGACAGAAGATGCCTCCGTTTGACGAAGATATCTGGGAATTGTATGACGGAAGCAAGGACTGGACACAGGCGAACGATATATCGAAGGAGAATCCCGATATGCTGAAGAAGCTTCAGCGGCAATGGCTGATCGAAGCTGTAAAGTACAATGCTCTTCCGCTTGATGACAGGCAGGTTGAACGGATTGATCCTGCAACAGCGGGAAGGCCTTCACTCATAAGAGGCAATAAGCAGATGTTCTTTCAGGGAATGGGCAGACTTTCGGAAAACAGCGTGATCAACATAAAGAACAGATCCTATTCCATAACTGCGGAAGTGGAGATTGGCGACAAACCGGCAAACGGAGTGATAATAGCTCAGGGCGGAAGATTCGGAGGATGGTCAGTTTATGCGAAAGAAGGAAAGCTCAAGTATGCGTATAATGTTCTCGGGATCAATCTTTTCACCGTTGAAGCAAAAGATGTGATCCCGAATGGGAAACATCAGGTGAGAATGGAATTTGCTTATGACGGCGGAGGACTCGGGAAAGGCGGGAACGTGACACTGTACTATGACGGAAAGGAAGCCGGCAAAGGAAGGGTTGATATGACACAGCCTATGATATTCTCGGCAGACGAAACCTGTGACATCGGAGATGAAACCGGAACACCGGTCACATCAGATTACACAACCGAGGACAGCAGGTTCAACGGAAGGATAAACTGGGTTCAGCTGGACGTTGGCACAGACAATCACGATCATCTGATCGATCCCGATGAAATGTTCAGGATTGCCATGGCAAGGCAGTAGTTGCCGATAATGAGGATCTTTTGTATGTGAGAAATAAAGGGCCGCTTCCGAAACCTTTCAGGATGCGGTCCTTTCTCTTATACTGAGAGCGGTGCAGATTTCATTTACAGAAAGGTTTTGCTCAATGGGCCTTCGTCATTTTGGATAAACCAGCGTGACTCCCACTCTGGCGCCCCACTCCGGTTTGTTTACAGCCGCGCTTGAATAATAATAAACCGGGGCCAGCTGTATGCTTGCGGGTTGTTTCTTTCCGAACTTGATTACCTGAGTAACATTCAAGGCAAGGAGGCCTGAGGACAATCTCTTGTTTTTCCAGTCATAGGAATTTTCTGATGATACACCCAAGCCGAACCCTCCGGCAAAGTTGTATGAGAAAAACGGCTGTGCTAACAGGGAGTTGATATCCTGCCTGTCTTCACTGCCTGCAACCGACCACAGGTTGTTTGCAAGTGCGCCGACTGTCCACCCGCCAGGCTGAGCAAGCACAACTACAGTTGGACCAAGCAGTAATTTCTTTGTTCCCAGCAGGTCATTCGTGGCGGAAGGAACGGAAACTGCCGGGCCGACACCCCAGATAAGCTTACTTTCTGCAGGAGAAAAGAATGCCGAATAGAGAATGTCGCCGAGTCCGTTTTGCCTTTCTGAATTCACTGTTCTGTTTTGCGCTATTACCGGCACTATCACTCTGTTGATGAGATTTAATTTCTTTCCAAGCGAC
>DAIQRO010000424.1:0-1730 GCA_036786155.1 Bacteroidota bacterium
ATGATGAAAAGAAGTTTGATGTTGACGGAACATACAATGTCAGATACGAGATCCTCAAGAAGAGAATTGACAAGGTCCAGATCAAAGGTGTGAACGAGCGCCTGACTCAGCCGGCAAAGATCGCGCTGGTTTATGCCGCAAGAGAAGAGATAGGTGAATATCTGGAGTATATTAAGTTTCTTCAATCAAAGGAAATTCTTCTTAAAGATCTTGAGGAGTTTGAGTTGGAAGAATTGCAAGGTGTTTCTAATCTGAAGGCGATAAGGGTTGGTGTCAATCTGAATGCCGAACGATAATCAAATTCTCGTCCCCGCTGCCTGCCACTAGGTGGAGTCTCCAGCTTGAAGTAAGAGTTGACAGGTTGTGTCTTTGCAGAGGGGACTCAGCGGAGACAAAGAGAATGGAACATCATGGATACATTGACTTATTTAGCTACAGTCATCTTCTTTGTCATGACATTCGATCCGTCTGCATACAGAGAATAGAAATACACCCCGCTTGAAATATCCACTGCTTGAAACTCAACTTCATGAAGTCCGGCATTCTGTCTTGCATTAACAAGTTCGGAAATCAATCTGCCTGCTACATCGTGTATCTTAATGGTAATGTAACTTGAAGTCTGTAATTTGTAACTGATCTTTGTAGAAGGATTGAACGGGTTCGGATAATTCTGATACAATTCAAATCCGATTGGAATGGTTGATGTATTGCTGTTGATGCCAATCGAGCCGCTTCGGTTTCCTATGAGCATATCATCAATGTTGCACCAGAGTGCATTCTCAACAGGGATGTAATATCTGAATGCAATATGAATTCTTTGACCTGCAAACTGTGACAGGTCATACAAATGCTGCTTCCAAAAGTTGATGTTCGTATCAAGAACGCTTTTTATGGTGGAGATCTTCTGAAATGCAGATGAAGTATTCTGCGCGGAGCAAGCCCATATCTGAACCGAATCAACATAGTATGCAATGCCGGGAGTATTGCCGAGCAGAGCCATGAAAATAAGACTGTCTCCCTGTGCAATGCGGAGACTGTCCGTCCATACCCAATCATCGCTGACGTAGTTGCCGCCCTTGCCCGAGAACCAGGAGATGTGCAGGGATTTCTTTCCGCTGAAAGCGTGCGGCCTGTTTACTATGGTGTCTCCTCCAAGTATTTGATTAGTATCTCTGATGGCCCAGTTCTTTCCAATGCCAAAGAAGTTGCTGTCTGCATCAAACTTCTTCCATCCCAGCGGAAGACTGTCAGTATTGAGTGAGACATTCTCAAAGTCAGATTGAAAGAGAATCCTCTGAGAGTGAGATTGACCTGTAAAGATCAATACAAAGATAGAAACGAAGATAATGTGTCGGATCATTAATCGAATAGATTGATAAAATTTTTTGTTACACCGGGGCTTTCATGATTGGTCGTAGAAAACCCGGAGGGTGCTCCCTGCACAAAAGTTTGTCTCAAAAACCACATCTTGCTCGTTCCGAAGCTTTGCACAATTTGAATGTATAGTGTCTTCTCCATTCCGCCCCTGTTGGTGTTCTCCGAGTGAAACGAGGAGTCACCAACAGGCATAACACCTATTTTCAATCTTTGCAATTTTAGGGTAAGTTGTTGGTGACCCAAAAGTTTGCATTTGTACTTACGACACTTTGTGAAATGCTTTCAAGCAAACTTTTGGGAACACCAACATCTATTAGCAAATAAGTCAATAGCATTCTTCACCCCCGGCAATG
>DAIQRO010000154.1:0-4417 GCA_036786155.1 Bacteroidota bacterium
CTAATAATACTTTGATGCCGCAGCCCGAAATTGCCGGGGTTGCGGCATTATGCAACCCGGATTATGACTGTCTTCTTCACCAGAGTTCCGTCATCCATAAATGAGAATTGATTAAACCCTGCAGGATTATGAATTGTCAGAACGACTGTATTTACTTGGATGCTTCATTTTTCAAGTCAAAAGTTTAACTTAACAGAAAATTAACAGAGATGACTAATATTGGAAAATTTTTTTCAGTTACGGTTATTATTGTCTTTGCATTGACCTTTTTATCGGCAAGCCGGAGCTATTCGGCAGACGGAGACAGCATATTTGCAACATACAAGGTTCACGACATTAATATCAGATTCTCACAGCCTAACTATTGGGACTCGCTGATATTCTATTACAATCAGGGCCTTGAGCATTTCATGTCAGCTACTGTAATTGTCAACGGAACTGTGTTCAACAATGTCGGAGTAAGACTTAAGGGAAATTCATCTTTCACTCACCCAAACAACAAGAAGGCATTCCGGATTGGGTTTGATGAATTTGTCAGCGGACAGAAATGGAACGGTCTCAAGGGAGTTCATCTCAACAACTTCTGGAACGACCCGAGCTTTTTGAGGGAGAAACTTCATCTTGACTTCTGCAAGGTCAACAACATTGCCGCACCGAGGGGCAACTATGCCAGACTTTCCATAAATGACACTGTCTTTGCTTTCTACTCTCTTGTGGAACACATTAACAAGGATTTTCTTACATCACGTTTCGGAAGCAGTTCGGGAGATTACTTCAAGGCCGTGGATGCGATCGGTACAACAAGTGATTATTATTCCGACTTCAGATGGCTTGGCGCAGATACTTCGCTATACCTGAATCACTACGAGCTGAAGTCCAATCTCACAAACAGCCCCTGGAGAAAACTCGTAACATTCATTGACACTCTCAATCACTCGGCGGATATCTCCAATTCTCTCAAGTTTCAACTTAACACAGAGAATTACTACAAGGCAATGGCTACAGACATCGTGCTTGGAAATCTCGATGCATACATTTACACAAGCCGGAACTTCTACATATACTTCAATCCTCCTTCAAACAAGATTGACTGGATAGTATGGGATGCAAGTCTGAGCTACGGCGGCCTGCCGGGAGGCCCGTCAAACATTGAACAACTTCCTGTAACCTTTGTGAGCAGTGATTCAGCGAGACCGCTCTTTGCAAGGATTGTGAACAATCAGACGCTGAAGAATGAATACCTGCTTGCACTGTGCAGAGTTTACAATACCAACTTCACAACATCTGCGCTCTATCCCAAAATAGACAGCCTTGTCAGTATGATCAGGCCTTACGTCTATGAAGACCAAAGGAAGATGTTCACAAATCAGCAGTTTGAAACTAACGTTATCAGCGATATCACGGTCTCAGGCAGAAGAATACCGGGCATCAAATCATACATAACACTAAGACGCTCCAGCATACAGTCACAGCTTAATGCCCTTGGCATTGACTGCAGTGTGGGAATCGAGCCCGGGCAAACTCAGATCGCGGAGGACTTTACGCTTAAGCAGAACTATCCAAATCCGTTCAACCCTTCAACAAACATAGAGTATTCATTGCAGAAGGAAGCTGTCGTGACTCTTGCCATATTTGATGCTCTCGGAAGACAAGTGGCTGTGCTGGTTAGAGGTGAGACTAAAAGTGCCGGAGATTACCTGCTTCAATGGAACGGGCTTGACGAGTTGAATAAGGCGATGCCGGCGGGGCTTTATTTCATCAAGCTGTCGGCAGGAACAGGAAGCGGTTCATATGTGACAACCAGGAAGATGCTTCTTATCAAGTAAGTGAAGATGCGATATGTAATTTACAGGGGAGGTGTGAATCAAGATGCGACAATTGACGCCGCTGACCTTGCAATAATTGACAACGACCCTTTCAATTTTGTTTCCGGCTATGTGGGAAGCGATCTCAGCGGCGATAAAACGGTTGATGCGTCCGATGCATCAATTGCAGATAACAACGCATTCAATTTTGTGGGAAGGATAAGGCCCTGAGCAAGACGATATTTTTCAAAAACAAATTCAACTCTTTCATAATTAAAGGAATGAAATTAATGAAATTCAAACCGGCCTTTACAGCATGCATTGTGTCCATGTGGTTTATGACATTGCTATCCGGCATTTCACTCGCTTCTGAACCGTATCCCGGCTACACCCTCTATACCGCAAGCGGTACGAGGACCAACCTCATTGACCTGAACAACAATGTGATAAAATTCTGGAACCATACAAGAAGCGGCGGCTATTCGGTTTACCTACTTCGCAACGGAGACCTGATGCGCCCGGCGCTTTCTTCTAACTCCACAATCAACGGCGGGGGAGCTGCAGGCATTGTTCAGAAGTATTCGTGGAACGGCACACTGCTGTGGGAATATACTTACAGCAGTAACACTATCCGCTCGCATCACGACATCTGCCCTATGCCGAACGGAAATGTACTGCTGATCGCATGGGAAGTGAAGACAGCAGCTGAAGCGGTTGCCGCAGGACTCAACCACAGCGCCGTGATATGGCCGGACCATATTGTCGAGATCCAACCGTCGGGTACAAACGGCGGAACGATCGTATGGAAGTGGCATTTCTGGGATCACCTGATACAAGACCACGATCCTACTAAAGCAAACTACGGAGTTGTTGCAGACCATCCGGAACTGCTTGACATTAATGTAGGCAGTGCCGGCTCAGGCGACTGGATGCACATAAACGGTATCAGCTACAATGAGCGCCTTGATCAGATAGTGATCTCATCACATGAACTTGATGAAGTGTATGTGATAGACCACAGCACCACTACTCAGGAAGCTGCCGGACATACCGGGGGAAGATACGGAAAAGGCGGTGATATTCTGTACAGATGGGGAAGGCCGGCGAATTACAGAGCGGCAGGCTCACAGGTCTTCAATGTTGTTCACAGCAGTTCGTGGGTTCCCGACAGCGTTCCGGGCGGAGGACACATCATGGCATTCAACAACAGAGAAGGCACCAATGCATCTCATGTAGTGGAAATTATTCCTCCTGAAGACAGCGCGGGCTTCTATTCACATACGCCGGGAACTGCTTACGGGCCGGCCGCACCTGTGTGGACTTATGCCGCAAGCGGATTCTACTCTACACACCTTGGAGGATGCCAGAGACTTCCGAACGGAAATACAATGCTTGCAGAATCTACCGACAGAAAACTCTGGGAAGTGGATTCGTTGGGGACAGTTGTATGGAATTTCTCCCCGGGTGTTGAAGTGGTGAGAGTACTCAGATACGGATTTGATTATCCCGGGCTTGTAGGCATTTCGGAAAATGAAACCGTTGCTCCGGGAAATTTTGAACTTGGTCAGAATTATCCGAATCCGCTCAACCCTGTTACAAAGATCACATTCTCTGTTCCGGCATCTTCAAACGTAACAGTAAAGATTTATGACATTCTTGGTAATGAAGTGAAGACGCTTGTTGACAATCTGAGGAAGGAGGCCGGAAGCCATACGGTACTGTGGGATGCCACAGACAATAACCGAAAGACGGTTTCGTCGGGAGTCTATTTTTACAAAATGACTTCGGGCGAATTCAGCAAGACAATGAGAATGATTCTGACGAAGTGAGCAGAGATTTTTTCACAGAACAACAAAGCCGGCAATATATATTGCCGGCTTTTTCATTTTCCGTCGCTGCTCTGTGTCTCTACCTCACTTGATCAGCAATAACCTCATGCTTTCTGATAGCTCAAGACCGCCGCTTGCCGAAAAATCAAGCCTGCAGAAATATACACCCGAGTTTAAGTTGGGGCCGCTGAATATTGTTTCATAACTACCCGATGCCAGCTCTCCCGAAACAAGAGTTGAAACCTCGCGGCCTGTAACATCAAAGACCTTAAGCATCACAGATCCCTTTTCAGGAATTTCAAACCTTATTGCTGTTGAAGGATTGAATGGATTCGGATAATTCTGATGCAATGAAAAACTACCGGGACTTTCATTGCTTATTGCTACAGTCAGCGGAATGTCCTGCGTTGTGAGCCTTATCGGCGAAGCTGACCCTCCGTTCGGATTAACCGAATTGACTCCGCTTGGCCAGATCCCGTCAGCGTCAGTAATGAATGCCGCAAGTGATGCGTCGCTGAGTCTGTGTACATTGATGCGCCTTACTCCGCTCGCAAGCACATTGGGAATCACGCCTCCCCACCTTCCGTTCTTCGCATCCACACTGTCAATGTAGTACTGAACCAGTGATGTCATCACTGATGAGCTTATTCCGTCGTCTTCAAGTATCGCCATTGAGAGCGGCCTGCCGCTTCCGGATGTGTTGTCGTAAACTGCCACAATGTTCTTTGGTGTTGCGAGCGTAATTCCGTAAATACCTGTTCCGCACCTGTTGTTGGCTGAATC
>DAIQRO010000154.1:4427-7572 GCA_036786155.1 Bacteroidota bacterium
AACTGAAGAACGCGGATCGAATCGCTCAAAGCAAACCTCAGATAAGTACTGCCGTTGCCGGCGCTGTCAAGTGTGATGGTGGGATAAACATAATTGCCTGCGGTGAATCTTGCGTTGCCGGAATGTGCAAATCCGAACCATCCCGTGTAACTTCCCTGTGAGTTGGTTATGAGAGAATCATATCCGCCCGGAGTGGAGAGGCTTGTAGCCGATGAAAATCTGAAACTTGATCCGTTGATGAAGATCGGATTCCCCGCACCCGAGTTGTTTCCGCCGAAATCGGCAAGAATGCAGGCCTGCGAATAATACCTGTACTTCGTATTCGGTATCAGTCCCGAGACTGTTGCCCTGAAAACGTAAGGCAGTCTTGTAGCACTGCCGGAACAGATATAATGCGGAGTAACAACACCCGTGTAGTTGCTTTGAACAAGCTGGGCATCCGCATTCATTACCATTGCCAAAAGCACAATTGCAACCAATCCTGTTATCTTCATTGCATTTTTGTTTATGTTAGCAAAGTTGCTTCTGCATTTGAGTTATTTCAGCAATATCAACTTCCTTGTCTCTGAAATTCCTTCCGATTCGATCCTGTAAAAGTATGCCCCGCTGGAAAATGTTGTACCGTCAAATTCAGCTTCATAGGTGCCGGGATTCTGATATCCGTTCAAAAGCACTGCAACTTCTTTTCCGGATAGGTCATAAACGGAAAGCTTCACGAACCGGTGGTCATCGATCTTATACCTGAATCTGGTTACGGGATTGAAGGGATTCGGATAGTTCTGTTCTAAGCCGAATGATGCAGGAATCTCGCTGCTCAAATTCTCAATACTGACAATCTGATTTATGTCCCTCCTCCATGCTGCATTTGCTTCGGTACCCGCAAACAAAAATCCTTCTGTAAAAAGAAGTGCGCCCACTGTCTGGTTTCCGAGTCCCTGATTTCTCTGAGTCCATGTCTGCCCGTTGTCGTGAGTCACAAACACTCCGTATTCATATGTTCCTGCAACTATGTGACCAGTTTGCACCGCTGTTTGTGGAAATGTAAACACCGCTGAAGTCTGTTCCGGCAACCATGGTAGTTCCGCTCATTACAAGCGATCTTACTGATTCGTTGTTGAGTGATGTCTGTACCCAGGACGCTGCGCCGTTTGTGGAGTAAAACACGCCGTTGTAAGTTCCCGCATAGATCGTATTTTCCTTCTGAACCAGAGAAAGGCAGATCTCCTGAAACGAAGTCTGCGACCAGTTGAAGCCCCCGTTTGTTGAAATGTGGAATGCATAACCTCCTCCGGCATAGACGTTGTCTCCGTCAATTATTATGGAATAGATCACTTCATTGTTGAAAGGGGACTGTATCCATGATGCGCCGTTGTCGGATGATATGTAAACTCCGTTGTCCGTTCCGGCGTAAATTCTGTTGTTGCCGTAAGAAAGACATGGCACATTCTGAGTTGTAAGTGAGGTCGGATTCCAGGAAGCGCCGGAGTTAGTACTTGAGTAGATTCCAAATCCGCCTGTTCCTGAGTAAATCGTATTGCCCTGCCTGAGGTATGAAAATACTGCTGTATTGTGAAGTTCGCAGAAAGTCCAGCTTGTGCCGCTGTTTGCGGAATATCGTAACCCTGTCGGAAGGCCGGCATAAACAGAATTGCCGCTGAATGCAAAGCATCTGACTATCTCGCTTGCAAAGGCAAAGTTCGAAAAAGTTGTGCCGTTGTTATCAGCTCTTAAGATTCCGGCATCAGTGCAGGCGTACACATACTGTCCGGCTGTTCCCATATTGTAAATGATGCCTGTGGCAACAGAAGAGATCTGCCATGTCTGCCCGTTGTTTGATGTGTAATAGATCCCGTTGTTGTTCGTACCTGCATAGGCATATGTTCCTGAAGCGGCCATGGAAAAGACATCCCTGTTGTTGAAGCTTGTCTGTGTCCAGTTCGCGCCCCCGTTTGTTGATAAGTACACTCCGAACCCGCTGGTGCCTGCATACAGATAACTTCCGCTGCCCGTTATCGAATACACTTCCCTGTTGTTTAGGGAGCCTTGGCTCCAGCTTGAACCGTCATTTGTCGAAATGTAGATTCCTTCATTGGTGCCGGCGAACACCGTCGCCCCGCTTACGTAAACTGCAGATACGATCTGAGTCGTAAGAGAAGTTTGGGTCCAGTTTGCTCCGTTGTCAGCGGAAATGTAGAGGCCGTAGAGACTGCTCCCGGCAAAAATTTTCTGGCCGGATACCGCAAGAGAGTAGATTGTTCTGTTATTGAGCGCAGACTGCGACCAGGTTGCGCCGTTAAGATTTGTACCGGCATATACATTTGAGCCTGAAATTGCTACCGCTCTGATATCCCCGCGGTCTATGCCGGAGGAAGTCTGAATCCATTGTGCCGAAACGGAAGCTGAAAACAGCATCACGAGCAGGAAGCAAAGCATTGATCTCAATCGAAAGTGCATATCGTTCTCCCGGATTATTTGTTAGGTTTTGTGTGGTTGATTTACAAAATTAGGCAAACCTGCTTATAAACTGAATGCAATTGTGCCTTTTTCAGTGGTGGTACGAAATTGGACATCCCTTTCGTCGAGAAAGTTTAATGCGGATTGTCACAAGCCAATTCTACTTTTGTCTAATGTACAGAACTTAATCTGACGCAAGATGATGAATCCATTTTTTGAAAAGGACGACAGCGACCTCGAAGACAGGGAGCTTGTGGCTTCCGCGGTGAGCGGCGACAAAAAAAGTCTCGAGGCGCTTGTAAAGAGGCATCAGGCATGGATCTACAACATTGCTCTGAAAATGGTGTGGGACCCGGCAGACGCCGAGGATGTGACTCAGGAAACCCTTATCAAGATAATTACAAAACTTTCTACATTCAGGCAGGACAGCAGTCTGCGAACATGGCTCTACAGGATTGTTGCCAATCATGTGATTAATATGAAGAAGAGGAAGAGAGAGTTTGAGTATTTCTCTTTTCATAAATACGGTGAGGATATTCTCAACTCTCCCGATACCGAACTTCCGGATCAGAATACCGTGCCAGTTGAAGTGGGACTTCTCATAGAGGAGACCAAGATCGGCTGCATGAACGCAATGCTGCTGTGCCTTGACAGGGAGCAAAGACTCATTTTCATACTTGGAAACATCTTC
>DAIQRO010000425.1:0-1721 GCA_036786155.1 Bacteroidota bacterium
GTACATTTCTCGGCGAGACAGACGGCAGAATCTGGTACAAAAGTGTTAACGAAGAGCTCGGCCTGCACTCCTTAGATCCAAAGACACTGGGAGTTATTGCATCACAGGAATCCGTAATAAAGACAAATCCCTTTCTCGCAAACAACCTGAGCACGCCGGAATGGAATGCCGTTAAGAAGTACTACGGATTTGATGTGATGAAGATGATGCCTATGGTTTCTGACAATGCCGGTTATGTCTATTACATTGATCCGGTTTCACTGAAAGCGGAGAAGACTCAGGAATCAGTCAAGGATTTTAAATATGACAACACCTGCATTTCAACATCCGTGAACATTGACGCAAACACAAGCTTATACCTTCAGGGGAGTCCGAGGAACAGCATAAATTACTTCAGCAGAGATCAGAAGGAACCTTCTTTCCTGGATGGAAACTTTGTTAAGAGTTCGAACATAGTTTACTCTTCCCGCGTCAATTCCGGCTTCTTCGCACCGCTGAAGAATGAGATAGATTCCTACAGCAGTCAGATCGATTCTATACAAAAGTTGCTGGAGGAAACCGGCAAACAAAACGACAAGTCTCAGAATTACAGCTTCAGGAATATGCAGAGAAGCATTGAGAATCTGACGAGAAGAAAGGAACAAGCCGAAAAGGAAATCATGCGTTACTCCGACGACCGGATCTTCGAGATAATAGCAGATGACCGGGGAGTGTTTGTTCTGAGCCGGACGGATGTTTCGGATACTGCCAGGGTGATCATTTCAAAGGTCAGACTCGGTGAAGACACAACTGTTTCACTTGCGTGGCAGACGAAACTCGGCAACGTTTACAGGGAGCCTGACAAGGGATTTGACGAATCATCTTTTGAATTTGTCTTCTCTAAAGGAGATCCGGATCTGAACACAATGAGAGCGCTCTACTACAGGAACAGGCTCGTGTTCATATTCATGCTTACCGCAACATGCATTGACACAGAATCCGGAAACATTTTATGGAGCATCGAGTTGTAGAACAGGTGTGCCGGCTATTGAATTGAAGTCCTGACCGGGCAGTCAGCCCTTGTAATTAAGAATCTCAAGACAAGATTACCGGACTTTGCGGATCAGAGGAACATCAGGCAATCTTCGTTAGCAGTAGGACGTCTTGCCAGGTTAGTAACTCCTTATATAAGCGTTAAGTTGGTGAACGGAAGTGCAGGCTGATTACAAGCGTCAACATTGGGACCGGGTGAGAAGTGTTTAACAGACATCCAAACTTGTCTTCAGTACAACAGCAGATAGATGAATCCGCCGACAAAAAAACTCACCACATTCATTATTATGCTCAGAAGAATTGAGCTGAAAAGGCTTATACGGCCGTTCAGGAATCTGAATATTGCATAGGCCTCTGCCGCGGTCACAATTCCTTCAAGCCAAATAACAGAAGTTCCGAATCCGGTGAAGTTTGCCGAAGTGATCCAGAGGAGAGGATGCGTTATCAGGTTCAGGAGCGCCACAACAAACAGGTACCTTGCGGGGATCTTCTTTATGAGGAAGTATATTCCGGCGATTATGAGTTCGATGATGAGCGTAGCAAACAGGGCTATGCTGTAGTTTGAATACCTGGTCTTTACTACGGGAGTAATGACCTCAGCCCTGTTGCCCGTTATGAGCAGTTTGTGATATGTATTCATGCCGTTGTATTCGAGCTCCGGCGTGATCACGGTAATGTTGCTGAATATG
>DAIQRO010000426.1:0-1717 GCA_036786155.1 Bacteroidota bacterium
AGCCATTATTGCTGTCCTGAAATCCATAGTAAGCGCAAGATTGCTCCTGCCCGGGAAAAACAGGTCATTCTCATGAAGAAATTTGTAGTGGTGAAGCAGGTCTCGGTCAAACTGCCTGCTTCCCTTAAGTCTCTGACCAGAGCAATAGTGAAGAAGCCTGTTGATGTAATGAGCTTTGACCTTAGCCTCGATTTTCAGTTCACTGCCGTAGATCAATTCCTTCAGTTCTTTGTAATGTGTGTTCTCAGGGTCAGGGGAATTCAGCATCAGGTCAAGGTAAACAAGTCTGAAGAGAATGCCATTCATATTTTCATCTATCAGATCTTCCCTGTATATATCGTCAAGAAACTTCTCCAGATCAATTCTTGAGAAGAACGCATCCGTAAGTTTCATTTTGTCCTTAATGTTGTAAGCCTTCTCGCCAAACCGAATCTGATTAATTAAGTTGACAGACTTTAGAATGAAGAATTTGATCAGTTCATTCAGAGATCTCTTCTCGGAAATAAGAGCATCTGAAATATTGCCGTTCAACAAACTCATGTCATACTCGAGAGATCTTAATCTGCTGGAGTATTGATACGAATCTATCTCGTTGTGCCCCTTTGAGCTGAGTTCCTGTTTAATTTTCCCTATGGCCTTTCTTCCAAGATCAGGCATGGACTTTTTATGATAGCTGGAAACCAAGTAAAACCTCGAATCAAACTCTGTTGAAAGCATTCCCGACACTGAAAGATACTTCTCTGCAAGCCCAAAAAGACTCAGCATGTCCTTCCTGGACTGAGAATGGTCATACCGCTTACCCTTATTGACAGCTTTGAATATGTTTTGAGAAGTGAATGCCGGGCTCTCAAATGCAGGATAGTATTTTTTTAATTCCCTGAACAATGAGGTCAGGTAAGTGTTTTGATTGAAATACGGGGAACACAGAAAAGTTTCGAATTCCGCAAGCTCGCTTTTTGTAAGCCTGCCCAGAATTCTGACTACACTGTAGCTTGCAAGTTCTTTGGGTTTGGAGGTGGCCATTATGAAGTTATTTGCCGAAGCATGCAGGGAAGCCTCTACTGCAACTCCGCATAATCTCTTTCTCCGTTATATTATGAATACTGAAATTAACATTCCTTACAAAAATTCTGCGACAATGCGAAACTGCGTTCGGAGCGATTCGACTTTGAAGAACGTCTTTCCCAACTGCGGAATCAATATTGCTTAACTATCTTGAGACGGACAAAAGTTCAATAATGGTCTGCCACCCAATAAGACCGCAATACTTTGCTGAAGGTTTACTCTTGCCGGTCAAATACATCTGAGCAGATCAGATTGACAGTGACAGGGATCTGTTCTCTTGAAATTGAATTGTGCTCTTGTTAATGACGTGCGCCCGGATTATATAATCCGGGCGCGCCTTTACCATGCCACTTCAGATTATCGCGCAAGTATTCAAACCGTAAACGAAATGACCGTAGCCGAGATTTCGGACTCCGGTCATGTTTGAGCTGGCAGAGGGATTTGAACCCCTCCCGACTTGTCGGGACTGATCACAAATCAGCATAAGGAAAAGAAAAAAGCCGAAGTCGTGATGAACTTCGGCTTTGAGTCATGAGCTGGCAGAGGGATTTGAACCCCTCCCGACTTGTCGGGACTGATTGCAAATCATCTTAAGGAAAAAGAAAAAAGCCGAAGTCGTGATGAACTTCGGCTTTGAGTCATGAGCTGGCAG
>DAIQRO010000427.1:0-1708 GCA_036786155.1 Bacteroidota bacterium
TAAAAAAGTGCTTGAGCTTGATCCCGGAAATCAAAGTGCGCAGGATGACCTTAAACTGCTTGAATCAAAGCAGTAAGATTTCTCACATTACATGCATATGGATAAGATCTTAAGCTACATTGACAGCAACATAGGGGAGTTTACCGAACAGCTCAAGGACTTTCTCAGGATCCCTTCAGTCAGCACAGATCCTGAAAACCGGGCTGATGTAAGGAAGTGTGCGCAGTTCGTAGAGGAAAGGATGAAGGAGGTCGGGCTTGAGAATGTAAAGATCTTTGATACGCCGCTTCATCCGATCGTATTTGGCGAATGGCTTCATGCCGGCGCTGACAAGCCGACGATACTGATCTACGGACATTATGATGTACAGCCGGTTGATCCTGTCGAACTTTGGACCGACCCGCCTTTTGAGCCGGTCATCAAGGACGGACAGATCTACGCAAGAGGAGCAGTTGATGATAAAGGTCAGGTCTTTCTGCAGTTGAAGAGCATTGAAGCACACATGAAGAGCAACGGCGCTCTTCCTGTAAATGTGAAGTTCATTGTTGAAGGTGAGGAAGAGATTGGAAGTATCAATCTGGAGAAATTCATAATTGACCAAAAGGATCTTCTGAAGTGCGACTATGTAGTAGTGTCTGACACATCGATGTTCGGCAAAGGAATTCCATCTATCTGCTACGGACTCAGAGGACTCGCTTATATGCAGATCAATGTTACAGGTCCCAACCGTGACCTGCATTCAGGTTCTTACGGAGGCGGAGTGGACAATCCGATAAATGCACTTGCACTCATTATTTCAAAGCTTAAGGATGATAAGGGTAAGATTCTCATTGACGGATTTTATGATGATGTAATTGACATGACTTCAGGGGAACGTGAGGAATACTCCAAACTTCCGTTTGACGAAAGGAAGTATAAGGATGGGCTTGAGATAGATGAGGTCTTTGGAGAAGAAGGATATTCGACGCTTGAAAGGGTTTCCGCAAGGCCTACGCTTGACTGTAACGGCATTTGGGGAGGATTTTCCGGTGAAGGCGCAAAGACTGTGCTTCCTTCCAAAGCCGGCGCAAAAGTTTCCATGAGGCTTGTACCAAATCAGTATCCGGAGAAGATTGAAAAGCTTTTTGAGAAGTATGTGAAGAAGATCGCTCCAAAGTCAGTAAAGGTAGAGGTGAAAGCTTTGCACGGAGGAATGGGAGCGCTGACGCCTCTCGATTCACCTGCAATGAAGGCGGCTGTGACTGCTATGGAAATGGCTTATGGCCAAAGGCCGCTGTTTACGAGAGAGGGGGGTTCGATCCCTGTGGTGAATGTGTTTCAGACAATTTTGAATGCCCCGACCATACTTCTAGGATTCGGCCTTCCTGATGAGAATCCTCACTCGCCTGATGAGCATTTTGACCTTGACAACTTTCACAGAGGAATAAAGACATGCGCTCACTATCTGAACGAGTTATCGAAAATCAATATCAAAAATAATGGCAAAAACTAAACAAAAGTCAGTAGCCGCAATAAGGTCAAAGAGGCTTAAGCACGAACAGAGCCATCTGCATTTTGCAATGACTGCAAAGAACTACACCATAATCGGCGTGGGGATAGCAGTCATTATTGTCGGATACATACTGATGAATGCAAACTCCGTTGACGGCTTCATGCCAACGGTCGTGGCTCCGATATTGCTTGTCCTCGGTTATTGCTTCGTGATACC
>DAIQRO010000428.1:0-1708 GCA_036786155.1 Bacteroidota bacterium
GCTGAAGACGCGCGCGCTGCTCGACGGGCTGGCGCAGGGCGGCTACGACGCCGCGTTCGGAGGCGCAAGGCGCGACGAGGAGAAGTCGCGCGCCAAGGAGCGCGTTTACTCCTTCCGCGATCAGTTCGGGCAATGGGATCCGAAGAATCAAAGGCCGGAGCTTTGGAATATTTTCAACGGCAAGAAGAACCCCGGCGAACACTTCAGGGTATTTCCCATCAGCAACTGGACGGAAATGGATGTGTGGCAATACATTCATATGGAAAAGATAAAACTGCCGACGCTTTACTTCTCTCATGAAAGATTGTGCTTCCGCAGGAACGAAACCATACTTGCATATTCAGACTTCATGAAACTTCGAGAGACTGAAACACCGGAAAAGATGATCGTCAGATTCAGAACAATCGGTGATATGACATGTACCGGAGCTGTTGTTTCAACCGCTTCAACGCTCGAAGAAGTAATAATGGAAGTGGCCGCCGCAAGGCAGACCGAACGCGGGACACGTGCAGATGACAAGCGTTCCGACACTGCAATGGAAGACAGAAAGAAAGAAGGATATTTCTGATGATAGATTACAAATCGAACGAACTGCTGAGATTCACAACCGCCGGAAGCGTTGATGACGGAAAGAGCACGCTTATCGGCAGACTGCTTTATGATTCAAAATCAATTTTCGAAGACCAGCTTGAGCATGTAAAGAAATCGAGTGAGCACAAAGGCCTTGAATATGTTGACCTTTCCCTTCTTACAGACGGCCTGCGGGCGGAGAGAGAACAGTCGATCACCATTGACGTTGCATACAGGTACTTCACTACTCCGAAGAGAAAGTTCATAATTGCAGATACTCCGGGACATATTCAGTACACGAGGAACATGGTTACAGGAGCATCTACTTCCAACCTTGCGCTCATACTGGTTGATGCCCGCAACGGCGTTGTGGAACAGACATGCAGGCACTCTCTGATTGCATCACTTCTTAAGATATGCCATATTGTCCTTTGCGTAAACAAGATGGACCTGGTTGACTTCTCTCAGGAAGTCTATGACAGGATCGTAAAAGAATACAGGGCATTTGCCGCAAAGCTGGAAGTAAAGGACATTCATTTCATTCCAATCAGCGCATTGCTTGGAGATAATGTTGTGGACAGGTCTCAGAGCATGGACTGGTACGAGGGCCCCACGCTCCTGTATCTTCTGGAGAACATTCACATAGGCAGTGACAACAACCATATTGACTGCCGCTTTCCCGTGCAGTATGTTATCAGGCCTCAGTCTGACAAGTTTCATGATTACAGGGGTTATGCCGGAAGAATCGCCAGCGGAGTGTTCAAACCCGGTGATGAAGTTACCGTTCTGCCGTCAGGCCTTACATCAAGGATCAAGTCAATCGTCACTTATGAAGGTGAGATCGAGGAAGCTTTTCCACCAATGTCAGTGACCATCAATCTTGAGGATGACATAGACGTAAGCAGGGGCGACATGATCGTAAGGCCGCATAATCAGCCAAATGTAGGCCAGGACATTGACATGATAATGTGCTGGCTCAACCAGAACCCGATGAACCCGAGGGCAAAGTACATGCTTATGCACACGACAAAGGATGCCAGATCGATTGTGAAGGAAGTTGCTCACAAGATCGACATTAACACTCTGCACAGGATCGAAGATGACAAAGAGATAAAGATGAACGACATAGCAAGGGTAT
>DAIQRO010000429.1:0-1706 GCA_036786155.1 Bacteroidota bacterium
GAAGAAGAGAATTTGCCTTCAGGATTTTTACTGCTTGATAACTATCCCAATCCATTCAATCCCGAAACAAATATCCGGATCGAGCTGAGCAAAACTCTTGATGCGGCAGTCAGCATATTTGACATGAAAGGATCGCTGATCGAGGAATTCCCAAACGGAAGACTGCAACCAGGCTTGCATGAGTTTAAATGGAATGCAGAGGGACTACCTTCCGGAACTTATGTATGCAGAGTTGTAACGGATGAAGGTATTGCGGTGCGAAAGATACTGCTTGTCAGGTAGAAAGAAACGTTCCCCCAAATCCCGGATGCCCCGCAATGAACTCAGATGCGTTCATTCTTCTCTTACCTTCCGGCAGAATGCTCCTTAGTTCAAGAAGCATGTCCGAAGCATTGACGTACAATTTCTTATCGGCGAGAATGATATCTCCCGGACGGCCTTCCGCCTTCAGACCGCCAAGTTTGCTTTCAAAGATCTTGAAGGCCTTTGAACCAAGTTTAGTGAATGCTCCGGGGTAGGGCGAGAGTCCTCTTATTTGATTGTGAATCTTCACGGCCGGATGCTCCCAGTTTATGCGGCAATCATCTCTGAAGATCTTCGGAGCCTGGCATGCAAGTGAATCATCCTGCCTCAACAGGTCAATCTTCTCGCCGGATTCAATCAGTTTCACGGTCTTCAGAAGAAGTTCCGCTCCTATTACGCTAAGTCTGTCATGAAGAGATCCCGCGTTTTCGTCAGCATCTATGGATGTCTTCTCCTGAAGAATAATATTTCCCGTATCCACTTTTTCCTGCAGAAAGAAAGTGGTCACGCCCGTTTCCGTTTCTCCGTTCATGATGGCTCTGTTTATCGGCGCGGCGCCGCGGTACTTTGGCAGAAGAGATGCATGCAGATTGACGGAACCTGATCGCGGGAATTGGAATACAACTGAAGGCAATATTCTGAATGCGACAATTAAGATAAGATCAGGAGCAAGTTCACTGAGTTGGCTAAGGAATTCCGGCGACTTCATATTGCCCGGCTGAAGGACATTAAGTCCTTTTGCAACAGCGTACTTCTTCACCTCCGACTGTGACATCTCAAGCCCTCTGCCTTTGGGCTTGTCGGGAGCGGTCACCACGGCGCAAATTTCAGTTCCTGATTCATGCAGGCGGGAAAGGGATCTCACCGCAAATTCGGGCGTGCCCATAAACAGTACTCTCATGCAGGAAGGATTTCGGTTGTCAGGCTATCAGACTTTTTCAGTATTGATGAGAAGCGGGTAATCGGCTTCCACTATTCCTTTCTTGATCAACAGCAACTCCCTTTTCAGCTCTTTCTTGCTCTCGTCAGATATGAGATCAACAAAAAGCTTTCCGTTAAGGTGGTCAATCTCATGCTGTGCAACCCTGGCAATGAACCCGGACAGTTCAATATCAATCTCGTTCATTTCGAAGTCATTGTATCTAATATGCACCTCGTCCGGCCTTTCAACTTCAGCCCTTATTTCGGGGATGCTGAGACAGCCTTCTTCCATAGTAGCTTTCCCGTGAGTCTCAATTACCGTGGGATTGATAAGGACAAGCGGCTTTTCGATCTTGTATTCCTCTATACCTGAAATATCTATCACTGCAACCGAAAGGCCGACGTTGACCTGCGGGGCTGCAAGGCCTATCC
This sequence comes from Bacteroidota bacterium, assembly GCA_036786155.1. Classification (GTDB taxonomy): domain Bacteria; phylum Bacteroidota; class Ignavibacteria; order Tepidaquicellales; family Tepidaquicellaceae; genus JADJAH01. The sequence continues at coordinate 1,657 of DAIQRO010000429.1, forward strand.
CTGAAGCTTTATCCATAGTGTAGAACATATTCCTGACAAGTGATATAATT
>DAIQRO010000430.1:0-1705 GCA_036786155.1 Bacteroidota bacterium
TGTCCGCGTGTTTCGTTTCAAGTGAGCAGCAAATTGACAGGCGGGCGGGTTGTTCCTGCGACAATAGAAAAAGCCTATGTTTTTAAACTGCATTCTCCAAATCTTCTGATTCTAGAAAACGTTTCGGACACCATTGATCTTTAAGTCAATGCTAAGCCCGCCTTCACCCTGCCTTGACCATCGGCGGCAATTTCCATTTGCCGGTGAGAGCTTCCTTCTTTGGCCAGTAAAGCCGAAGCACGCAAACGAACGGCCCGTCGGGAGCAGGCAGCCAGTTTGATTCCATGTCCATACCCGGAGAATCTTTCTGAACATACAGAGTCAGCCCGCCGTCTGCATCTTTCTTCAGACTGTCAAGCATCGGAGAGTTTATGAGATATCTGTTTATAGGATTCTTTACAAGAAGGCTCTCGGGAAGTCTGTACATTGTAAGCGACCAGAATGCATTCACAGGCGGAAGATTGCCCGGCGCAAAAGTCACTTTGTATTTGCCCGCACCGGAGAGAGGGGCCTTGCCGTCATCCAGGCTGTATGATAAATATATCGCCTCGTCCTTTGAATTTCCGTAAATGCCAAACACTGCCGCCGCCATTCTGTAGAGATAGTTATTGTTCAGAAGTTCACGCGTACCAAAAAGATCACCCGAACTGACCTCACCCTTATTCACTTTGTCTCTGACCGTCATAAGTTCTGCAATAGCATCTGTGATTCCCTGCTCATAAGCATTTCTTTCTTCCGCGGAAAGCGATGCGAAGTCGATCTTCTTACCCGGCCCGATCCCTATCTCCGCAAAGCGGTTCCTGAGTTCGGTTTCGGTTGGATTAACCGGACAGAACTGAAGCTGAAAGCTGAGGATGTTGAAGAATTCCGGAGATCTTTTTTCGTCTTCCGCAGAGAGCGGTGTGATAAAATCAATCGGAGCGGCCTGTACCGGAGCGGGCTTTCCGAGGAAGGATGAAAGCGGCTGTGCCGAATAACCCTTCTGAATGCTGATCACATTGTCGAGGTCATCAGCGCCGAAGAGCTGAGTCCTGTAAATTGCAAGCGCAGTCTGAGTTTCACAGCGTATGACCTTGCTTATGCCTTCAGGCATTTCGCCGTTCCAGTCGGGTCCGGCGATCATGAAGCTCCCTTTCTTATTGCCGGTTGCCCTGCTTCCTATGTAATTGAAATTGAATGTGTAGGCATCAACAAGCTGGATGCTGTAGTACCTGCTTTCTTCGATGTCGGGAACATCCAGCACGATCGGCTCCGTGCGCAGGTCAAGCCCGATCATGCTGTAAGGCGTGTCGGAGTTTGGAGTCTGCACGGCAACATCCTCCGGCGTATAAACACGCGCGGTGCTGGTAAGCACGTTGAAAGGCGACCTGTACTCTTTGTTTGCTTTGTCAACGAAGTATGCAAACTGGATCCTGTAATTATCAACTACCGGAAATCCGTAAATGTAAGCTTCCTTTGCGATTGCCGTGATCTCTTCGGGGGTCTTTTTCATATCAGAAGTTGTTTGATTTTTTGTTCTGTTTGAAATGCTGTACTGCTCAAGTGGACTGCCTTACAAGCAAAAGATGCAATGTAAAAGATAGCTTTGTGATCCTGCACAAACAATTCACGGAGTTATGCATACATTCCTGCGATCCCATATTCGTCCAAAACGATTTGATTACGATTGACAACTCTAGCGTTGATTTCGATCATAGAATCTTAC
>DAIQRO010000431.1:0-1703 GCA_036786155.1 Bacteroidota bacterium
CGACAGCGGTGCGAGACTCATTGCAAACAACGCAACATTTGCTTCCGTTGACTCCACAAAGAAATGGAACGGCATCTCGCTGAATGATCTTGCAAGCGATACGATAAAGAACTGCACTATTAAAAATGCGATGTACGGCATAATGATCTCGGACAGGTATGATCCCGAGGAATCTCCCGAACCATACTCAGCTGAAATCTCCGGATGCAGTTTTGTGAATCAGACATCTCAAGTGCTTAACAATGCCGTCTATATTCAGAATAGCGCGCATGTGCTCTTGAAGAACAATACCATCACATCAAACAACTTGTCCGTCGGCTTCACTCACGGCATCTATGCAGAATACTGCCCAGGTGAAATGCTGAACATCATCAGCAATAGCATAAGCAATTGTAACAACGGTATGACAATCATCCAATCTTCTCCCTACATTGCCTTCAATACACTCAACGGAAACTCCTACGGCGAATCAGGAATGTTTCTCGATAACTCGAACGGAACGATCAAGTACAATGTCATCTCGAATTTCTATAACTCCTATTATTCTTTCTACTCTTCTCCTAATCTTCTGAAGAACACTTTTGATAATACGTGTGAAGACAATATCTATCTTTCATCTTCGTCGGTACCCGTAATGCATCCGCTTGTGTCAGGCGGTTCAACATATTGGTTTGCCGGAGATAATCTTATCACGGGAAGTCCATCTGATGCGGGCATTCTGTTTGACTCGGATGCAATACCGGATCTGAACTACGGATACAACAGATTTGTGCTGCAGGGAAGCAGTAATTACATAAGTGGCGCTAATCCTACGGGAGGAACAAGGGATTTCTATGCGGTTAAGAACTTTTGGTACGATAACCCTCCCGACAGTTCGAAGTTCAATGTTGCAAATGCGGATTCGGTTGTTTACATGCCTTATGACAATAACTCTTCTTTGGCGAGGGCAACCAATTCAACAATTCTTGATTCGATCGGCTTCGGAATGCATGACACTGTTCATTATTACGATGCGGACAATCCGAATTCTTCTCAGGAACTGATGCTTGCGGCGTATCAATCGGAACTTACAGGAGAGTATGACGAGGCAATAGCAATGTATAAGGAGATAATTCAGGATACTGGATCGGGCAACAGCTCCGCTCCCGCATGCTTGCCAAGAGTATTCAACTGCCATATGAATAAGCAGGCAACAAACTCAGAGTACTCATCGCTGGAATCGTACTGCTCAGACATAGCCGCAGATACTGTCTATACGGAGATCACAAGAAACATCGCTGAGGATATTGCCATACAGTGCAAAGTCAAACAAGGCATGAAGGAAGAAGCCCTCGGGGATTATGAGAACATCTATGCAAACAATTCAAATCTTCCAAAAGGCATTCATGCTCTCATCAACCGCGAGATACTCTCAGCCGGCGCGGGAGATAATCTGATTGCCGGAAACACCTTCGAAGAAATTGACCTAAAGCAATCTAAGATCAATGCACTGCTGAAGAGTCTTAAAGCTAAGAATGAAAAGGAAAAACTTTTGGTGATCGCAACACCTGATAAATTCCGTCTTTCTCAGAACTATCCTAACCCCCTCAACCCCGTCACAACAATAAGCTACGACCTTCAGAACAGCGGATTCGTAACTCTTAAAGTATATGACATGCTCGGCCGTGAAGTGAAGACTCTCGTGAACGAGATGAAGACTGCGG
>DAIQRO010000155.1:0-7424 GCA_036786155.1 Bacteroidota bacterium
CCTCCCGTAAAAAGTATTGTTCCTTCCCCTTGCCCGAGCATTCCTGGAAGCACACGCTGGGCCGAAACCAAAGCTCCGCCAACGTTTGAGCGGAAATCCTCAATCATGCCCTGATACTTCAGCGCAGTCGGCTGGCAATCTCTGTAAGTGAAAACATTATAAAGGAGTACGTTCGTAGGACCCGCATTCTCCGCGATCCTGTCAAATGCGACAGTGAGCGAGTTCTCGTTTCCTGCATCGCCTTCAACCGAGAAAGAATCGATGCCTTCTTCTGCAAGAAGTTTCTTGTAAGTTTCATGCCTTGCCGTGTTTCTGCCTATCATGGCTATCCTGTAGCCTTCTTTTCCAAACCTTCTTGCTGTAGCATGGCTGTTGCCCGGACCCATGCCGACTATTGTCAAAAGTTTTGAGCTCATTATCTGATTATAGTTTGTAAAGTTCCTTTCGTCTGTCTCTGAACAGGTTGTTGCCTGCTGTCACATTCTTGTCAAGCGCAGTTTGCGGATCGATCTCAACCACTTCGGATCTCTCATCGAACTCATTCAGGCTTATGAGATACTCGCCCTGCGGAGAAACCATAACGCTTTGCCCCGTGAAAGTAAGCGATTTATCCCCGCAAAGCTCTGTGCCTGTCCTGTTGGCTGTTACGGTAAAGACCCTGTTCTCAACAGCTCTTGCATACATTGCCTTCTGGCAATAGCTGAGCACAAGATTCGAGGGATGGCAGATTATCTGCGCACCCTGCAGGGCAAGCGTTCTGGCAGTTTCGGGAAAGAACCAGTCGAAGCATATCATCATGCCTGCAAGTACCTTTCCAAAACTTCCTTCTATCTCAAAAACACACGGAGGCTTATCTCCGGGAGTGAACCATTTCTTCTCGGTATCGAACAGATGTATCTTTCTGTAAACATCAATTCTTCCTGTCGGGTGAATGAGCACTGACGTGTTGTAGTACCTGCCCATAGATCTTTCGCAAATACCTGACACAATGTAAGCCCCTTTGCTATGCGAGATCTCACGCAATGAATTTACGAACTTTCCGCTGGCAATCTCTTCTGCCGACTTCTCCAGATCTTCAGCACTGCCGAAGAAATAGCCGGAGTTGGAAAGCTCCGGCAGAACAATCAGGTCAAACTGAAGCGGCGACAGAAGTTCTTCAACCTTCCGTATGTTTTGTTCAGGCTCTGCAAGCACGGGCCTGAACTGAAGCAGACCTGTTCTCAATTTTTCCTCACAGCTTTAAAGCAAATGAACCATGGCCTTCTGGAAAGCGTTGCATAAGCATCAGGAAATTTTCTCTTGCATTCCTCAAGCGGCAGTGGCTCAAGCAGTTCTTCAAATCCGAATTCTGTTTCGCTGAGGATCTTGAACACATCCGACAGGGGCCTTCTGTAATACTTCATCCTGATTCCGTATGCAGGCCAATTATCCTCGACCAGTTCTGTTTCATAGTAATTTCCTTCAGGGTGAAACTGATAATCCATGAACGGATGATGCAGTGAGAATACAAGTTCTCCGTTCTTTCTGATAATGCGGCTGAACTCATTGAAAACAACCCTCCAGTCACTGAGATAGTGAAGAGTCATTGAGCTCACTATTGTGTCAAACTCTTCATCTTCAAAGAAATCAAGTGTGTTGTTCAGATTTGCTCTCAGGATCCTTGCCTTGTTTCCGACCTTCCTTTCAACGCAGGACAACATTTCCTCGCTGTAATCTACAGAAGTTACCGTAGCCCCGTTTTCGAGGAGCCATTCCGTATAAGCGCCCGGTCCGCAGCCTGCGTCAAGCACATTCTTCCCCTTTACGTCTGAAAGAAGAGACAAAGTTGCCGGCCTTTCGTAGAGTGAATTGTGGGCGTTGTATTCAATCTTTTCCGCATAGCTTCTTACAAAATCCGGATCACTGTAAACATCTAAAGATAGATTTTTGATATCTGAATTCTTGATAAGCTTGTTCTCCTTTTTACTTTAATTTGAGCACAAATTACCATACAGAGATTGTAGTTTCAATTTAATCATTTTATTGGGCAACAGGCAACCAATCCTCAATTTACTTTGATCCTGTAAGTGATAAATTGCATCAATTGCGGAAACATGGTTACCGGAGTCCGGTCAGCTGCAGTAGACATCAAAGAAGTTTTCAACCTCACTGATCCTGACCGAATCTTCCTCACTGCTCAGATTCATTTCAACCACCAGACGTTCCTTATCAGGACTGATGTTGAATCTTCCGGACCGGTCATTTGATATGGCATCAATAAGTGAAGTGAAGAAACTGCTTTCAAAAATTCTGTTGTCCTTCTCCGGGGGGAATTCAAGAAACATGCTCTTTCCCCTGATCACGATCTTCTCCAGTCCAAGCCTTCCTGCTTTTAGTTTCACTCCGATTACGCGCAGAAGGTTTTCCACATCTTCAAGATAATCACCGAACCTGTCTTTCATCTCATTTGAAACCATCTCAAGTTCGGCTTCATCGTTCAGTTCATAAAGCCTTCTGTACAGGTTCAGACGCTCCGTGTCGCTGGAGACGTAGTCTTTAGGTATCAGTGCATTAAGATCGTTTTCAATTACGGCGCCTTTTGATTCAAGTTTCTTTTCAATTGCCTCATTGATCTTCTTAAGCGCAAGTTCGTTTGCAAACAGGTCCTTGAATTCGTTCTCCTTCAATTCCAGAACGGCTTCTTCAATGATGCTGATATACATGTCAAAACCTATCTCCTGTATGAAGCCGCTTTGCTCGCCACCAAGCAGATTGCCTACTCCCCTTATTTCCATATCCCTCATTGCAAGGTTGAACCCGCTTCCGAGCTCGGTAAATTCCTCGATCGCCTGAAGCCTTCTGATCGCTGTCTTAGTAAGCTTTGCGTCGGGCGGTGCAATAAGGTATGCATATGCCTGGGCATCACTTCTGCCAACCCTTCCTCTCAGCTGATAAAGTTCCGCGAGGCCGTACATGTTTGCATTGTTGATAAAAATCGTATTCACGTTCGGAATATCAAGACCTGATTCAATGATCTTTGTGCAAAGCAGGACGTTGAGCTTCTTTTCTATGAAGCCGATAAGAATGTCTTCGAGCTCCTTGCCTTCCATCTGCCCGTGCGCAATTCCGATCCTTGCCTCGGGAACAGTATTCTTAAGTGTGTCTCCGAGTATATTGAGATTCTTTATTTTGTCATTCACAAAATAGACCTGTCCGCCTCTTGCAAGTTCATTCCTGACAATGGAAGCAATGTAATTCCAGTCAAGCTTGATGATCTCTGTTGCTATGGGCTTTCTGTTCTTGGGAGGCGTGCTGATCACTGAAAGGTCGCGGGCGCCAAGCAGGGAAAAATTGAGTGTGCGCGGGATAGGAGTTGCAGTCAGAGTCAGGGTGTCAACATTCGGTTTGATGGACCTGAGTTTCTCTTTTGCCTTAACGCCGAATCTCTGCTCCTCGTCTATAATAAGGAGTCCGAGGTCTTTGAATCTGATATCCTTTGAGAGCACTCTGTGCGTTCCGATGAGAATGTTCACCTTGCCGTCTTCAAGCCTTTTCAGGATCTCCTTCTGCTCTTTGGAGGACCTGAGTCTTGTAATATTGTCAACCTCAACCGCAAATGCCGAAAGGCGGTCACGGAATGTGTTGTAATGCTGAACGGCGAGAATAGTAGTAGGAACGAGAACCGCTACCTGTTTATTGTCCATTACAGCCTTGAACGCCGCTCTCAGAGCCACTTCGGTCTTCCCGAATCCCACATCTCCGCACACAAGCCTGTCCATGGGATTCTCGGATTCCATATCTGCCTTGACCTCGCCGGTTGCTCTGAACTGTTCAGGAGTATCTTCATACATGAAGTTGGCTTCGAGCTCCTTTTGCCAGTGAGTATCTCCCGCGAACCTGTAGCCTCTTTCCGATTTTCTTTTGGCATAGAGGACTATCAGATCGCGGGCAATGTCCTTTACCTTCTTCTTGGTCCTTGCCTTAGCCTTATCCCAATCACCGCCACCGAGTTTTGTAAGCGCAGGCTTATGCCCTTCCGAGCCGGAGTACTTGCGGATCAGATTTATACTGTTCAGGTTGATGAATAGCAAGTCGTTTCCCTGATACTTTAGCTGAACAACTTCCTGGTTGCTGTTGCCGACCGTGATCTTCTTCAGTCCCGAGTAGATCCCGATGCCAAAATCCCTGTGAACTACAAAGTCGCCATACTGCAACTCTTTGAGCTCGCTCATGCTTAAGCCCTTAAATCTCAGCTTTCGTTTCCTGATCCTCTTGAAATATCTTCCGAAGATCTGATGCTCTGTATATACCAGAAGTTTCGGGTCAGAGAGAATGAATCCGCTGTGAAGAGACTCAGGCACTACAGAAAATCTTCCTCCTGCGATCTTAATAAGTGATCTTTCATCGCCTTCAGGATTAAGCTGATGGATCTTCACATCTTCGGCAAGAATGTCATCATCCTCGAAATCTTCAAGGAGCTCTTTGATCCTGTCTGCCTGATGAGTGTCAGAGGCAAGTATGCAGGCTTCATAACCTTCTGAGATCCTTTTTGATAGGTCGGTGTATATTGCCCGGAGATTTGAATAGAATTCGGGCTGGGGTTTGGATTCAAAGCTGACGTTGTGACCGCCGTCACCGAACAAAGAATTTGAAAACGAGGAAATTGTAACCTTCCTGAACTGCTTTTTATCATTTTCAAAAACATCATCCTGCGAATCAACTTCAACAGAAGGTTCGTCAATGATCAGAATAGTGTCAGGCGGAAGGTAGTCTGTAATTTTTTCCGTGAAGCTGTCATCATTCAGGTTTTCGTTTGTTGAAATATTCAGTCCGATCTTCGCATTGTCAATTTCCCTTACGGATCGCTGTGAGTTGATATCAAACTCCCGGATGGATTCGACGGTATCGCCGAAGAACTCAATTCTGACGGGGCTTTGCAGATTCTCGGCGAACACATCAACGATGCCGCCGCGCACCGAAAACTCACCTTCCTGCGAAACGAACTCTGCCTTATTGAATCCTGCCTTTTCGAGTCTTTTGAGAAGGTCCGTAAAATTGACTTCAGCACCTTTGGAAACCTCGGTGATCGAATCGCGAAACAACTCCTTTGAAACCACATTTCTTCTCAGAGAATCCCGGGATGTGAGTATGATGAATTCTCCGGATTCGGTAAGATCAATGAGAATCCTGGAATACGGTTCAGACTCCGGAAGCTTCTCGGAGAATGCGGAAACATTTGCCTTTACGTTGAGAAGTTCTATGTCGTCTTTGAGCTTGATGATCCGGTCATCGTCGAACGAAACGAGAAGGAGTTTTGAAGATATGTTTTCATAAATGTATGACAGTATGAACGCGGAGAGCGAGCCGCTCACACCCGACAGGTTTACGTTACCGCTTTTTCCGAATGCATCTTTAAGAGTGAGGAAGGATTTTGACGAATAAACAGAATCGCAGATCTTTTTCAGCTCAGGAATCACTTTGGCTCCCCGAAACCATCTTCGAAAAACGAGATCATTTCATCGGCAAGCCGTTGCTCATCACTGCCTTCAAATTTGAGCCGGAGTTTGGAGCCCTGTTCCGCGGCCAGAGTCATTACTCCGATTATGCTTTTGCCGTTCACTTCAAATCCGTCGCGTGATATGTAAAAATCGGCCTCGTACTTTGCGGCAATTCTGACTATCGCGGACGCAGGCCTTGTATGCATGCCGGCTTTGTTTACTATGGTAACTTCCTTTGTTATCATGGTTCAGACCTGCCGGCGGGTGAAAGCAGCGGATTCAAGGCAGAAGAATTAACAATATCCAAGATCAGATCTTTCTGTTCATTAACATTTCGGCAAGCCACTTCAGGCGCTGTCTTCCGATATTGTCCGGAAGTTTTTCGAGGCATTGCATTGCCTGATCAGTAAACTCAGCAATTTCATTCCTCGCGCAAGCCACCGCGCCACTTTCTTCATAAATTGCACGGACTTCTTCAATCTCTTTTGCGCCTGCGTTCTTCAGTCCATTGCTATTAATGATCTTCTCAAGCAACTTGTGTCCGGCGCTCCCCTGCGTATTCTCAAAGGCCTTCAAAAGCAGATAGGTCTTCTTACCTTCAATAATGTCTCCGCCAATCTTCTTTCCGAAATCTGCTTCTTCCGCAACTATGTCAAGCAGGTCGTCCTGAATCTGAAAAGCCAGTCCTATGTTGAGTGCAAATTCTTTAACGCCGGATAAGAAGTAATTGTCTGCACCTCCGATCAGAGCACCCACTGCTGCTGAAGTCTCAAGCATCTTCGCAGTCTTTTTGCTGATCATGAGCATATATTCAGAAATCGAAACATCCTTTCTTGCTTCAAATTCCTTGTCATAACTCTGTCCTTCGCACACCTCAATTATTCCGTCTGTGAATGCCCTGGTCATTTCGCTTATGTTAGTGATCTCCGTCTTGAGAAGATAGACATATGCCAGGCCAATAAGCTGATCGCCGGCGAGGATCGCCACATTGCTGTCCCATTTTTTGTAAACAGTAAGTTCACCGCGCCTTGTATCCGCATTGTCCATGATATCGTCATGGACAAGGGTAAAATTATGGAGCATTTCGAGCGCAACGGCAGCGTTTGCCGAAGATTCGAAAGAGCCGCCCGCAGTTTCACAAGAGAATATCACCATCATCGGGCGGATCCGTTTACCGCCGCTGTTGAGTGCATAGTTGAGCGGTTCGTAAAGTGTTGCGGGGAGTTTGCGTGTAATGGAATTCAAAAGCATCTCATCAATCCTGCTCCTGTAATCAGCATATACGCTGAGATAATCATTCGTAAATGGCAATTCGGGTCAAATATTTTTTTCAATATAAACATTTGGAAAAATTTGAGATATGTAGTAATTCCAAATCCCGCAGACTAGGGAATGACAACTTTGTCTGCATCAGATTTCCAAATTGACATGAATGAAAGTAGAATGGTAATCGCAAAAGGGAGTCACGGCATGTACAAAACAGACCACAGCATCACATAATCCCGCATTGAAGGAGGAGTTCTGAAATGTTAAATTTGATTCTCCCAAAATCACATTGCTGAATCCCCAAGCCGGCAAAGAACCGGGCCGGATCAATCGGCTCATTTTTATACAGAATTGAATCAAGGCATCACTAACGACGCAGAAGGCTTTGAACGCAGGGACTTAACTGCTATGGTGATACTATGCCTGTTGTGGATCGTCTTTCTTACCGTAACTCAGTCGTTCACTTCGGGTTATCATTTCATAGATGATCATGAGATCATCATTCTTGACGGCAAGATCGAATCAACTTCAATTGCATATACTGCAAAAAGTTACATGATGCGCGATCTCGGATTGAGATTCAGGCCATTCTGGGCAGTATACAGGGTGGCTGAAGTTGCCGAATTCGGAAGGAACATCACTGCATGGTCTGTTTATCTCGGAATTTTCGGAATTGCAACA
>DAIQRO010000432.1:0-1687 GCA_036786155.1 Bacteroidota bacterium
ATATTTTGCAAATGTTTGCACATGAGGTTTCTATGTGCAAATAGATCAAAGCTTATCATTTAACGAATCATGAGAGAAACATTACTTTTGCTGAATCAGATGAAATCGGAAGGTATCCTAACAGAATATGCTATTGGCGGAGCTGTTGCTTCCATATTTTATATCGAGCCGGCTACTACTTATGACCTTGATGTCTTCGTTATACTGCCTGAAGAGAGCGAAAGCACACTTCTGATCATGAAGCCGCTGTATGAATGGTTAGAAAGAAAGGACTGCAAATTCCTTGGTGAGCACATTCTGATAGAAGGCATACCGGTACAATTCATACCTGCCTATAATGAACTTGTCAATGAGGCTGTTGAAAATGCTTCCGTGCTCAACTATGACAATGTTCCCGTCAGAGTGATTGCTCCTGAATATCTTGTTGCAATAATGCTTCAGGTAAACAGGAACAAAGACAGGGAAAGGGCTTTGCGATTTTTTGAAGAGTATCAGAGCAATGAGACAAAACTTCAGAGAATTCTGAAAGATCATAACTTGTTGAATAGCTATAACAATTTTAAGTACAGAAAATAATGAAGGACAGGAATAATTATTCAGGCTTACTAGAAAATTCAAAGAGCAAACTTAGAAAGCACTTGTCCGGCCTTCCTGTAGAACAGAAGATCCGCATACTTATTGAATTGCAGAAGATGGACAAGCTTGCGAATCCGGAAAAAACTAAGGATAAGATGGTCTGGGAATGCAAGCTGGAAGCATCAAGCTGAAGACACTCACTCATCAGCTTACTATTTGACCAGCAACATCCTCTTCGTTTCTGAAAAACTTTCCGCCCTGAATTCATAATAAAACACGCCGCTTGGCAGATTGTCACCGCTGAACTGCACGGAATAACTTCCGGACTTCAGAAACTCATTTACCATGACTTCAACTTCTCTGCCGAGCACATCAAACACTTTCAGAGATACATTGCCTGAAGTTCTTACATCGAACCTGATGGTTGTGGTTGGGTTGAAGGGGTTGGGAAATTCTGTAAAGAGGAGAGCAAGAGTTGAACCATTTTGTCCAGCCTGTTGGCGAGTTCATCTGTCTGCATTAAGCAAATGAGGAAGGATCTTTGTTGGCAAGTGTTTAACCCGGATAGCGCCGTAAGGGCCGAAACACTATCTCTTCCTTTCTCTTTCCTGCCGATACTTTTTTACTGCATCAATTGTTGTAATCCAGTTCCTGCCTTCTTTGTGAGCTTCTATTTTGCCCAGCCGGGAAAGCAGATTGAGATATTTTTCTGAATAAGGAGTCTGTTTTGAAATTGTTGATAAGGGATAAAATTTTCCTGATTCTGTCTTTGCCGGCAAGAGCGTTTTGATGTAGATATTGAGTGAGCGTTCAACGGCTTGAGCTATGAATCTTACAAAATAGGAATAATCCCCGCTGTCGGCCTTTGACAAAGCATCATAGTATTTCTTTCTGTCGTTGCTCAATACTACTGTCATTGGGTAACCTTCTTGCAACAGCAGCAGATTCATGACCAATCTTGCGGTTCTTCCGTTTCCGCCGGTAAAAGGATGGATGCCGACGATCTTATGATGAACAATTGCAGAAAGTTCTACGATGTGCATCTTGTTCTTCTGTTTTCTTATCCATTCGAACATTTCTCTTATCTTATGGGGTACTTCATGAGCATCGG
>DAIQRO010000156.1:0-800 GCA_036786155.1 Bacteroidota bacterium
CGGAAGATCCTTTGAGATAATGCTTGACGAACTTGCAAAGCTTTATCAATCCGAGATGGCAGGAGCGCCGGACAATATTCTGCCTGCGGAAAAATACTATCACGACTTTGTAAGACTGCAGGAAGAGTTTATCCAGGGCAATACGGCCAAACAGCAGACTGACTACTGGGTGTCTGAGCTTGAAGGCCGGCTTCCCGATCTTGACCTTCCTTTTGACAGGCCGAGACAGCCGAATCAGACATTCAGCGGCGATACAGTTTATTTTGAGATTGACGGAGATCTTGCAGGCAAACTGAGAGCGGTCGCAAAAGAGCAAGGCGCTACAATGTTTGCGACGCTTCTGACCTGCTACCTGATATTTCTCCGCAAGCACACTGACAACGATGAAGTGCTGACAGGAATACCGGCCGCGGGAAGAGGTTTTCCGGGTTTTGAAAATGTGATGGGCTACTTCATCAATCCTCTGACTGTGCGGGCCCGCCTTTCAGGCGAAATGAGCTTTTCCGATGCTCTGTCATCAGTGAAGAAGAAGATCCTCAATGCAATTGACAATCAGGATATTCCGTTTCAGTTGATCGTGGACAAACTCATGCACGGGAGAGACCCGTCGAGGAGCCCGGTCTTTCAGACCTTCTTCGGACTGCAGAGAATGCAGGGCGATGCCCCGCTTCAGGAACTCATTGTGCCCGGCAACGGCAACGCCGTCATAGACTGGGCCGGAATGAAGCTCAGGCCTTATCACATCAGACAGCAGGAAGGACAGTTTGATATCACGGCAGAGTTTGCCGAAGGAAGCGAAG
>DAIQRO010000156.1:810-1927 GCA_036786155.1 Bacteroidota bacterium
GTTCGACAGGCAGACGGTTGAAGAAATGGCAGAACATTTTCTATGCATGCTCCGGCAGATAACTGAAGATACAGGGAAAAGCATTTCCAGTTTGAGGCTGATCACACAATGCGAATGTGATCTGATACTGAACAAGTGGAACAATACTGCAAAGGAATTCCAGGGCATTGACCTCATAGACAGGATGTTTCAGAAAGCTGTGCAGAAGTTTCCCGGAAACATTGCAGTAGAATTTGAAGGAAATAAGCTGAACTTTGCTCTGCTTAACCGCAGATCAGATGCGCTTGCTTCGAAACTGAGCTCAATGGGATTTGGCCGGGGATCATTTGCAGCAATCTGCATTGAGAGGTCACCGGAAATGGTGATCTCAATGCTTGCCGCTCTCAAGTCAGGCGGCGCATATATTCCCGTTGATCCTGATTATCCTGCCGACAGAATTGACTATATGATAAGCAATTCCAATGCGCAAGTGCTTATCACACAAAAAAAGTTCGGAGCATTCGAGAAACATACGGCCGCAATTCTTTACGCCGATGACATCGAATCTCTGCCCGATGCAAAGACACCCGTAGTTCATGACAGGTCAATGGATGATCCCGCATACGTCATCTATACATCAGGCTCCACGGGACAACCCAAGGGAGTTGTGGTGCCGCACAGAGCGCTCGCGAATCACATGCTTTGGATGAAGGAAGCTGCGGAGTTCACATCCGCAGACAGCGTTCTGCAAAAGACACCTTACAGCTTCGATGCATCTGTATGGGAATTCTATCTCCCCTTGCTGAATGGCGGAAGGCTCGTACTTGCCAGGCCCGAAGGCCACATGGATACTGACTATCTCGTAAAGCTTACGGCGGAGTCGGGAGTTACGCATATTCAGTTTGTTCCTTCATTGCTGAAATTGTTCACAGACGAGCCGGAAGTCTCTTCGTGCACTTCGCTCAGATTTGTATTCAGCGGCGGCGAGGCGCTCACTAAGGACCTGGCCGAATCTGTATTTGCGAAGTTACATTCACGGCTTGTGAATCTTTACGGCCCTACAGAAGCGGCAATTGACTCGACATTCTATGAATGCTTGCGCGGCAACGTACCAAAGTTGATCCCGATCGGAACTCCG
>DAIQRO010000156.1:1937-2400 GCA_036786155.1 Bacteroidota bacterium
GAGTTACTGCTTGGCGGTGAAGGCATTGCGCTTGGCTATCTCAACAATCACGGGCTCACAGAAGAAAAGTTCATCGCGGACAATATTCTGAATACAAAAGGCAGACTGTACAGGACAGGCGATAAGGCAAAATTCAACAGAGACGGCCTGCTCGAATATCTCGGAAGGATTGATCATCAGGTAAAATTCAGGGGATTCAGGATTGAGCTTAGCGAGATCGAATCGCATCTCAGGAATCTGCATGGTGTGAAGGATGCATACGTTGACCTTCGAAAAGATTCAAATGGCCGTGACATGCTTGCCGCATACGTGATTCTTTCGGAGGCGAAAGAAGACCCGGCAAGAGAGTTCAGGAGCGGATTGAGAAAGTTTCTTCCCGAGTACATGGTGCCCGGACACTTCATTCTGCTCGATTCATTCCCGGTTCTGCCCAACGGAAAGATTGACCGGAAGAAACTGCCTG
>DAIQRO010000156.1:2410-7424 GCA_036786155.1 Bacteroidota bacterium
TTCTTAAGATCTGGGAAGAAGTGCTTGGGGTGAAAGGTATCGGCGCAGACGATAATTTTTTTGAACTCGGTGGAGATTCCATACTGAGCATTCAGATAATCTCAAGGGCGGCAAAACAAGGCATCCGAATAACACCAAAACAGGTCTTCTCGCATCAGACGATCTCAGAACTTGCAAACGAAGCGAAGAAATCTTTTGCTTCGGTCTCAGGCATGGAGCCATACGGAGACCTTGTGCTTTCGCCCGTGCAGGAAAGGTTTCTCACGAAGAAGATGTTGAACCGGTCTCATTACAATCATTCGCTTCTGATATCAGCACCCAAAGGCCTTGATATAGAGTCGCTGTCGAAAGCATTGAAATATGTTATGGACAGGCACGAACTTTTAAGATTGAAACTCAGTGAGAACGGCAAAGCATTTATTCCGCGCGAAACACCCGACACTGCATTTGCAGAGTTTGACCTCAGCGGACTTGACTCAGCCGAAGCAGATTGATCTCTTGCCAGAGAAAGGGACAGACTGAACACGCTTAATGACCTATCCTCAGGAAGACTAATAAACGCCTCCTGCTTTCGAATGCCCGGAGGCAGTGACAGAATACTTTTCAACATTCATCACATTTGCATAGACGGAGTTTCATGGAGGATCTTTCTTGAAGACTTCATTGACGCATACAAAGCCGCAGTTACCGGGAAGGAGATCCGTTCCGCACAGAAGGGCACATCATTCCGGGAATGGACTTCAATGCTCAGCTCTTTTGCAAAAGAAGGGAAAGCAGATATTCACATACCTTTGTGGAATGCAGTTACAGATGACGCCGGAACAAGCGCGCTCACAGGGAACGACCTTTCCTCAAATACTCATTCAAACTCTTCAAGGATTACTGCAGAACTTGATGAAGAATATACAAGGCGACTCTTGAATGATGCAAGCAGGGCATACAACACCGGCATCAACGACCTGCTGATATCTGCGCTTGTAATGGCATTCGGCAAAGCAACCGGAGAGCATTCGCTGGCGATTGATCTTGAAGGACACGGAAGAGATGACATGGCTGAGGATGCCGATATCTCAAATACGATAGGATGGTTTACTTCTATCTATCCCGTAAAATTAAACGTGACTTCGGGGGTGGAGGAAACAATAAAGTCTGTGAAGGAAACACTGAGCAGGCACTCCCCCGCCGGATTTACTTACGGAATTCTGCGGTACATGAACAACGGCGTTTCAAAAGTGAGGGAAACAGATCCGAAGATCGTATTCAATTACCTCGGGCAGTTCAAAGAGGAGATTGCCGAAGGGTGGAAGTTCTCTCATGATTCACTTAAACTGCATACCGGCGGCGATGAGTTGCGGCAACATTCGATCGAAATGAATTCAATGGTTGCATCTTCGAAGTTCATGCTGGATGTTGACTTTCCGTCGCTCAGCATGTCAGAAGCCGCGGCCGGTGAGTTTTCACGGAATTACATTGAGTCGCTTAAGGAGATCATTGAACACTGCACAAATGCAGGAGGCACCACATATACCGCATCCGATTTTGCTGCATCAGGCCTCGATCAGCAGGAACTTGACAATCTATTATCAGAGCTGAACTGAACAACAAATGAGCACCGATACCAAAAAGAACATAGAAGACATTCTAGAGCTTACTCCTATGCAGCAGGGAATGCTCTTCCACACGCTGTACAACGAAGGCTCCGACGCTTACATAGAGCAATTCTGCCTTGACCTTGAGGGCAGGATAGATTCCGCAAAGTTCAGTCAGGCATGGTCTGAAGTTGTTTCGCGGCATCAGGCTCTAAGGTCTTCATTCAGATGGAAAGGAATTCAGAAACCTGTTCAGATCGTGGAGAAGGAATCCCAGCTGAACTGGAGAGATGAGGATTGGTCAAGAATGAAGAGGGATGATGCTGAAGACAAGTTCACCGCGCTGAGGCTGGAAGACAGGAAGAACACCTTCGATATGGAGAAGTCCCCTGTCATGAGATTTGTCCTGATCAAGCTTTCTGAAGAAAGATACAGACTGCTGTGGACATTCCACCACATACTCATGGACGGCTGGAGCTATCCGGTGATAATAGGAGAAGTGATGAGAGTTTACAGGGCTTTGCTTGATGGAAGTGAACCACAGCTTCCAAAGCCGGTTCCCTATAAGAACTACATCGCATGGCTCTCAAAGCAGGACAGGCAGGCGGCAGAGGACTTCTGGAAAAAAGAGCTGTCCGGCTTTTCATCACCTTCGCGCTTCAAAGGCATCACGGGCGGCAAGGATCAGCTTGAATCAATCGGCACGCATGAAGGAATAGAATATCTTTCCGAAGAACAGTCATCTTTGCTTGCCGAGTTTGCAAGAAAGAATCAGATCACGCTCAGCACGCTCATACAGGCAGCATGGGCATACGTTATCTCCGCCTATTCAGGCGAGAATGATGTGATCTTCGGCGGCACGATCTCAGGAAGGCCACCTGCATTGCCTGAGGTTGAGAGAATGGTGGGACTGTTCATTAATACTCTTCCCGTAAGGATCGGCATAAATAATGAAGAACCTGTAACAACATGGCTGAGGTCAGTTCAGGATAAGTTTGCTGAGCGCGAGCAATACTCCTACAGCTCGCTCGCGGATATTCAGTCATGGAGCCCGCTACCCGGAAACACTCGGCTCTTTGACAACATACTGGTATTTGAGAACTACCCGAGCGATCCGGCTCTCGAAGATGCTTCCTCTCCCGTAAAGATTGCGCACATATCGGCATTCGAAAAGACAAACTTTCCGATTGCGCTTCTCATTGCGCCGGGAAAACGGCTGAAGCTGACGATCGCTTATGATGAAAACGTCTTCTCGCATGAATTTGTGGAAGGAGTGCTGAACTCGCTTGTCGGAACGCTCAGCTCGATCATCGCTGAAAGCACAAAGAAGGTCGGCGACATCACAATGCTCACTCAGCAGATGACAGAGAAGATAATCAATGAATGGAATTCCACCGCCGCAGACATACCGGACGAATACTCCGTCAAAGCGCTTTACGAATCCCTCACTTCCGGATTCGGCGGCGAGACAGCGCTTGAGTTCGGCTCACAGGCAGTTACTTACAAAGAGCTGAACGAGAGATCGAACAGGCTGGCAAATTACCTTGTGTCACTCGGCGTCACTGAAGATTCATTCGTAGGGATAAGCATTGAGCGCTCACCTGAGATGATCATAGCGCTGATCGCGATATTCAAGGCAGGCGCGGCCTATCTTCCGCTCGACAAATCTTATCCGGCGGACCGCATTGAATACATGATGGAAGACTCCGGAGTGAAGTTCGTGCTGACGAAGCGCTCAGACTCCGGCAAACTTCCCGGCCGTGAAGGCGTGAAGTTTTTATATGTGGATGAGATCACCGGGGAACTTGAGTCTCATGGCACCGAGTCGCCCTCAATAAGCCCTTCGCCTGCAAGCGCGGCATACATGATCTACACTTCCGGATCGACTGGAAGGCCGAAAGGCGTGATCATGCATAATCTTGCGCTCGTCAATCTGCTCAACTGGCAGCTGATCGGACAAAAGTTTGAGCGCGGACTCACTACCCTTCAGTTCACTACGCTCAGCTTTGATGTTGCTTTCCAGGAGATTTTTTCAACACTACTTTCCGGCGTGAAGCTCGTGATACTAAGGGAAGAAGAGAGAATAGACCTCTCAATCGTGCTCGAGACACTCAGGATAAGGAAAGTACAAAGGTTGTTCCTTCCCTTCATTGCACTTCAGGAGATTGCCGAACTTCACTCTTCAGCAAAGGACAAGACTCTTTACCTGCGCGAAGTGATGACGGCGGGTGAACAGCTTCAGAATACAACGGCAATAAAGGCTCTCTTTAAGGGACTTCCCGATTGCACATTCACAAATCAGTACGGCCCGACGGAAGCGCACGTTGTAACCGCATACACACTTGAGGGCGATCCCGATCTTTGGGTTTACAATGCTCCGATAGGCAAGCCCGTTTATAATACAAAGATCCACATACTCAACTCTGCTAAGAAGCCTGTTCCTCCCGGAGTCAACGGCGTGCTTTACATCGGCGGAATCCAGGTTGCCCGCGGGTATAACCGTAGGCCGGAACTTACAATCGAGAAGTTCATTCGCGATCCGTTCAGCAATTCAGGGTCTGACAGGCTTTACAATACGGGCGACATTGCAAGATATCTTCCCGACGGCAATATTGAGTTTCTGGGCCGTGCGGACAATCAGATCAAATACCGCGGATACAGGATCGAGCTCGGAGAAGTTGAATCAGTGCTTAACGGCATCAGCAAAGTTAGCACCTCGGCGGTAGTTATAAGAGATACTCCTTCCGGAGAAAAGCGTCTTGCAGCATATGCCGTGCTGAAGCCCGGAGAAGAGTGCACCGCATCCGAACTAAAGTCACTTCTCTCGGAGTCATTGCCTGACTTCATGCTTCCTGCAGATTATGTCTTTCTGAAAGAGATGCCGCTCCTACCGAGCGGGAAGGTTGACCTGCGATCATTGCCCGAACCTGAAAGGCAGACTGCCGGCGGAACTGACGGATACAGGACACTCGCTTCTTGCTCTCAGGTTGTTTGGTTACATCGAGAAGCTAACCGGCAAGAAACTTGCGATCTCAACTTTGTTTGCACATCCTACAATTGAACAGCTTTCGCAAATACTCATGACAGAAGGGTGGCAGCCGACATGGAAATCACTTGTTGCAGTGAAGCCGGGTGGCTCTCGCCTTCCGTTCTTCTGCGTACCGCCGGGAGCAGGCACAGCACTGCATTTTCAGGCGCTTGTTAAGTATGTTAATGAAGACCAGCCGTTCTATGTGCTTGAATCAGTGGGGCTGGACGGCAAGGAACCGCCTCATGACAATGTTGAAGAAATGGCGGCGCATTATGTGAAAGAGATAAGAACTCTTCAGCCGGACGGACCTTATTTAATAGGAGGCAGATGTTTCGGCGGAAGAGTGGTGTTTGAAATGGCACAGCAATTCATGAGGCAGGGGCAGGAAGTGGCA
>DAIQRO010000157.1:0-1697 GCA_036786155.1 Bacteroidota bacterium
GGTCACGTATGAAGGCAAGGAGTATCCCGCAAAAGACCTGTCGTCAAAATTTTCCCTGACGGGCTATCCGGCATTTGTTTTCCTTGGAGCCGACGGAAATCCGATCCAGTTCAAGTATGACGGCGAGACAGTGAAAAGCCTTTCGGGCTATCTCGATGCAAGTGATTTCGTTGCCATGCTGAAGTTCTTTGCTCAGAACAAGCAGGCAGATACAGACCTTTCAACAGTACTTGGTAATTGAGCCGGACAGCGGCTTCCGAAGACGACACGATCTTGCCGCAGGTTCCGGTTTGCAATCGAGCGAAATATCTCCTGCATAAAAGTTTACAATAGCCAATAGAGGCTGACCAAAATTTATGACAAATCCTTTTACAAGGATTAAAGAACATCTTCGAAACCGCAACAAGTTAAAGTACCGCTTCCACAAATTTCTCGAAAAGAACTCCCGCGCAACTGCGGACTCTCCGCTTGTGCTCATTTGGGAGATGGGAGGTTTCGCACACATCCTCCGGAAAAATGCCATAATATCCGCAGCGCTTAACTTCCGTGGCTACAGGACTCATTTCATAGTTTGCGACGGCACGCCGGTTGCCTGCATTCAAAGGGGGATCGAGCAGAATGAAGCAACGGAAGACTGGGAGAAACGCTGTTACGGCTGTCTGCGGGGAATGAAGATCTCAGCAAGCGAATACTCTGCTGATTACAGCCTTGCAGGAAGCCATATAGATGACGAAAGGAAGAATGAGTTCAAAAACCTCTCTGAAGTAACCCCGCTTGAGGAGATCTACCATTTTAAATACCTCGGGGTTGATGTTGGAATGCTCGCGTGGAGCTCACTCATCCGGCACATGAAAGGCCATCTCATAGAGAAGAAAGATGTTAAGCCGGAGCATGAAGCGCTTCTGAGGAGATACTTTTATGCCGGGCTTGTCAATACATACATTGCCGATAGAGTGGTAACCGAAATGAAACCGGTTGCCGTGTTCAGCTCGCACGGTGTATATGTTGACTACTCGCCTCCAATACTTCTTGCCTATCTGAAAGGAATTAAAACTATCATCTGGTCAAGCGGCTTCAAGGATTTTCTCCACTACTTCACCGTTCCCAAGAAGCCGAACAAGCTTGAGTTCAGGGGGATCACAGAGGGGGAGTGGAATAAGCGGCTCAGCGTTCCGCTTACAAAAGAAGAGAATGAGATCCTAGACAGATACATTCACCACAGGTTCAACAAAGGCAACAAGCGCGACTTTCTGAATGTGACACTTCCGGAGCCGCCGGAAGAACTGAGGAAGAAGCTCGGGTTTGACAACGGCAAACCTGTTGCTTGCCTGTTTTGCCATGTGAGCTGGGACCTGTCATTCGACCTTTCCAGGATGATCTTCGACAATGCGAATCAATGGCTGTCGGAATCTATGAAGGCGGTCTTTGAGATAAAGGATGTCAACTGGATAATAAGAGTTCACCCAGGTGAGAAAGTGTCCGGCTCACTCTATACAAATGACGACTACATAAGAGAGCGCTTCAGCGAGATACCGGATCACATAAAGATCCTTTGGTCAGATTCGGACATAAACTCGCTCGGGCTGTACAAGCTTATTGATGTGGGGATCACGCTCTTCGGCACAATGGGCGCGGAACTTCCGCTTCTTGGAAAGCCGGTCATCTCCGGAGGTGAAGCGCATTTTACCAACAAGGGT
>DAIQRO010000157.1:1707-3301 GCA_036786155.1 Bacteroidota bacterium
TTTACGATAGATGCAAAAAGCAGGGAGGAATTCTTTGAACTTCTTAAGAACATTCCGTCCATTCCGAAACTCAGCGCGGACGTGATCGAAACAGCCCGAAAGTATGCGTATTCTTACTTTATACAGAGGCAGATACCGATCAATGTGATCAACAGGTCAGAAGGGCACTTCGGCAATATTGACCCGGAGAAGTTAAAAGACCTTCTTCCCGGAAATGACCCGATCATCGAGGCAATATGCAGAGGCATACTTGAGGGAAAGGACGTGATACTCGATGAGAAAATGGTGAAGCTTGTGCAGATCGAGGACTGATTCTGCCAATCAGAGGTGCAGATTTCTTTGCAGAGTAAATGAGAACATTAATAGATAAATTATTTTCCAAAGAACACAAACCACGAAATGTCATCCGAGAAAAAGTTTGTATCCATAATAATCCCGACGTATAACAGGTGCGACATCATTGGCAATACTATAAAGAGTTGCATTGAGCAGAATTATCCGCATGACAGGTTTGAGATAATAATTGCAGACAACAAATCAACCGATAACACAAGAAAGGTTGTTGAAGATATTCAGAAAGAATCTCCCGTTCCGGTAATATACCTGTTTGAAGAGAGGCAGGGCGCACATCATGCGCGGAATTCCGCCGCGAAAGAATCGAAGGGTGAATTGCTTTACTTTACTGATGACGACATGATCGCAGACAGGGATCTTCTTGCAAATATGACAAAGCTGTTCGACCTTGACTACAACATTGCGGTTGCAGGCGGAAGGGTTTTGCCCAAGTGGGAGTTTGAACCTCCGGAATGGCTCACCAAATATTTCAAAGACGGGACGCTCAGCCTGATTGACAAGCCGGAGAAACTTATAGTGGCAAACTATGACATCGGCATTTACAGTTGCCATCAGATGATTCGCAGGGAAATACTTTTCGAGTGCGGCGGATTCAATCCCGACATAGCAAAGGACAAGCTCATCGGCAACGGGGAGACGGGACTTAACATCAAGATACTCGCGGCCGGCTATAGTGTCGGATACACATCTGAAGCTGTATCATATCATGTGATCCCGAGGTCGAGGATGACTCAGCGATACATTAATTCGCGCTTCGGCAATCAGGGCAACTGCGACAGCTTCACAACATTCAGGAAGAATGAGAATTCAAAGAAGGTGCTTCTCAAGCTGATCTTCCTCACGCACATTCCGGAGATGCTCCGCAAATACTCAAGTTCATTCGGAAGGATGCTGATCGGAAAGGATGAATGGAGGCTTGACAGGGCAATGGCTCATTATTACTTCCGAAGGATCATGACAGACCTGAAGTTTGCCACTGATGACGAATGGCGCGGGTATGCTGTGAAGCACAATTACCTTGAGGGTTGAGAGAAACGTGTTTTCATCGCCGTGAAGTAAATGACCACCGCAACAGCTCCGGCTGATGAAAAAAAGAAGACCGCCGCCGGGCCGATAGCCGCCACTGCCTGTCGCCCCACTTCTTCGTTGAGGTCGGCGATGACGACCACGGCTCCTTCCTCGGCAAACCGCTCGACGCTCGCCCGGCCGATGCCCGCCGCCCCGCCGGTGATGATACATA
>DAIQRO010000157.1:3311-6961 GCA_036786155.1 Bacteroidota bacterium
CGAATCCCATCCAGATTATTCCTGCAAGCAGACCTGCCGCAAGCACAAACACGCTGTTCATGCCGGTAAAGAATCCAAGCGCCTCACCAAGGTGTTCCTTCGGTGAAATGTTTGAGATGAGCGCTTTTGAAACTCCGTCAGTGAGAGACGGATACAGTCCGTAAAGCACAAATGCCGAATAGATCATCGGCAGTCCTGACGAAAATCCTATAAGCAGATATGAAAGACTGAATACGAGAATTCCTGCAATAAGGCTCTTCATGTGTCCGAGCCTGTCTGCAAGCATGCCTGCCGGGAGCGCTGAAAGCGCAAGGACAAGGTTGTAGAACACATAGACCATTATTACGTCAGAGTCAGAGTAGCCAAGTGATTTGACCATAAGGAGAAGAAGCATGTCAGTGCTGTTCACAAGCGCAAAACCGAACAAGCCCGCCGTAAGGAGTCTGTAGTTCTTGTCTGACCTCTTCCAGTATGTAAAAAAGGAGAAATATTCTTTAAGACTGACCACTTTTCTGTTTGCATCGTGCGGCTTGTCTTTGAGAAGGAATGTAAGCAACACTGCAGCTGCGGCCGGAATGAAAGCGATCAGGAACAAGGTTTGGTAATCCTCCGGGAAATAGCTGAGGTATGCAAGCGCTAACAGTGGACCGACAACCGCGCCGAGAGTGTCCATGCCTCTGTGAAGTCCGAATACTGATGCCCTGTTTTCCGGAGTTGAATTCTCGGAAAGCATGGCATCACGAGCCGCAGTCCGTATTCCCTTTCCGAACCTGTCCATCGTTCTTGCGGAAAACACCAGTGATATCTGCGAAAAGAAAGCAAGCAAGGGCTTCGATACAGCGCTCAGCATATAGCCGAAAGTAACGAACGGCGCCCTTCTTTGCAGACTGTCGGAAAATTTGCCGAAGTAACCTTTGCTCAGTCCTGCAAGAGCTTCCGAAAAACTTTCCAGTATGCTTATGAAAAGCACGGAGAATCCGATGCTCTTAAGGTAAATTGGCAGTACAGGGTAAAGCATTTCAGAGGAAATGTCATTGAAAAAACTGACGAAGGAGAGGATTATCACCGTCTTGCTGAAGATATTCTTCATTGCATTCTGCGCCGGCTAAAATAGTTTGATCGAACCATCCGAATATGCGAATGGATCTGTATGAATTACAGCAGTGCTGAACAATTATCTGAAAAGATCTTCATCCCTTTCAACAACCAGAATGGAATGCTGAGGGACAATGAAATACTTTTCGCTTGAATAAATGATCTCGATTGCATCCTTCTGAAGATAAAGCGCAAGGTCGCCTTCCCTGACCTGAAGCGGAATATACTTGACCTTCTCTTCGGTCTTCTTCCAGCTTTCATCTTCAGCAGGAAGTGGAACGGGATAACCGGGGCCGGCCTTCATTACATATCCGCTTCTCACTCTTTCCTTCTCGTGTACACCCGGCGGAAGATACAGTCCCGATGAAGTTCTTTCGCTTTCAGTAAGCGGTTTGATGAGAACCCTGTCGCCCACAACGATGAGTTTGTCAAGCACGTTTGCTGACCGTTCTTCCGTCATTGCTTCGATACTCTTATATGATTTGAGAAGATCCATCCTCTGTCGCCTTTCCATGCTTCCACCCTGTAAGTCCCCACATCGTCGGAATCCCAGATGCAGTCCATTCCTTTGTATTCATCAACGCACTTTCCGTTATGTATCAGTTTCATCGTGGCCTCGGCTGGAAGCATTGCCCTGAGGATCAGCTTTGATTTCCTTTTTTGACTGAGAACGATCTCGTCCCCTGATATGTAATTTACGCCGTTGTATTCCGCAGTAAACCTGAATCCCTTGCCGCTTCCGTTGTAATTGTTCACAATGAAACTCCGGCCTTTTCCGATCGCTTCGATGATCCTCTTCTTGTCTCTCTCAAAATTCTTTCTGCTTCCGGGATCAATCTCCTCATCAAGAAAAACATGCGTTCTTATTGACTTGAACAGGATCTTATATGCAAAGATCTCTACGCTGATTCCCATGATTGTATGCTTGTGAGCGTGAGCATCAATTCCTCCCAAGCCAACAACCTTCCTTTTCCTGTTCAG
Source organism: Bacteroidota bacterium (assembly GCA_036786155.1). Taxonomy (GTDB): domain Bacteria; phylum Bacteroidota; class Ignavibacteria; order Tepidaquicellales; family Tepidaquicellaceae; genus JADJAH01. Next base: position 5,388 of record DAIQRO010000157.1, read on the forward strand.
ATCATCCCACCTTTTAAGTGTTTCTTTTGGCGGTGCGATGATTGACTTAAGTGGATGGATCAGTCTGCTGACCTTGTTCGAGTCATTGAGCCCTTCGGCCCACTCGCTCATGTGATTCCATATCTCAAGTCCGTCGAAATCCTCTGACTCCCAGGCGGTCCAGGGATATGCGGGATGCCCCTCAAGATGCTTGCGCTTTTCGTCAGGGTGTGCAATGAATCCGACTCCGCCTTTTTCCTTCACCTTCTTCACATATTCTATGGCAGTAAGCTTGTTTCCAAGGTCGCCGTCTTTCAGCCGGGTAAACGTGCCGACAACCTCATCTAGCCCGAAGACAAGATAATGGTTCTTGTTCTTTGAGTCATTCACTTCATATCCGACAATGAGCATGGTCTTGTCATGCCATTTCTCAAATCCCTTTTCTTTTGCCTTGAGGGTGTTGTGGTCTGTGAGAATTATGAAGTCAAGCTCCGATTCAGACGCGTACTGAGCGATCTCCTGCACTGTGCCTGTTCCGTCGGAGAATTTTGAATGCATGTGGATCGAACCCGAGTATTCAAACATTGAGATATGATTCCTTAGGATTGATGTCCGTAAAGTATGTTAGCTATCCAGATAACGAGCAGAACCAAAGCCGCCGCCAAAAAAGTTTTCTTCGCGTCCGTGATCCTGATGCGGTAATTGAACAGGCTTAATGCAAAGATCGCAAGCATTATCAGGAAAGATAAGGCAAAAAACGGTATGGCAAGAGGGTTGTAGTAAACACTGCGCGAGAAGTTAAGCCCGATGAGCTCTCTCCACGCTCTCGACATTCCGCAAAAGGGGCAGGGAATGTCAGCAATGTTCAGCATGATGCAGGAGCTTTCATAGTTGAACAGGTCCGGAAACAGGGCAGCTACAAGATCGGACAAGGTAAACCATGCGGAAACAAGCGCGAATGCGATGAACGCAAAGAGCACAAATCTTATCCGGTCCGAATCCTCCTTTGAGCACTGTTCAACCCTGATCATTTGTGGGGCCGGCATTATTCTTCTTTCCGAGAATCGAAACTCCGATGATTGCGCCTATTGCGCCGAACAGGGGAAAGAGGATCATGTGCATGATGAAAGAGAATATCGCAATGGTGGGTGAGAAGCCGTAAGTGTTGTACTCTTCGGAAAACCTGTCGGCATACACAAGCATTTCCGAAGGCAGGTCTATCCCGGAATCTTCCATCATTTTCAAAGCTTCGGAGACGGGGTTCGTATTGGAAAGCAGTCCGGCAAGCACGGTGAATCCGCTTACAAGCACTGCGGCAAGGATTCCGCTCAGAAGTCCTATCATCCCTCCGTCCTTCGATGTAAGCGGTATCCCTGTTCCGCTCAACTGCTTATTGTAGAAATACACTCCTGCCAGGCCTCCAATGGCAATGCCCGCACAGCAGAAAACGTTAATGAGGTTAATGAGCGGAAACAGCGAGATCATGGTCATGATCAGTGCACCGTAGAGAACCGGCACAATCCTGTTTGGGCCTGAATTCACTGCCGCACCCTTTCCTTGTGCCTGAAATAGGCGGTAATTTCGTAAAAGAATCT
>DAIQRO010000157.1:7092-7356 GCA_036786155.1 Bacteroidota bacterium
CCACAAGGACGGAGGGTTAACGTTAGAGACCTTTCTGAAAAGCGGATAGATCAAAGCTCCGAATGCAAATCCGAGATAGATCATAGTGCATCTTGAGCATACTCCGAGCGGATTTCCGGCAAAGAAAAATGAGCGTACTTCCTCCTGATGGCAGATGGGAGAATAAGCAAGATACATGTAATCCGAAATGGTTTCAAAAGCGCCTCCGAGATTTGCAAATAGCGGGGGCAGGATGATAAGTGCAACCCATATGAAGCAAATCAG
>DAIQRO010000433.1:0-1667 GCA_036786155.1 Bacteroidota bacterium
ATGCCTTTTTGGACATTTGACATTGCCTTGTTCATTCTAACGAACCCGGTTTGCCGTTATTTAACAAAAAGAGAGTAGCTGCAAAATCAGCTACTCTCGAAAATTTCCTCCTCGCCTTATAGGTCAAACCTCGTACTTCGTCGAGTATGTGACCTTATTGTCTTTGATGTACTCATCAAAAAGCTTTTGAGTCAGTTGAATCGTCTCATCGCTTTGATTGTCTTCAAGCGCTTCAAACTCCTGCTCATCCTTGCAAACATACATCTCGGTGAAGTTTTCCGGGTCTTTCTTGCTTTCAAATACCGAATAGTCAAGCCCTGTGTCCCTTATCCTCCCTTTGAGCTCCTCAATGGTTGACAAGTAACCTTCCTTCTTTCCGGGTATAATGTTGTAATTTATTTCGAAAATTATTTTGGGCATATTCCTCAGTCAGTTAAGTGGCAAATATATATCAATCCGTTTCCAAAAGAAAGCTAAAGATGCCATGCCAACTGCCGATTCGAGTCAGGAAACCAATTAACAACTGATTGGAACGCAATCTTCTGCAAGTCAGTTAAGTCGTGAAATTTCTCAGAATATATAAATGAAAATAAGCATAATAACCTGCATACTGATCCTGATCGGCTCCGCACAGTTCTCAATTGCCGCGGGTTCGCTCGAGGGTGAGATCATGTCAGGGCTTGAAGATGTTTACAATCTCAGATTTGATGATGCGGAAAGAAAATTCAAGAGCATACAGTCGTCATACCCTAATGAACTGAGCGGCTACTTTTACGAATCTCTGCTTTCATTTTACGATGCTCTTCCTTCCAGAAAGGATGAGCCCTTCAACAAATTTCTTAGACAGTCATCTGATGTGATTGAAAGGGCAGACAAGATTCTTGAAAAGGACGAAAGGAATTACGACGCGATGTATTACAAAGGAATGTCGCACAGTTACAGGTCTTTGCTGATGCTCAGCCTGAACAAGAACCTTCTTGAAGCTGCTTCCGACGGCAACTCAGGCTACAGGACTCTCAATGAGCTTGTTAAGCTTAAACCCGATTATTATGACGCCTACATGGGGCTCGGTCTGTACAAGATCGCGCTGGGATTTGTTCCTGACAAGTTCAAATGGCTCCTGTCGCTCATAGGTTTTGAAGGCGACATCAGAAACGGTGTTGAACTTCTCCGCAATTCCATGGCCAAAGGTAAATTCACAAGGGTCGATTCAAAGGTCTTTCTTTCCATATTCTCGCTTGACGAGCGTGAGCAAAACGACAACAGGGCCGTTGAGCTATCGGCCCAGCTTGTTACCGATTATCCTCTAAGCGCTGTCTTCCGGGTCTTTCATGCAAGCCTGCTTCTGCAGTCGGGCAAGACAAATGAATCGATAGAAGAAGCCAATACAGCACTAAGCATGAACACTGAATCATTCAAAGATGAAATAACAAAGTCAGCAAGTGCAGTTTTGGGTAACGCATACTTCAGACTCAGTGATTTCGGTAAGGCGGCTCAGTATCTTGAGACGTTCATGAAATATGCAAATCATGGCGACAGGCTCAACGTTCACATGTTCACCATGGGTATATCTTATGAGTTGCTCGGTGACCGGTCAAAGGCAGTGGAAACTTACAAAAGAGTACGAAAGGATTTCATAAATGAGAGAGACGGCGAGGTGGACAAAT
>DAIQRO010000434.1:0-1662 GCA_036786155.1 Bacteroidota bacterium
ATTGAATCCGCCGTAAGCGGTGAACTGATATTCCTTTTTTTTGCCTGCCTTGAACTTAAGCAGGACACCGTCCAGAGGTCCTTTGCCCACGCCGGCATATATATACAGTCTTCCAAGCTTCAGGTCCATCATACCGAACAGGTCAGAACCTTTGATGTAAGCATTGTACAGAGTGAACTCAAATCCCCTGTCTATCTTATTTGAGAGATCTTCCCCGGCCTGCATCCATGTATTGAAGCTCCATTTTCCGCCGTTGATATCAAACGAAGCGTTTTGGTATCCACGGATATGATTTGTTGAAATGCCGATGCTGTCAGCTCTTTCCCAAGTATAGAAGAACGAATTAAGTCTCATATTCACGCTTTGAGAAAAAAGCGGGGCAGTAAAGGCAGTCATTGCAGCAATCAGTAAACAAATCTGTTTCATGATCTTTGCTATTTAGGTTTAGGATGAGCGATCATTTCCCACATTGGATCAAAATCAAACTCAAAGTATGTCGGGCTCTCCGGGTTATGGCAGTTGATGCAGAATTTTTCTTTCTCCATATGAACGATAAGGCCTTTTGCAGAAGACAGTTCAGGATCTTTCATGACTTCCAGTTTCCTGTATTCTGATCCCGGGCCGTGACAACTTTCACATTGAACACCCTGATAAAGGTCGAATGAGCCAAGGAATTCGGAATCGTTAAAGTCTCTGCCGAGAGTATGGCATTTGATGCAGTTTGGGGTTTCTGCGGCGGGGGTTATATAACCCCCGGCCTTTGCTATACTGTCGGCTTTCGTTGTCTGCAAAGTCTGAAACGCTCTTGCATGCTTGGTTTCTTCCCAGATTCCGTACTGGTTTCCCTGCGCTTCAGACCTGTGGCATGAGCCTGCGCAGGTATTTGCGCCGACATACTTAAAATCGCTCTGCTTCTTTTCCGCCGAATTTCCGGAAATCAGAAACAGGAACATTGCCGCCATAGCGGTCAATGACAGCATTATGCCGTGCGCTATCATCATGCCGGCTGATCTTTAGCTTTGCAAAAAAAGAGAGCCGGATTATATAATCCGGCTCTCAACAACCCTACTCCTCGCTTCCCGCAGGCTTCGGATGCTTTATCTTATCCCACATCTCGGCATAGTTGAATCCCTTGAATGTTGGGCTCTCCGAATTGTGACACCCTGTGCAGAATGCTTCTCCTTCCGAATGCACGATCATCCCGTTCTCCTGTGCCTTCGCTTTGTCCTTCATGATCGAAAGCTTCTTGTACTCGGAACCGGGGCCGTGACACGTCTCACACTGCACTCCCTGCGTCTTGTCAAATGTATCCTCAAGCTCCGCAGCGTTTATATCCTTCCCAAGCACATGGCACTTAAGACACTCGGGCGTTTCTGCCGCCGCAGTTGAAAATCCTTTGTCCTTCGCTATCTTGTCAGCTTCGGGAGTCTGCAGTGACTTGTATGCCTGAGCATGCTTTGATGACTGCCATATCTCCAGCTGATTGCCCTTTGCTTCACCCTTATGGCAGGCGCCTGTGCACTTATCTACACCTACATACTTGAAATCCCCTGCGCCTGAACTTACCGCGCTGTCTGAGGACATGTAGAAAATGAATGCTCCTGCTGCCAGGGCAAGCAATGCGAAATAGATCTTTTTCATCAAGTTCTCCTTGAATTAATG
>DAIQRO010000435.1:0-1648 GCA_036786155.1 Bacteroidota bacterium
GCAGAGGATTCAGTTCCGGATTTGCAGAAAGCACCATTGCACATACGCCGGCAACCATAGGACAGGCAAGCGATGTTCCCACATTGGAATTTATGTAACCGACTCCTCCCGCACCCGGCCTTGCGGTATGATTGTTCACTCCGTAGGCCATAACGTCCGGTTTGATCCTTCCGTCTGTGGTCGGCCCCACTGATGAGAATGCCGCCCTTTGCCTTCCTGTTGTAACTGCTCCTACCGTAATCACATTGAAAGCGTCAGCAGGTGCGCTGAGGGTATTGTGTGATGAATTGAAGCCGTCATTTCCTGAGGAAACAACCACCACAATGCCTTTGCTTACTGCAATATCGGCCGCTCTTGTAATTAGCGCGGTACTGCCGTTCATAGACTGCCATGTGTAAGAAGGATATGGCGGGTTGAAGTTCAGATATCCGCTCCAAGGCTGTCCGCCCATTCTGCGGCGGCGACCCAGTTGTCCACCTCAAGCGGCGTAACGCTGTCAGAGATCTCCGTCTATGCAAGCAGGTATAGTGCATCAAATGCGGGAGATACAAGATAGCCCGGATCGTATGCTGCAATCAGTGACAGGGTAAGTGTGCCGTGGGCTCCGTTGCCCATTCTTCCGGATCCGTTGGCAACTATAGTATCTCCGTTAACAAAATCGAAAGTCCTAAGTCCCTTGAGTCTTATTTTATTAAAGCAGTTGTGTTCAAGATTATCAAACCCGGAATCGAATGAAGCAATCAGTACATTCTGGCCGGTGAAGCCCCTGTCATGTGCAGGAGGAACATTAATTATGTTGGACTGATTCAGCGACGGTCCGTAATTGATTCCAAGCGGATCGTCTGATTCGCTTAGAGGCAGAAGCGAAAGATTATCTGCGGACTGTGGCTCTGCATGCCTGTATCTGGTTACGAGTCCTATGTGTGAGACAAAACTGAAACGGGAGATGAGCGCTATCTGGTTTGCATCCGCGTAGCAGGAAACTGCATTGAACCACCTTGACCTGTTTCTGATCCGTGCTCCGGTAAGTGCAACTTCGCGAATATAATCGGAGCTAACGGGAAGGTCGAGATGAGACAGTGCATCTGCCTGAGGAGAGCGTTTGCGGATTCTGTCAAGAGCCCTTTCCGAAAGCAGATTATCATTATATTGATCAGTCTTGTCCTTGAAATAGACCCAGACAAGCTTCTTATCGTGGGGATTTCCCGCGTACATCTCAATGATCAGGGCATCGGAAATCACGCCTGTTCCTGCGCACTCTCCGTTGCCTTGCGCGCCGAACAGGCAGAGCATCAGAAATGAAGGCATAAACATCCTGCAAAAAACGTTTGGCTTGATTCTCATTGATTTCAGCTTGGTGAAAATTCCGAATTCCCGTGTTCAATTTCAATGTCCATTTCACTATTCAGCCCTCCGGCAAACGTGAAGCGGTTGCAGACCTAGTTTAGGATTTGAATCTTTTCTTTCAGGAAAAAAGTGCTGAAGGCACAACGAACAAGCGGCATATGTCTGAGCAGTCCCGAAAGCGAATTGTGTTTTCGGGACGGCGCCGCGAGGGCATACACATTTCTTTGTGCAAGTGGTGCCACGATACGGACCAAATATTCCTGAATACGGAGCAATTATTCTTGAGTACGGAGCGAATATT
>DAIQRO010000003.1:0-3302 GCA_036786155.1 Bacteroidota bacterium
GGCATTGTCAGTGAGCAATCCCACCGTAACTTCCCCAAGCTTTCTTGCTTCGTTAATTATGTTCAGATGCCCGGGATGAATGAGGTCTGCGCTCATTCCCACATATACTCTCTTCATGATGCTGTCGCCGCTTTTGAAGTTTGAATTACTTTCCAGTCGTTCTTTATCAGCGCTGTCCTGAACTCCCTGTTTGTAATTATGCGGAGAGTGTACGGGATCTGTGCCTGATAAAATGCGATCCTGAACTTTGCATACCTCACGCTCTTTTCGTTGTCGGCCAGGAAATATTTCAACATTCTTATCCTCCACCTTATTGACTGTTTCGCGGAATAGAGCATATTGAAGATCAGCTTCCTTTTTCCGAGCCGGTCAATTGCGTAGATGTTGTACGGAATGCAAATACCATTATTCATGAATCTTCTTTTGATGTCCTCCTCAGTCGCATTCTTGTCAACGATCTGACAGTGATACATTACTGCTTTCGGAGCCCATCCGATCGGAAGGTTTCTTTTCTTGAGTCTCAGCCACAAGCCTGTCTCACCGTCTCCTATCAGCCATTCTCCAACCATTTCAGGATTGAACCCACCCACATCAATGAGCACGTCTTTCTTTATATGCAGATTGCCGGCATTCATGTAAAGGCCCACTTCGTATTTCTCTTCCTTGCCGTAGTCAAGCTTGCCGAGCTGTTCTTCATAATCGCTTATCCAGTCGGGAGGAGTAGTGTCCCACTTGACGTCTATCTTTCCGGCCACACCCGCAATGTCTTCAGACATCTCAAAGACCTTGTTGATTTCCGATATCCATTCCGGAACAAGAAGGCCGTAGTCGTCAGTGAATGAAAGTATTTCGTTCCGGGAAGCAAGTATTCCGATCTGCCTCGCATACACCTGTCCGGCACGCGGCACGAAGTAGTACTTGATCTCTGTGCCGGGATGATCCGCAATGTATTTGAGTGAAACATCTTCGGTGTTGTCGGTCGAGTTGTTGTTCACAATTATCACTTCATAGTGCGACTTCGGATAATCCTGAGCGCAAAGTGAGTCAAGACACTTCACGAGAGTTTCGGCGCGGTTGTAGGTAGTAACTATTACGGAAAACTTGCGGAGCCTCATTCGCTTATGTCAGTGTATGCCGCCGTTAATATCAAGTGACGTGCCGGTAAGGTAATCAGAGTCAATGATGAACCTGACCGCGTTGAAGATGTTTTGCGGATCTCCGAACTTTCCAGTGGGTATCTTCTGCTTAACGATCTTCTGATATTCCTCGCTTACTTCCGTTATCATTCCAATGTCAAAGTAACCGAGATTGAGACAGTTGGCTGTGATTCCTTTAGAAGCATTCTCAACAGCGATACTTCTCGTCATTCCCCACAGCCCTGACTTCGACGCCGCGTATGCGCTTGTTCCGGGAATTCCGGTTTCGGCAACAACTGAAGCAAAGTTGATTATTCTGCCGTAATTCTTTTCCCTCATGATCGGAAGAAAAGCGCGGATTACGTTGTATGAGCCTGTCAGGTTTGTGTCTATCACCTGCTTCCACGCCTCCGGCTCGGACTTGTGCGCGAAGCAGTTATAGTTGTTTCCGGCGCAGTTGATTAGCACCGCATGCTCAATCTCAGGCTTAAGGCTTTCAGCAAATGCCAATGCACCAGCATAATCAGTTACATCAAGCCTGAAGTAATGTGGATCGTTCTTCAGGGCTTCGTTCTCAGTGTGATAAGTTCCGTAAACCTTGTCGCCGTCTGCAGAGAACTTCTCGAAGAGAAATTTCCCTATTCCCCTCGATGCTCCCGTTATTATTATCGTTTTCATTTTGTCGTTAGTTGATTATTCACATCGCCTGCCTGATCTGCTCCTTGTCTTCCGCATACATCGCTTTGACAAGCTCTTCAGGCAGTATGAAATCTTTTCCGTCAATGATCCTGTCACAAAGGAAGTCCATGTAAGGATTCTTCCCGGGAAGGAGATGATCAAGCAAAGCGAAATCAATATGAAGGTCTTCGCCTATAGTCGGCGTAAGCGGCACCTGCTTCCGAATGAAATATGTGTATCCGTATTTCCATGCCAGCTCCGACATCTTATCATCAAGCCTTCCAAGGCGGGATGCATTTGAAAGCAGTGAAGAATATTCGCTCTCATTCTTTGCATCATAAGTGAAGCCCTTGCCGGAATAGTGCGCTTCCCCTGCAAGTATGACCGGCTTGCCCTGAAGTGAAAGCTCAAGGCCTCCCGTGCCCATTACCGTCACACCGCCGTCAAGCAGGCTGTAAAAATCCAGCTGACTGATGTCATCATCCATCTTTAGTACCTTAATGTGCGGCGGCAGATCGGGAAAGTTCTTCTCGATGAATTTCTGGCATCCGGTCAGCGGGTTGTCATTGATCTCCGAAGGATGGATCTTTATAAGCCACTGAACATCCTTCATATTCCATAGAGTCTTTATTGTTTCATACAGCCAGGTGTCAAAATCCTTGTATATCATCGGGAAGTAATCCGATGCCGCATCCCAGTTGATGTGAGTCATAATTCCCCAAACCGGTTTGCCCTCTTCCAATCCGTAATGCCGCATAAAATGCCCGCGGTCGCCTTTGTAATTCTTCAGAATGCCGTGCATGTCACGCGATACTTTGTTCATGTACCTTTGGTCAAGAAAATGTTCCACCCTTTCCCGCGCCGTTTCGCTCAGCTCCGCTGAACTTATCTTGTCCCAGGATTCTTTGCTGATGCTTAGGAAAGTTTCGTGCGTATCGGACACTGTTCCGAAAAAGAAATGCGCGTTGAGATAACAGCAGATGTATGATGACACCGGAATACCCGCCTTCAGGGCTTCGCTTAGCGGAGGGCCCCAGTCTGCATATATCCCGTGCGACATGTACATTCGCTCGGGCTTTTCCTTTCTTATGTACTCCGCAGATGCGGCCGCGCTTACAAGCACTGCATATGCATATTCTCTGAGCAGCGCTTCGTGCCCTTTAAATCCACCGCCTCTGGTGTGCCTGTTCATTGCGGACTCAAGATGATTGCCGACGTTCAGACCGTTATACGAAAGCTCTTTGTAATTCTCAAGCGTTACTTTGTCAGCCTGCCTTCTCAAATCTTCTGCCCTTGATGGAGATACAAGCTCACCAATGTAAACGTAATCCAATCCGAGCCGGTCAAAGAGCTGTGAGTTCTGCCTTATGCATGACGGGCAATACTTCGCCCATTGGTCTATCCCCGCTTCAGGAAAATCAACTCTCTTCGCGCATGCTTTGTAAAGCCCGTCACAAAGAACCACTTTCACATTGTGCCCGCGCAGTT
>DAIQRO010000003.1:3312-3943 GCA_036786155.1 Bacteroidota bacterium
GTGCGGCCGCTATGATTCCCTCAAGGTGGCTTTGAATTATCATTCCGCCGGTTGACCAAAAAACAATTTTCTTTGAATGAACGCCTTTCGCCAGCCCCTGCCTGTACAGCATTCCGGCCTTGCGCCTGGTATTCAGCTTCTTGACATAGCTGTTTCTCAGCAGTCTGCTCTTTACTCTGTCGGTGATCCCCAAGTGGGTAAGAAGTTTTATTCTTCCGGCTGTGGCGGCAATGGGTTACTGCCGGCCGGTATGAGATTTCGTTTAAGCAGGTGGTCGGTGAATCTGAACAGCTTATAGTCATTGTACTTCCTTGATGCGATCTGTATCCCGTAAGGCATGCCGCCGGGAGACATGAACACAGGGCAATTTATCACCGGCAGGTGTGTGAGTGTCCACATCAGCGCAGGGTCTGGCTTTTCCCTTTCTTCTCTGAGCGGAGCCTCGCCCGCTGTGCTGTGCGAAACTATAATGTCATACTCCGTCAGGAATCTGTCCATCTCTCTGATCATTCTGTTCTGCATTTCAAGATATGCGTGATACTCTACTGCGCTGATCATGCTTCCCCTTGCAACTATCTCATTCATTATGTCAGAAACCATTTCCGGCTTCAGGGATTCTTCCTTAAAATAA
>DAIQRO010000003.1:4010-25623 GCA_036786155.1 Bacteroidota bacterium
TTGTCTCCTTCTAGCGCTTGCGCAAACTTCAGCACTTCTTCCTTTGTATGAGAATATGCATTCTCCCATGTGTGAGTCTTTACAAAGGCGACTTTCCATGGCTTGTCGGATTTCCTGTTCTGCCTTTCATTGTCAGAGAGTGCATTGTTGCTCATAGGAAAGTTCGCGCCGCGCACTCTCAGCGTCTCAAACATCCTCTTCAGGTCTTCAAACATGGCAGTGAAGAATCCAATGGTATCAAGCGAATCCGTTGTCTTAAGCATTCCGGTTCGCGGAAGAAGTCCGAACGAAGGCTTGCACCCGTATACGCCGCAAAAACTTGCCGGCCTCACTATCGATCCCGCAGTCTGTGTGCCGATGGATGCAGGAACCATACCTAGAGCTACCGCAACAGCTGAACCGCTTGAAGATGTGCCGGGAGTTCTGAGTGGGTCGTGCGGATTTATGCAGTTGCCGATCGCGTGTACTGCAAACTCCGCGGTGTCAGTCTTACCCGGGATCACAGCTCCTTCCTTCTTCAGGTAATAAACCTCTCTCGCATCGTTGCCGGGCGTGAATCCCTTCCACAAAGGACTTCCCATCTGCGTGGGAAAATCTGCAGTGTTGAATATGTCTTTTACCCCTACAGGTATGCCTTCAAGAAGTCCCGGCATTTGCCCCGACTTCAGTCTTTCGTCGGCGCTGTGTGCCTGCGCAAGGAATTTCTCTTCGTCAAACACAACCCAAACCTTACTGTAGTCATTGAGATCATTTATCCTCTCATAGCACTCTGCGGCAATATCCCTTGCGGTGATATTTCCGTTCCTCATCATACCAATGATGTTTCCTATGGTCTCCCTCAGAAATATGTTTCGCTCGATCTTAGTTTTGTTCAGAGTCTCCATTGCCTTTGCCTGAAGTGTTTTCTTCTCTTTCAATCAACTGTTGCGGGTAAGGAAGTATTCTCTCCTTGTTCTTTCTTGTCTTCTGTACCACTGGAAGCACGATGTTCTTTATCTCCTCAAGCCTCTTCTCCTTCATCTTCAGGTAGAACTCTTCTTCCGACATTCCGGTGATCTCAAGATAATATCTGAGCGATTCGGGAATTTCCTTGTCATACTGCTTCGAAAGTTCAAATCCCTCTTCACGCGAGAGCAGGCCGTTCCTCACGTCAATGCTTGCCTGATATGTTGCCCTGCCGTAGCCCCGCTTGAGATAGTTGGTGAAGTCATGCATGCCGGGCATTACGCATTCTGCACTCTTGTAGCCCTTGTATGTTCCTTCCACTTCAGTTTCTTTCCATGCATAATTGTCCCTCACAAATTCCATCTGCCTTTCGTCATCCCAGAAAATGTAGTCGCCGAGATGAAGCAGTCTCACGCCCGTCTTCTCAAGTTCTTCCATTGTGGGAAAGAAGAACGGCTTCATGTCCTTCTCTGATATGTAATCGCAAACCATCTCCTTCGGATTCCTCTTTGTAGACACCCGCATGAAGTAGTCCACGTCAAACTTCATCAGTGGATTCTTGTAAGAGGACCTTCCGGAAGATTCGGCAATTGATTCTCCGTAAATGAGAAGCGGAATGTTGAACCGCACTGCGATCTGAAGAGGAAATGCACCGACTCCGGCATGGCAGTGCCAGCATGTGTCCCCGATCGCATCAAGCGACCTGCGGGCAATTCTGTTCACAAGGTCCCTGCTCGGTGTGAACATGATGTGGTCAACGTTGAACTTCTCAAGTGCATTCATAAGATTGTACCAACCGGTTTCGCTGTACCAGTTGTGGCTGAATGTCACGGCAAGCGGCTTCATGCCGTAAACTTTGGTTAGCACATGCATCTGAAAAGTGCTGTCCTTTCCGCCGCTTATTGGAAGAATGCAATCGTAAATATTCCCTGCTTTGGACTTTGCATCATCGAGGATCTTCCTAAGCTCTAATTCTTTCTCGCCCCTGTTAATATTTATCTTCTGTCCGTACTACCGTCATGCCCGGCAGATTCCGAGGTCGTCAAACTTCACCCCCTCCTGCGTTGCGGGAATACAGCACCTGATGCAGTACTGAACCCCATCCATTTCGGGCTTGCCGTATCTGTCGTCGTTCATTATCTGCTCTTCTTGTTTTTCTTTGTCCAATAGTCTTTGGCGAGTATTGCATAAGTAACGGTGTCGAGATATTCCCCTTCCTTGAACATAGTTTCCCTTGAAACACCTTCCTCGCTCATGCCGCACTTTCTGCACACGCCTGTCATGCCTTTGTTGCGGAGCGTCTGCCCTGACGACACCCTGTTCAGGTTCAGTCTCTCGAAAGCATAAGCGATCATGAGTTCGTATGCTTCGGTCCCGACACCTTTGTTCCAGTAATTCTTGTCTCCGATGATTATCGCAAGCTCGGCAGAACGATTGACCCAGTTGATCTTCTGAAGCGAAATGTTGCCTATGTGCCTGTTGTTCTTCTTCCACTTTATCGCCATCACCACTTCCTTTCCTGATGATGCAACTGAGCGCACATACTGCAGTGTAAGTTCTTTCGTGTTCGGAAATACAGCATGCGAATTGTCCCTGCACACTTCGCTGTCATTCAGCCATGAAACATACTCATCCGTAACTTCGGCTTCCGTAAGCGGTGTGAGGTATATGTTCTTTCCTGTAAGAAACGGATTCTTCATGCGTTCGCTCCTTTTTGTTGATGCAAAGATGAGAATATCAGATCAAGACATCTTCCGGTCGCGCCTTTGTGAAGTGCGGCAAGTTCATTAAAGGACGGAACCTTGGCATTCATCGAATGAAGGAGATCATCTCTTTCGGCCTTTGAAAAAACAATTCCGGCTGATGCCATAGCTTTGCGCATTGCTTCACTCATCGGCACTAAATCAAGACTGATCGCTTTGCAACCGGATGCGCGTGCCTCGAACAGTGCAATCGAGTTGTATCCGATCACAACGGGCCTTCTGATTAGAAAATTATCTATCCTCTCACCGCTGTCTGCGGCCTCAATCTGAAGATTCATTTTTGAAATGTTCCGGAGAGCTTCGGTAAGTTCCTTGCCCGCTGTCTCAAGCGGATGCATCTTTATTATAAGTTTTCCTCGCTTGTTATTCTGTCCGAGATATTGCTCCACAGCTTCTGCAACAATTGTCACAGGATGAATATCTGTATTCTTCAGTTCAATGGTCCCTGACGGTTGCGAAAGAAAAAGAAATAATGAGTCTTCTCCTGTGCCTGTTCTTCTTTCGGGTGAATTGAATATGCTGTCGAGATAAGGGTGTCCGGTAACCTTTATTCTTTCGGAAGGAAATCCTTCATTCATCATGTCAGTCTTTGTTGCTTCGTCCATTACAAGTATTGTATCTATGATGCTCTCCAGCGGGTGGTCTGCATACAGCCATCTCCTGCCGTAGTGTTTCCAGAAATCAATGATCACATAACTCCTAAGTGCCTTGTTGCGAGCCGCATTCCTCAATTGCTGTTCACCGCTTCCTCCGCCTGTTGCCGTAAGCAGAATGTCAGGATCATGCGAATCAAGAATGGCGCAAGCTTCTTCATATCCAAGATCGCTCCTTATCATGTATTTCTCTGCATGCTTCAGATCATCAAGCAGATAAATGCTGTGCACGCCCGCATAAACAGTAACTTCCGCAGTGCCTCTTTCAATAGTTTTCTTCAGCACGGGCATCACTGCAAGCGCACCGCCGGGATCATCAAACGCCGCAAGCAGCTTCGGCTTCCGCATTCAGACGGGAACGGACTTCTGCATCTCATACTCCTTAAGATCTGCAACGTTTTCGTAAACTTTGTAATAGGCATCTGTTACATCCTTAATGTCATCCCATGAGAAACTCGGCCTCATGTATTCATGAGTGAAGACCTCATCAAAGAACATTCTTTCCGTCACCGGACAAATTCCCCTGTCATAAGAAACTTCACCTTCATATCTCGGACAATTGAATGAACACTTGTGAAGTCTCTGCTGATAAATTGGCTGAAGATAGAGCGGAGGCGCAAACCCGCATCCTATGATCGGCGTTGATTCACGGAGGACCATTGGCGGAAGCTCGGCTTTCATTGCATCAATGAATGTGTTCCTGCTAACACCTACGATGTCCTTCTTAAACTTGAATGCCTGTATGTAGTAAACATGCCTGCAGCCTTCCTTCACCACCGGCGGAATGATACCGGGCAGTTTGCCAAGCATTTCGGAAAGATGCTCAGCCCTGCTTATCCTCTCGTCAAGCAAATGAGGGAGCTTTTTCAACTGCTCCGTCCCGACCGCCGCTTCCATTTCCGTCATTCTGTAATTGAATCCGTAAGTGTTCCAGATGTCCATTGTCTTCTTACCTTCCACAACCGCTTCTCCGTGATTCCGTATCAGCTGAACCTTCTCCGCGATCACAGGGTTATTGGTCACAATCATTCCGCCCTCACCTGTATGAATATGCTTGTGGTAGTTAAGGCTGAAGATCCCTACATCACCAATCGTTCCTACAAACTTTCCGTTGTATGTTCCCATCGGTGATTGCGCACAGTCTTCAATAACCTTCAGTCCATGCTCGCGCGCAAGTTCCATTATTGGATCCATATCGGTGGGATGACCGGTAATGTGTACAACAAGTATCGCCTTTGTCCTTGGTGTGATCTTGCTACTTACGCTTTCCGGATCCAGGCAAAAAGTGTCTTCGTCAATATCCGCAAAGACGGGCACTGCGCCATAAATAAGCGGAGCTATTGCTCCTGCAGTCATGGTGTAGGGCGACACGATCACTTCGTCACCGGGACCTATGTCGCATGCACCGATGCAGGCATTCAGGCCGGAAGTGTTTGAGTTCACAGCCATGCAGAACTTGACTCCGAATGCTTCCGCCCAGTCTCTTTCAAACTGTCTCACCATGGGGCCACCGAAAAAATCCGGATTCCATGAACCGACATACTGGGAAAGGTTGCCCGAATCGAGGACATTCATGACTGCGCGCTTTTCTTCCTCGCCTATAGTATTGCTTTGAGGAAAGATCTTTGTGCGCACCGGCTTTCCGCCGAGCAATGCAAGCTTAGACATTATACTGCTCCTTTATTCTTTTTATCATTTCGAATATATGTATTGAGCCGCTTCCGGGACAGAGCAGATGTTCTCCGTTTGTGACTGCGCCGTATATGTTCCGGTAAGCAGCTGGCAATGCTTCTTCAAACTTCACCGGTGCAGACTCAGTAAGTTCATACATCATGTAACCGCTGAAATTTCTGTTTGAAGTGACTGCATACTTCTCTATTTCATTCCTGTAGTTGAACTTCACTCTTCCCTCGCTCCCGACAATGTCAATCTCCGCGAACGATATACGTGTCGGTTCAAGCGCAATGAAGATGACCTCCATGCCTCCTTTGTAACCAAGCCTGAACGAATAGCTGAAGTCAGTTTCTCCCAGCCCGCTCCTCGAGGAGAAAGTGACAACCTCTTCGGGCATTCCGAAATACATAAGCACAAGATCAATGTAGTGGGACGCATTATGTATCAATCCCCTGCCGTAGTAGAATGTGACTGTGTTGATCATTCCGAGCTTCCCGCTTTTCAGCATTGCTCCGATATCACTGAACTCCTTCAGGAATCTTCGCGTGTAATTCACCTGAAGCGGTACGCGCACTTTTTCATACAAAGCCGTGATCTCAGAAACTTCGCCGCTGCGAAGCCCGAGCGGCTTTTCGCAGAAGACCGCTTTCGGGCTGCATTCCAGAGCGCTTCTCAGTAACGGCACATGCGTTTCGTCACTGCTTGCAATTGTGATCACGTCCGGCTTCGTTTCATCCCACATCTTCACGGTATCCGTGTAAACGGGTATTCCGTACCTGTCACTTATTTCTTTCAGTACTTCTTCATCAGTGTCCGCAGCGCCGCAAAGTTCAAAGATCCCTGAATCCAGTATTGCCCTGAAATGTGTAAGCGCTCCTTCGCCCTTTCTTTCTCTGTCGAATTTGTATCCGATATCGCCGCATCCTGTCAGGCATGCCCGCAGTTTATTCAATTCCGGCCACCTTCTTTTGAACCACTTCGGAATTGATCTTCAGAAGTTCCTGATTCGAATCAAGGTATGTGAGAATCTCGGCGAGTCCGTAATTTTCACCGCTCTTTGAAAGCTCTGTGTTTATGGCTCTTATGAACTCCAGGTCTTCAGCAGTGTCAAGCGCTATCCTCACAGGATAATTCCTCTTCCACTTTTCGGGAGTCAAAAGGTTCTTCAGCCTGTATTCGTCTTTCCCTGCCCTGAAGAAATACAGGGATACATGTTCGCGGTCTTCGGGATCATCGGTTATTTCGCTTATGCGCAGGAGGTCTTTGTAAGTGAACACTCTTACGTCCATTCCTATCGGTATCTCCCGCTTCTCATCACCTACATATCCGATGTTTGTCACATAGTCATATCCGGGATAATGCTCATGGAAGTAACCAGCAACATGATCTATCACTTCCGGATCCATAAGAGGGCAGTCACCAGTTATCTCCACTATCACATCCGTCTTTGCGAATTCAGCCGCGCCAACCACACGCCCAAGCACATCATCCTCACTTCCGCGGAAAACTTTGATTCCGTTTGCACTGCCAAAATCTTGTATTGCCTTGTCTGCCTCGCTCACTGAAGTTGCTATTACAATATCGTCGAGAGTCCTGCACATCTTCAGCCTCCGGCAAAGAAGCCCAAGCGCAGGCATTCCCCCGATATCCATGAGGACCTTTCCCGGCAATCTGCTTGAGCCCATGCGGGCTTCTATTACGGCAGTTGTTTTCAATTCAGAAACAGCTTACTGCTTTTCAAAGAGAAATGTCGAGTCAACATCGTCGTTGAATGTGTACTTGTATTTCTTTTCTTTTAGAAGATTGAGTGAAGGGAATAGCCTCTTGTAATCCCCTGCAAAATCCCTCTTCCATGCAATGCTTGTTTCTCCGTGATAGCCCTTGATCTCTGTTACGTTCTCGGAGTAGTATTCACTGCCGTAAATGTATTTCTTCGAAACCCTGAAGATCTCAGTGAGAGCAGTATCAAGATGATCCGGATTCATGTGAATAAGTACGCGGTTGCTGAAAACGAGATCGAAGTATCCGTCCCTGAAAGGGATGTCATAAGCGCTTCCTTTGATAATGTTTATTCCGGATGTCTTTTCTTTGGCAGTCTCAACGTCAGAGCTTTGTATCTCTATTCCGTACAGATTCTTAAAACCCATCTCCTGAAGATTCACCAACTGCATTCCAATGTTACATCCGACTTCAAGGATCTTTGCTTCCCTGTCAAGAAAACCGATGAAGTCCTCGTTCATGTCGGTTCTTCTCACACCAATGTCCTTGATATAAACTTCATCAAGCTCTGAATTGCCGAAGTCGTTTCTTTTATTGTAGTCTTCCCCGAATCCTGAATCCCAGATCTTTTCCTGTCTTGTCAGCGCCATTTGCTTTCTGCTTTAATTTTAAAAATCTTTCTGCTATTTCTTTTCTATCATGTCCCACTTCAGCACCGCGTCTTCGGCTATGTCAACGGTTGCCTTTGAGCCTATGACATCATCAATGTGCCTGGGACTGATCCCGCTTGCCGGCCTCTTCCAGGTCAGGTCAGTGAATGAGATTGTCTCTCCCTGTCTTATGCTTCTTGAAGCTACGAGGCTTCTTCTTGCATTCTTAATTGCTTCAGCCTCCGACGGTAAAGCCTGCTTCTCGAATTTTCCGATAAGGGTGAACACTCTGTCCATGTCCCTGAAGAAGTACTTCAGGTCCTCCATGTCCATTGCATGATAATGATCATTTCCCGGAAGCGATTTGTCGTGTGTGAAGTGCTTTTCAAGCACAACTGCACCGAGCAAGGTTGCCGTCTTCAGCACTTCCATTGTTCCGGGAAGTGTGTGATCAGAATATCCGGGCAGTGTATCCGGAAACCTTCGTCTCTGATCAAGTATCATTCCGAGATTTGCGTTCTCGTCGAGGGTGGGATAGTTGAGTACGCAATGCAGAAGGCAGAGCTTGTTGCCGCAGCTTCTGATAAGATCCACAGCTTCGGTTATTTCACCGACATCTGAAGCACCCGTTGAAAGAAGTATGGGCTTGCCGAATTTTGCAATGTGCCTTATGAACGGAAAGTTTGTTATATCTGAAGATGATATCTTGAAAACCGGCATCATATCATTGAGGAAGTCCGCGGCTTGTGTGTCAAAGGGAGTTGACATGAACTCAATGCCTCTCTTGTCGCATTCGACCTTCAGCAGTTCGTACTCATTCTTCCAGAATTTGTCAAACTTTTTGAACAGCTCAAACTGATTTCTTGAAGGCTCTTTCGTGATGTCCCAGTAGTACGGGCTGTCTTTGGAGGCAAGCGTCTCTGCCTTGTAGGCCTGAAATTTTACTGCACGTGCTCCGCCTCTCGCAGCTTCGTCAATCAGCCGTTTTGCTGTTTCAATATTGCCTTCGTGATTCACTCCCGCCTCTGCGATCACATATGGGCGGTTCACAATGTCAGGATTGTATGAACTGAATACTTCGAGGATCTTCATGGCCGTTTGTTAAAATTCTACCAGGCAGTCCAGCCGCCGTCAACCATAAGGTTGTGGCCGGTGATGTAGCTTGATGCGTCGGAAAGCAGGAACACTGCCGCTCCCGCAACTTCGTGATTGTAGCTCATTCTTCCGAGCGGCGAAAGTTTAGCGAAATTCTGCTCAAACCTTCCCTGATGATTGTTCCACACTCCGTGAGGAGTTATCTGATTCACTCTCACATTCTTCTCCGCCCAGTAAGTTGACAAGTACTGCGACAGCGCCATCACTCCGCCCTTTGAAGCAGAGTAAGCGGCGGGGCATCCGAGGTTGGTTCCTTCATACAGATTCTGATTAGGCGCAACCACCGAGTATGTTGACGGAATGTTTATGACAGAACCGCCGCCGTTCTCAGCCATCCATCCGCCGATGATCTGGCATGTGAGGAATGTGCCTTTGAGATTTGTTTCAATCACTTTGTCCCAGTCTTCGTCCGTATAATCTTCAAACTTTGCAAAGAACCTCGCGGTCTTGTTCTGATGAGAGTTGATGAGTCCGTCTATCCTTCCGAACTCGGACAGAGTTTCATTTTTCAGTCTTTCAACATCCTCCCTGCGCGCAACATCAAGTTCGCACCCTATCATTCTCCTCCCATGCTTTGTCTCTAGCATGCCTGCAAGCTCCATCGGCCTCGCCGCGGATATGTCTGCTATCACTGCATGTGCTCCGTACTGCGCAACGGCTTCTGCAAATGCCCTACCGATCAGTCCGGACCCGCCGGTAATGATTATCACCTTGCCGTCAAGCTCAAACTTCTTTCTAAAATCAATTTTGTCTGCATCGAATGTACGCTCTGCATTCATGCTCAGCTCCTTCCTGTCTCTTTTAATATTTGCAGTGCAACCTTAATATCCCTGATTCCGTCTTCAAGCCCGCATACAGGCGGCTCTTCTCCATTTACAACTTCAATGAAATGCCTCATCTGTCGCTCATAGCTTTCGTCAAGAAGTTCAAATGCGCCCTTGCCAAGTTTCCATGTCTCAGTATGCTCAAACTGCATCAGGCTTACAACCGGCTCGAGGAAATTCCATGTGATCGTGCCTTTCGTCCCGATTATCTGGCAAGTCCTGAAATACGGCTTCTGGAAAAAATTCAGATGAACGGACGACAAAACACCGCTATCATGCTTCATTATTATTTCCACACCCTCTTCACATTCAATTCCCGTCACATTTCCCGAAGTCTCCATTGCCTTCACTTCGCTTACACTGCCGAACATGTCCGTCAGGTAATTCTGTTCGTGAATAGAAGTGAGAACCACTCCGCCGCCAAGGTCTCTCAGCGCAGCATATGACTGTTTATGGTCCTCGTCTTTGTGCCATCCGGGCATGTAAGTGCCGAACTGTGCTCTTGCGGAAATGATCTTGCCCGCCCTTCCGTCTTCAACAAGCTCCTTCATGAAACTGATCGCAGGATGATGAAGGAAATTATATCCCATCAGAACCTTTGTACCGTTGTCACTGCATACACGCTGAAGTTCCGCGATCCCTTCAAAATCCTTTCCGAGCGGCTTCTCAATAAACAGGTCCATTCCGCCGGCCGCCGCTTCCGCCGCCGTACTCACATGCATTGAAGTGGGATTTGTTATCAGCGCCGCATCGATCCCGATCTCCGAAGCTTCGCGCATTGAGCCGATCTCAGTCACACCTTCGGGAGTTGCGTTCTTTCCTTTGCCCGACCTGATGCAGTAGAATTCATTTCCGCCAAGCTTGCGCAGAACGGTGTAATGCCTCATACCTATCGAGCCGAGTCCTGCTATGAGAAATTTCACTATGCTTTGAAGACTATGTTATTCATCTTTCACAATGTAGCTTGGCGTGAGGCAAAAGGGAAATTTCTTTATCGAAACCCTTCTCCCTTTGAAGTACTCATCAACAGCTTTCGTCTCACCAGGAAACACGCCGTAATCGTCAAGTATAAGTATTCCGCCTCGTTCTATCTTTGGATAGAAGTGTTCCAGTATTGCTGCGGAAGGTTCATATATGTCCGTGTCAAGGTTGAGGAGAGAGATCTTCAACTGCGGATTATTCTCGACATACCCAGGAATTGTCTTTGTAATGTCTCCTGCTATCAGTTCAACATTCTGAGAACATTCCTTGTTCTTAAGCACTTCTTCAAGTTGTTCGGTGGAGATGCTTTGCAGTCCGGCTTCCTTTACAATGTGCGCCCTGAGTTTCTTGTCGGCTTCAAATTCAGTCTCAGGAAAATCCCCAAATGAATCGAAGCCAATAATTTTCTTTGCATAAGGATTCTCAAACAGATTCCTGAACATTGCAAACCGCACAAACGATGCTCCCTTGAAAACCCCGCACTCAACTATAGCGCCGGGAATTTCGAGCGACATCTTGTACAGTTCATAGTGGGCGAGTATTTTGCTGATCCTTGTGATATCACATGAGAGATAGAAATCGTTCTCATGTTCATAAGCTTTTTTAAAGTCCGGAAGTTTTATCATCGCTGCTGATAATGGTTGTTCAATAGATTTTTCCCTTTACAGTTTTTTGTTTGATCTCTTCATTCAGTTTCAAAAGCTCAGGCCGTCTTTCGAGCAGATCAAGCACGCTTTCGAGCTCAATTGTGCTTCCGTCAAACAGCTCTTCATATATTACAGAAAGCAGATTATAGTCTGATTACGTATCAAGGCAAAGGCGCATGTGTTCGTATTTGCCCAGCTCGCAGGACACGTTGTGCATGCTGAACATTTCAGGATGCCTTCGTATGTAAAGAGTCACATGCTCTCGGTCATCCTTATCTGCGGTGTGTGTCCATGCATACTTTAGCGCCTGCGTTCTTACAACTTCCGTATCCATTCCCCTGGGATAGGTTCTGTCTATCATGTTGGATGTGTAGTCATAGCCGCCTTCAATATGCGAGGATATCACCCTGTCAATGACCTTCGGATCCATGAGCGGGTCATCGCCTGTTACGCGAATGACATTGTCCGGTTCCTCCGCCTCAACGGCTATTCTGAATCTGTCGAGAACGTCGTGCACCGAACCCCTGTAGCATGCTACAGAATGCCTGCGGCATAAGTCTTCGATCACATCGTCTTCCGAAAGTGTGGTTGTAACTACAGCGAATCCGTTGGTCAGTTTTGATTCGGACATGATCCTGAAGATGTGTACAAGCGAAGGGATTCCTGACAGCTCTCTTAAGACCTTGCCCGGCATCCGTTCCGAACCCATTCTTGCCGCTATGTACGCGACCGAATTCAATTCAGCGAAGGAGGAAGATCAGTTTCTTCCGTGTTTGGATTTCAATATTTTCCCGTACTGTCTCATTGCCTTCTTATTCCTTGTCATATTGTTTCCGTGCTTTCTGTATCTGTAAAGGGGAATTTCGATGTTGCGTATCGTATGGTCTTTCTGAAACCGTATCCTCAGGTCTTCTTCTTCCCTCATCTTAAACTTCTCATCGTACAGGCCGACTGCATACAGGCGGTCAGTCCTGAACATCACACCGCAGGCGATCGGATTGTCGTCGCCGTTGAGGCGCTCAATATGGTTCTCGTCATCATCAACAACAATGTAGTCGCAAGAAACTGCATCCCATGACGGATTTGCGTTGAGGAACATAGTTTCAACAAGGATAAGATTCTCATCCATGTAATCGTCGGCATCAAGATTGACCACATACCTTCCCAGAGCCATTTTGATGCCTGTATTCCTCGCAACCGCAAGGCCCATGTTCTTCTTCAGTATCACCGGCTTTATGAGCCCGCTGAATGCCTGCATCACTTTGGGTGTCTCGTCCTTACTGCCGTCGTCAATCACAATCACCTCGTACTCCGACTTCGGCACAGACTGGTTCACTGCACTTCGGATTGCTCTAGCGAGGTAACGGCCGTAGTTATGACATGTTATTATTACTGATACTTGCACGAAGTTTTTGTTTTAATCCCCTGTCGAATGACTTCACAAACCTTCTCGAAGCCTTTGAAAATATGTCGTTTCCCTTTCTTGTCAGGATATTTCTCCATGTTTCGAGATGCCTGAAATCGAGTTGCGCAGTTAGTCTCGGCTGAAGGTTTGAAAAATCCCCGCGGTTGTGATAACCCATATTGTTCGATATGAAGAGCGTGTTTGCCTTTCCGCAGATCGACTCGCATTTGTATCCGAGCTTCTCCACATCCCTGTCAAATGCAATGTCGTTCTTTGTCTTTGCATATCTCACGCTGAGCTTGTATTCAAACATCAGCCGCTTCAGAGTAAGTTTATGTGAACCTTTTGCGAAGATGTATGCGGCATTGTCTTCGTTCACATCGTTCATATAAAGGAATGCCTTTACCGTGGGATAAGGAACATCCGCATGCGGGAATCCCGCTGTGTGAAGGCTTCCGACATTCTGCTTATCGAGCTTCCTCTTCTGAAGATACCAGAAGTGATGGTGCGCGGGCAGATTGTTTTTCCTGTGAGTGACCGCTTCGCTAAGCGCAATTAGAAATTCATTGTTGACTATGTATTTCATGAATGCCGGTGTTGCCGCAGGAATAATTTTCTCAGCGATAGTTTCAAAATATTCCGGAAAATCCTTCTGCCTTTTTGTGAGCTTTCCGGGATCATATTCAAACGGGTCCCAGTCTGAAAATGCTTCATCATATTCCTTCTTCAGTTCATCAAACTGTTCCTTCGGCAGGAAGTTTTCAATCACAAGTATTCCGTCCTTATCAAGTACGTCAAGATACTTCTGAATATCGCCTTTCATCTTTTTCGGCTTCATTCTCCAAAGGTTCAGATACAACGTCCTGAACACATGAAGCCCAAGGACATTTGCAATCACTCCCCCGGAATAAAGAGGCGGAGCTTTGTCGAGAAAATTCTCTCCCAGTATCCTTACTGCTATTGACATATTGGTGGTCTTTTGGGGTTTACCGGTATTACAGTGCTTTCTTCAGATAACCTCCGGGATGGATCTCATTTACGATAACTCTCGAGGGCGCTTCAAAGTAACCGAACGGCCGGCTGGGATTGTAAATCTCATCAGCTGATCTTTCCCTGCTGATTATGATCGGCGGCGTGAGATCATCAATCACGTCTTTTGAATAATCGTTGTACTTGTGATCCCGCAGTTCGAAGTACAGGGGGTATTCGCCGTCCTTTACGTTAGTGCCTTCAACTTCCAGAACAACTTCACCTTTGTCTCCTGGCATAAGCAGGTCTGTGGAAACGACATGGTGAACAAGAACTATCGGCTCTCTGGACATACCTGACAGCATTGCAAATGTAACCGTAAGCCCGTTCAGTTCCTGGTAAACATTGTATTTTATTTTTACAAATATGTTCTCGCCCCGTGTGAAACCGAACTTTGCTTTGCCGTCACTGCCGTATATTTCGAGTCCGCAAATCCTGATATGCCCCTTTCCTCTTCTGTGCGTAAAATCATTTATCTCCGTATCAGCTGTAATATTGATCTCCCGAACCAGATCACTGTATGTTCTCAGGCAATCTTCTGCGGTTCCGCTTGTATGAAGCTCCCCGTGATTGAGAATGATTGCGTTCTGGCACAGGTTCCTGATCGCCTGAAGATTGTGGCTTACAAACAGCACGGTCCTTCCTTCCTTTTCGGAAACATCCTGCATCTTGCCAAGGCACTTCTTCTGGAATTCAGCATCTCCCACAGCAAGCACTTCATCTACAATGAGTATCTCGGGTTCAAGATGCGCTGCAACCGCAAACGCAAGCCTCACATACATTCCCGAAGAATACCTTTTTACCGGAGTGTCAATATATCTTTCAACTCCCGAGAAATCGACGATGCTGTCGAACTTCTTTCTTATCTCCGCCTGCGTCATCCCAAGTATTGCACCGTTAAGGAAGATGTTGTCTCTTCCCGTAAGCTCGGCATGAAAGCCCGTACCGACTTCAAGCAAGCTTGCTACCCTTCCGTTAAGCCGCACACTGCCTTTTGTAGGACTTGCGACTCTCGAAAGTATTTTAAGCAGGGTTGATTTTCCAGCACCGTTCTTTCCTATGATTCCAAACCTCTCACCGTGCCCGACTTCAAAATCAATATCCTTAAGAGCCCATACATACTCGGAGTTTCCCTTAACGCTTCTAATATTGGATTCGCCGACTTTCATGTATGGATCTTCCTTGCCGCGCATGCGCGCCCAGAGCCTGTTCAGGTCCTCGGCAATCGTTCTTCTGCCAACTATCCCGAGCCTGTAAAGCTTTGAAAGGCCATCTACTCTTATCGCACTGCTCATCCGGCGGACTTAGACTGTATCCATGAAAGTTTTCTCGACCCTGTTGAAGATCAGCATTCCTGCCGAGAGTATCACTATTGCAAAGACAGTGGTGTAGATAAGATTGCCCGGGTTGAAAGTTCCAGCACCAAGGAATGCATATCTGAAAGTGTCAACGATTCCCGTCATTGGATTTGCAAGTACGATCCATCTGTATTTTTCTGGCAATGACGACAACGGATATATCACAGGTGTTGCATACATCAGCAGTTGCACACCGAAACTCACAAGAAATGTCAGGTCTCTGTATTTTGTAGTGAGAGAAGAAATGATGATCCCGAAACCGAGTCCGAGCATGGCCATAAGCAGAATAAGGTACGGTGTAAGAAGTATGTATGCATTAGGATAGACCTGCACTCCGTTGAGCTTGTAGTATATGAGAAAGCAAATGAAGAGAAGAAGCTGAATACCGAATTTCATCAGCAGTGAGATCACATTCGACATTGGACTTACCAACCGCGGGAAGTACACTTTGCCGAATATGTTCGCATTGGAGATGAACGTGTTGGAAGTCCGGGTGAGGCAATCCGAAAAATAGCCCCAGCTCACAATGCCCGACATGTAGAACAGCAAAGGCGGAACGCCGTCCGTCGGGATCTTCGCAATATTGCCGAAGACAATTGTGAATGTGATGGTAGTGAGGATCGGCTGAAGGAAGAACCAGAAAGGGCCGAGTATGGTCTGTTTGTAAACGGCAACAAAATCCCTTCTCACAAACATCATGAGTAGGTCTCTGTATCGCCAAACGTCTTTTATGGGAAAACCAAGCCAGCCGGAAACCGGCTTTATCTCAAGTGTCCATTCAGAATCACCGTGAGTCTTACCCATTCAATGCTTGTTTGATTTGGAATTCATCGCCAATCCTTGCTTTCGAATCTGCATTTCCTTTTGCATGAAAATCAGGCACACTACAGCAGGTCCATTGAAGCCGCTTTCACGGCACGCCTTTTCACTTTAGGACTTTCTTGTTTGCCTCGGGCTGAGAATAATAGTAGTAGTAGTTGTAATAGTATCCATAAGAGCTCTTGAAGTTGAAGTTGTTGAGAACACAACCAAGCAGATGGTGCGGATACTTCTTGCTCAGCCTTTCGTATGTTTTCCAGAACGCATCTGACGGAGTCTTGTTTGCCTGGCAAACGAGTACCGTGCCGTCAGTGATGTTGTAAAGAATTTCAGAGTCTGTAACCGTAATGAACGGCGGGGAGTCAACTATGATTATGTCATAGCTTTCCTTCAGCTTGTTCATAAACTGTTTCATCTGCTCCGATCCAAGGAGTTCCGAGGGGTTGGGCGGAATGGTTCCGCTGGTTATAAAGTACAGATTGTCCATCGGAGTCCTTCTTGTTATGTCTTCGATCGTCACATTAGTGAAGAGGAAATCGCTGAGTCCGGGGAACTTGTCAGTCTCAAATACATTGTGGATTCTCGGCTTTCTGAGGTCGCAATCAAGGATAAGGACTTTCTTACCGGCCTGAGCAAAACTACCTGCTAGGTTAGCGGCAACAATTGTCTTTCCTTCCATAGGTATCGAACTTGTCACGAGTATGGTCTTCAGCTGATCTGATTCAAGTTTGGAGAACTGAATCCTCGTTCTGAGCGCTTTGAAAGCTTCAGATGCTGCTGAGTTCGCCTTGTTGCCGACAATGAACTCGGTTCCCGACACACCGTTCTTGCCGGAAGCTTCGATCTTCGGAATCCATGAAAGCACGCTTGCGCCTTTGCTTTCAAGTTCGTCGGGCGATTTGATTGATTTGTCGAGATAGTTTCTGAGGAATGCAAATGCAAGACCGAGTCCGAGTCCCGCAAGCACTCCGAAGAGAATGATCTTAGGCCTGTCGGGAGCAACAGGTGAATTATTATCAAGTCCGAGGTCAAGTATGGATGCATTGCCCACTCTTGCCCTTTCATTGATCGTAGCTTCCTGATACTTCTGTTCAAGCATAAGAAAAAGCTTCTCTGCAGAACTCTTCTCCCTTTCAAGCTTGACGAGCTCTCCCATCTGATCCGGAAGATTCTTAAGCTCGCCCTGCGTTTTCGACACCATGTCCTTGTAGGCGCTGTTCTTCAGCTGAAGATCATTCAGCTGGAGCTTCTCGTTGAATATTGCTTCGCTGAGACTTTTCTTTTCCTGCGGGGTGCTGGCCTGTACTCCCGATTTCAGAATTTCAATCTGTTCCTTCAGCTTGTCATTCAGACTGTTGAGTTTTCTGTCAAAGCTCTCAGCCGTTCTCTGCCTGACGGTCTCATCTTTTATGCTTGAAAGTTCAATGTCTTTCTGCACTTCAAGCTGTGCAACCTGTGACTGGATAGAAGTAAGATATGTCTGATTGATCTGCGCCTGAATATAATCATACAACTGCGGGTCAAGCTTGTCAAACTGTTTCTGCAGAGCGGCCACGTTTGCTTCTCTCACCTTCATTTCAATTTCATTGGCCTTGATGTTCGACTCGTACTGGGCAAGGTTATTTACAATTGCCGAAGACTGACTGCTGAGTGAAAGATAGCCTGTGCGCTTCTGGAACTCCTCGATTGAAGCCTCCGCATCATTGAGCTCTTTGAACTTCTTCTCTCTCTCATCTACAATGAACTTCTTAACGTTGGTGATATCCTGCCTGCTCAACTCCACGTTGTACCTTAGGTAAACATCTGCGTAAGTCTTTGTGATGTACTGAAGTTCCTCGAAAATAGGCCCTTCGGCTGTGATGCTAATTGCATCCAGTCCTTTCACAGATGCTATCTGAACGAAATTTCCGAGTTCCCTTCTGAGAACATCCTGCGGAAGTGCCACTGTATCCGGAAGCAATGCCTTGTTGAGCAAGAGGTTGTATTTCCTGTTGCCGACATTGAAAGAGTCGATAAGCTGCTGCGCAACCTTATCCCTGATGTCATAGCTTTTCATTACAGCGATCTGAACCATAATATACTTCTCATTGGTAGCATTGTTTGCTTCGGGACCGAAAGTCGCAGTAAGAATGTTTCCCTGCGGGCTCTCAAGCTTCACGCTTGTCACCGACCTGTAGATATTCGTAGCAGTGTTGACGTAGATCAGGGTATAGATGATGCTTACGGAAAGTATAATCAGAATTGGTATGAGATTCTGACGAAGTACATTTATGTATTCCTTGACTACATCTTTGGATGGCGCATTGTCCTGCGACTGGTCGATATCATCGAATTCATCGTATGAATTATTTTTTGCCATTTAGACTGTATGTTTAGATATTTTCAAATTCGGTTTTCAGCCGGCCGTGAATTGCGGGCAAACGGCTACTCGGTAACAAGCCTCTCAAGCAGGAAGTAAAACGAAATCAGCGAACTGAGGAAATATGTGATCTGCGTAATATAGTAAAATGCACCGAACGGATTTGCCGGCTTGACATTCGGAAGTATGATCAGGTCACCCGGCCTTACCGGCGGATTCTGCAACGGCTTTGCGACATCTTTTTTGGTGCCGTAAAGTGTTGAGTAATCATACTCCGTCACGTTCCTGCTTCTCAAAGTCGGCGATTCACTGCTGAGGCTAACCACTTTGATGTCTTCAATAACCTCTTCAATTGTACCACCTGCCATTATCATAAGATCAAAGAGCGTTGTACCTTCCGGCACAAGATATTTTCCCGGGGCTGTTCCGCCGATTATTGTAACCTCAAAATTCACTTTGTTCTTATCGCCGAAGTTGTAATACTTGCCGCCCTTCTGCTGCATCAAATCTTCCGGCCCTGCCTTGATCTTGTTGCTGTCTAAGTCAAATTCAAACTGAGCATGGGTTAAACCCGCGAAAACCATCAGATAAAAAATTGCTGAAGCAATTGCGCGAATCAATGACTGTCCTTTTTTATTTTATCAAATTGTAAGCATTTGACAACGCCTGCATGGTTGCTGCGGAGTCCTGAAGCACTGATCAAAAATTGGAGTTAAGATAAGAAAATAAATAAACTTTTCTTAGTCCAAAAAATGATTGAAACAGCTGAACACATTGCATTCATGTAAAGAAGGATAAGAAGCGAATACCACTTCTTGAAGAATGCAGATGATCACGTTCAGAGATAGCTGTTTACTGTGATCTTAAGCCCCTCTTCAAAATTAACCCACGGGGAGAATCCTATCTTTTCCTGAGCGAGCCTCACATCTGCAAAAGAATGCTTTATGTCGCCGGTACGCGGTTCAGCATAAACGGGCTTAATGTCTTTGCCCAGCAATTTATTTATACGGTCAACAAGTTCGTTGAGAGTAACCTGTCCGCTGCATGCACAGTTCATCACAATTCCGGACTCGCATTTTGCCTCTGATGCAAGTATGTTGGCCTCCACTACATTTGAAACGAATGTAAAATCTCGTGACTGTTCCCCGTCGCCGTAAATAACAGGCTGTTCGCCCGCCGATATGGCGCGAATGAACTTTGGTATGACTGCCGAATACTGCGATGCCGGGTCCTGGTTCGGTCCGAAGACATTGAAGTACCTGAGCGCAATGGTTTCAAGTCCATAGATTCTTGAAAACACGGCACAGTATTTCTCTCCTGCGAGCTTGGACACAGCATACGGAGAAAGAGGGTTGGGGAGCATACCTTCATGTTTCGGAAGCTCGGGATTGTCGCCGTAAACTGATGATGAAGATGCGTAAATCACTCTTCTAACAGACGCTGAAACCGAAGCATCGAGCACGTTAAGAGTGCCGTTCACATTGACTTCATTTGAGGTGATCGGATCTTTGACTGATCTTGGCACCGACGGCAGGGCGGCCTGGTGAAAGACCACATCAACATCTTTAACAGCATCCCTCACAATATGATAGCTTCTGATATCTCCCTCTATCAGCTCAACTTCCTTTTCAAACTTCCTGATGTTTTCCCGTTTGCCGGAGGAAAAATTGTCAAGAACTTTAACTGCATAACCTCTTGCAAGAAGCTCGGCAACGAGGTTGGATCCGATGAATCCGGCCCCTCCGGTAATAAGCACTTTCTTAGATGACATTCAAATCAAGTTTGATTTTTCTGCAATCGTCTGCGGATCTCATTCCGGGCAAAGCTCCGCTAATTGACCCACATTTTGTTAAAGTCATTTCCATAAGATTATTTCAAAAACCGGTCTTCATTACGATTGCGACCGATTTAAATCACTCAGTCGCCTTCAAAAGCTCTACTTCCCCCAGACTCAGTATTATGCTGAAAGAGTAAGACAGCTCTTCGAGATTTACCGTCAATTTGTAGTTGCCACGAAACTCATTTACCCGGCCCTTCATTCCTTTGAAAACCCCATGCGTTACTACTATTTCATCACCCCTGCTTATCTTCATCTGCTCAAGCGAAATTTTCTCCGGTTCTTTTAGCGAATCCCTGATGAGCATAATCTCCCGTTCACTGACCTCAGCCGGCCTGCCTTCAAAGAACACATATTTCAGGGCGCCTGCGGTGCCCGAAATTGCGCTGTCCCTTTCATCTTCGCTTCCGTGAACAAACACATAGCCCGGAAAGAGCGGCTCCTGGATCTTCTTTTTTCTGTCAGACCAAAACCTGATCTTCTCGATCTGAGGCAGAAATGTTTCTATACACCTTGCCTGAACCTGCTTTTGAACAACGGACTCGTTCCTTGGCCTTGTCTGAAGCACGAACCACTTTTTCTGCTCCATTCACCTAAACTCACTTTGCAATGGACACAGCAAGGATTCCAAGTGAGATCATAACCGAAGTAATTGCAAGAATCAGGTTAAGATTATCTCTGGCAAAGTATCTCGGCTCTCCGGTAAGCACCAATACATCCCCCGGCAGCAATGTCAGATTGGCCTTCGGCTTTTTTTTGCCGGAATCTTCTTCCCAAACGAGATCATTATAGTCAAACTTCTTCAATTCATCTTTGTACAGTCCGATGCTGTCGTTTTTGGGCCTGAATAGCCGAATATCTTCAAGCGTTGCATCAGTCAAGGGTCCCCCGCCATAGGAAATGAGGTCAACAATAGTTGAACCTTTAGGAATCAGGTACTTGCCGGGGAACTTAACATAACCCCACAGATTCACATAAATATTGACTCCGTCCTTATTGCCGAAATTATAGAATCCGCCCTGCTGGGAGAGAAAATTGTCATTTCCGACCCGGAGCCCGTCTTGCTGTGAAAAAGTGGAAATAGGGTGAAGTAACAGGAAAAGGAATAATGCTGAAGCTATCCGGTATCTCCGATGCATTAAGTGATTTGACAGTTCCAAAATTGACGAAACATAAAGAAAATCGAGCATAAATTAAAGTCCGAACTAATATTTATGGGCAAGTTCAGCAGAATGACTTTAAGGGTTTGATTGGAAGGGAGAGGCGGAACAGAGCCCGGCCTTAAGGCCGGGCTTCGCAACACCGGCCTTAAGGCCGGTTTCAAAGTGCACGCCGGCAGTCTCTTGAGATCCGGCAGTATGAATCTTGTGAAACATTAATTAGTTAGTGCATACTTCAAATGTGGCGGCGGAACACGAATCAGCATTACTGAAACTCATTCGTGCTGAAGTGAAATCGAACAACGATCACGGGTTTGGGGGAGCTGCCCGGACTTAAGTCCGGGAGCTAATTGCCCGGCTTTAAGGCCGGGATTCGGAGCATGGCCAACGAGAAACTCAGACATACATAACACTGACCCGGATTAGCTTTATGTTCAGCAGCATTGCGAACTAAGCCTCGCATGACAAACCGGGGACAAATGTTTCGCGTGAGTTCTTGCGCCCCCGGACTTAAGTCCGGGAAGCACAGGGCCGGCCTTAAGGCCGGCCCCCGCTACGCCAACCCGCTAAATCAACCAACCAAAAACCCCAAAACCACACCCCCAAGCCCCAACATTACATTAGACAACCCATAC
>DAIQRO010000003.1:25633-35331 GCA_036786155.1 Bacteroidota bacterium
ACTTCTTCCCCTTGCTCTTCTTCCCCCCGTCTACTTCTCTCGCTCTTTACTTGCCCCGCCTCTCTGCCCGCCCCCCGCTCCGCCTCCCCGCTAAATCACCCTCCCAAATACCACAAAACCTCACCCCCATGCCACATCTTTCCATTCGACTCCCCTTCCTCAATGCACAGGGATAGAGCTTCTTTATCCTAACTTAATCTCTGAGGGACATTTGTAAGTTGTAAAAGAGCGTTACAGATGTTATTTTTGTGCAGTTTTTGTGTATTTAACTATTTAAAAGAGGCGATTGCACACAACATCGTTGTGTGGTCTTGTGTATTGTAATGCGGGAAACTTACCTGAGGAGTATGCTGATCCGTAACTGTTTCTTAAAGTCACACTCGCTTCATAACTGCATTTGAACAAACCGAGCTTAAACGGACATAGCACATCCTTCTCTGCCAACGGCAAACATTCTTTGAAAGACCAGAAGGACAATCTGAAGGCCTACTTTATTCTGCTGAGGGCCAACCTGATCCCGATTATCGCAATCACACTGGGATGCATTGTCCTTACCCTGATTTATGTTCTTAATGCCAAAGACATTTACAAATCTTCCGCTACCATCAAGATCAACCGGCCGCAGGGAAGCGTACTCAGCTCAAGCCTTATTCCGGAGTTTCAGGACTTTATTACAGACAGGCACATCTCTAATGAGATAGAAGTGCTAAAGAGCTACCGGATCCGGGAAACCGTGGCGCAAAGCCTGATTGATACTTTTAACGTCAGCAAGGACAGGGACAGATTTTATTATGTTTTTGACCACTCTGAAAGCAACCATACAACTGTGCTGTCTTCCGCCGCGCTTGCGGATCTGCTTTCTAACATTGTCAAGATCGATCAGAAACGGGGGCTTGATGTTGTGGATATTGTGGTTGAAAGCCCTTCGAAATATGAGGCCATGCTGATCGCCAATCTGTATGCAAAGGTCTATCAGAATTTCAGCCTGGAACTTTCGAGAGAAGAGCTTACAACTCTCACCAAATATCTTAAGGAAGAAAAGGAAAAGAAATTCAGCGACCTCTCCGGGGCAGAAGGCGATCTTGAAAATTATCAAAGAAGCGGCGGACTTATCCTGCTTGATGCTCAGGTGAAGAATCTTGTGGAAAATATCTCTCAGCTTGAAGCTCAAAAGAATGCAGCCGCAATCGAACTCTACTCTAAAGAAGAGGAATTCAACAGCCTCAGAAAGGAAATAGAGAGAATTGACCCGACGCTTACGGAGTTTCTGAAAGGCAAGATTGATGAGTCTTATTTGGCGGAAGTTCAGGCCAAAATCGCCGAACTTGAGTCACAAAGAGACATTGACTCCGCCATACCGCAGGATGATGCTCTCAGGCAAAGGACAATCAATGAATACAACAGAAAGATCGAACCACTCAGGAATACAATGAATGAGAAGATTGCACAGATGCAGGCAAGTCTCTATTCAAGCACTCCCGAGGACAGAAGGAATATAGCCCAGAAATTGCTTGAGGCAAGCGTTGGTGTTGAGTCGTTCTCAACCAAGGTTAATACTCTGAGCAGACTTCTGAATAAGTACGAAGAGCAGTTTTCGAAGCTTCCTACGCAGAGCATTGAGTTTGCCAAGCTTGAAAGGAACAGGAAGGCAACGGAAAAACTCTATTTGATTCTTGAGGAAAAGTATCAGGAAGCGAAAATAAACGAGAGGATCAAGCTCGGCAACGTGCTTGTAATTGCTCCCGGAGTTGAAGCTACAAAGCCATCCAAGCCGAACAGGCCTTTGTTTGTTTTCATGGGAGGTTTGCTTGGACTCGGACTCGGGCTTGCATTTGCTTTCGTCAGAAATTATCTGGATCACTCTGTCAAGAGTCCCGACGAAATAGAAGCAAAAGGTTTCAGTGTGCTGTCGTGGATACCTGCTATTGATGAAATAAAGTCCAGTCAGTCTTCAAAGAGTGAGTTCATAGTGGCCCAGAAGCCCAAGTCTCCGCCTTCTGAAGCATTCAAGGCTTTGAGAACAAGAGTGCAGTATGCAAAGCTTGAAGACAAACCGATTCAGACGATACTTCTTACAAGTTCTGTACCTTCCGAAGGAAAGACAACTATCTCAATAAATCTTGCGGGGAGCCTTGCTCAAATGAATAAAAAGGTGCTGTTGCTTGACTGCGACCTCAGAAAGCCAAGAGTGCATGGGGTCTTTGAGATTGACAGGTATCCGGGGCTCAGCGATTATCTCTTTTCAAATGCCACTTTGGAGGAAATCACCAGGCCGACAATGGTGGAGAATCTTTCTGTAATAACGAGCGGAACAATACCGCCGAACCCTTCGGAACTCCTTGGCTCAAAACAGATGATCGAATTCCTGAATATGCTGAAAGGCAAATATGATTTCATTGTGATCGATTCTCCCCCTTTCATTTCAGTAACTGATGCGGAAATACTCTTCAGGATCACGGACGGTACGATACTTGTGCTGAAAGCGGGAGAAACGCCGGCTGATGCGTTTTACAGAACTTGCGAAAAACTTGAGTCACTTAACTCGCACAATTTTCTCGGAGTTGTTTTCAACAACTTCAGCTTCAAAAGTTCATACGGCTATTACTACAATTACTACTATTACTACACTAAGCCGGATGACAGTGCTGCAGTTTCAGCCGGACAGAAAGTGCGCTGAGCCTGCGGTCATTTTCAGCAACAAAAACTAATTTCACCTAATAACAACAGAAAGGATACGTGTGAGCATCAAGAAGAAAATTGCCTCAAATGACTTTATCGTAGGTGTCATTGGAATGGGTTATGTCGGCCTTCCCCTGGCCCTTGAGTTTGCGGCTAAAGGAATTAAGGTGATCGGATTTGATCTCGACAATTCGAAGATCATCAAGATCAATAAGGAAAAGAGTTCTTACATCAAGCACATTGCTTCCGGGAGAATCAAGGAAGCCGTGGATTCTAAATGCCTCGAAGCAACAACTGACTTTTCAAGGCTTCCGGAGGCTGATGCAATCATCATCTGTGTCCCTACTCCGCTGAATGCAAACAGGGAGCCGGATATGAGCTATGTCGAGAACACTGCACATACAATTGCCAGATACCTCCGCAAGGGACAGTTTGTTTCACTCGAAAGCACAACATACCCCGGGACTACCGACGAGATCCTCCTCAAGATCTTCGAGGAGAAAGGACTGAAGGTCGGCAAAGATTTCTACCTTTGCTTTTCACCAGAAAGAGAAGATCCAAACAACGAGAAATATTCCACTGCGACCATTCCGAAAGTCATAGGCGGCGTAACCAAGGAGTGCCTTGAGATCGGGATCATGATCTATGAAAAAGTGATCGTGAAAGTTGTGCCTGTGTCTTCTACAAAGGCTGCGGAATCTGCCAAGCTTCTGGAAAACATCTACCGGTCCATCAACATAGCAATGGTCAACGAACTCAAGGTCGTATTTGACAAGATGGGAATAGATATTTGGGAAGTGGTTGAAGCGGCATCGACAAAGCCTTTCGGATTCACGCCCTTTTATCCCGGTCCCGGCCTTGGCGGACACTGCATTCCCATTGATCCGTTCTATCTCACCTGGAAAGCAAGGGAATATGAAGTGGCTACCAAGTTCATTGAGCTTGCCGGCGAAGTGAACACTTCAATGCCGGAATATGTGGTGGGCAAGGTCTATCACGCTCTCAACGAAAACAAGAAGTGCATCAACGGTTCAAAGATTCTGCTTCTCGGCCTTTCGTACAAGAAGGATATTGACGACCTCCGCGAATCGCCGTCGCTTAAACTGATCGAACTCTTGCAGGATGAAGGAGCGGTTGTTGACTATAACGACGACTATGTTACCACAATACCAAGACTGAGGAAATACGAATTCAGGAAGAAGTCTGTCAAGCTTACAAAGCAGAACATTGCAAAGTATGACCTTGTTCTTCTTTCAACAGACCACTCATACTATGACCGTAAGCTGATCTTTGAAAATGCGAAAATAATTGTTGATACGAGAAATGCCTTTGGAAAATTCAAGGGCAAAAAACTTTACAAGGCCTGAAAAAAAATGAATGACTTATGTATTGCCGTTGCGGGTTGCGGCAAATGGGGAATGAATCATGTACGGACTGCCAACGCGCTGTTCGGTGACAAGCTGAAATGGTGCTGTGACAGCGATAAATGGAGCCAGAAGAAGGTTAAGGAAATTGCGCCTCATTGCAAATTCACATTCGATCTCGATGACATAATAAATGACAGCTCTGTAAATGCGGTGATTGTCTCAACACCCGCTGAGACTCATTTCGATATTGCGAAAGCATTGCTCAAGGCCGGCAAGAATGTTCTTGTCGAAAAGCCCATAACTCTCAGATCCGCTGAAGCCAAAGAGCTTCACGACATTGCAGTAAGCAAGAAGCTTGTGCTCATGGTGGGTCATCTTCTGCTCTATCATCCTGCCGTACTCAAGATAAAGCAGTACCTTGACGAAGGGAAGCTGGGCAAACTGCAGTACATCTACAGCAACAGGCTTAATCTCGGAACCATCCGAACCGAAGAAAACATTCTCTGGAGTTTTGCGCCTCATGACATTTCAGTGATACAGTTTTTTGCGGGCGGAGTGCCCGAACAAGTTGAAGCTCAGGGTGCAATATTTGTTCAGAAGGGAATTCACGATACCACTCTCACAAATCTTGTGTTCAAAGAAAACATACACGCCCATATCTTTGTAAGCTGGCTGCATCCTTTCAAAGAGCAAAGGCTTGTTGTGATAGGAGATAAGTCAATGATGGTGTTTGAAGACACTCTCAAAGACAACAAGCTTAAGTTTTACAGGAAGGGATTTGAGCTCATTGACGGATTGCCGGTGAAGATCGATTCGGAGTTTGAGAATGTTGATTTTGACAATACATCTCCTCTCGAACTTGAACAGTTGCACTTTGCAGAATGCATTCAAAACGGGACTGCTCCTAGATCAGACGGAATGAATGCGATCGAGGTTCTTGAAACTCTTGAAAAGGCTCAGTCCATATTAATGAACAAGTAAACAAATACAAACATGGCAGACTACAAGGTTCATCCCACGGCGGTTGTTGATGACAATGTTGAGATTGGAAAAGGCTCATCGATCTGGCATTACTCTCACATTCAGCCCGGAGCTAAGATCGGCGAGAAATGCACGCTTGGACAAAATGTCAATGTTGCAAACAATGTTGTCATAGGAAACTTCTGCAAAATTCAGAACAATGTTTCCGTTTACGAGGGTGTTACACTTGAGGATTACGTTTTCTGCGGGCCTTCAATGGTTTTCACAAACATTCTCGTGCCTAAATGCAAATATCCTCAGAGAGGT
This sequence comes from Bacteroidota bacterium, assembly GCA_036786155.1. Lineage (GTDB taxonomy): Bacteria > Bacteroidota > Ignavibacteria > Tepidaquicellales > Tepidaquicellaceae > JADJAH01. The sequence goes on from DAIQRO010000003.1 coordinate 30,967, forward strand.
TCTGAGTTCTATGTGAACACTCTTGTTAAGGAAGGTGCTTCTATTGGAGCCAATGCAACAATAGTATGCGGCACAACAATAGGCAGGCATTGCCTGATCGGTGCAGGAGCAGTTGTTGTAAAGGATGTTCCCGATTATGCGCTTGTTGTCGGAAATCCCGGAAGAGTCATCGGCTGGGTAAGCGAAGCGGGTGAAAGACTGCAGTTTGACGGCGAAGGCAAAGCGCATTGCAGCAAGTCGGGCAAGAACTACATTTTGAAAGACGGCATCGTAAATGAATCTAACTAAGAAAGGAATCTCAAAGGAATGAAACTTGCAATAGTTGGTACGGGATATGTCGGCCTTGTTACGGGCACTTGCCTTGCTGATACCGGCAATGATGTGATATGCGTTGACATAGACAAAGAAAAGGTTGAGAAGCTACGGAATAATGTGTTGCCTATCTATGAACCGGATCTGGATACGATCTTCGAAAGGAACGTAAAGGCAGGAAGGCTCAAGTTTACAACCGAATTGAAGGAAGCCGCTGATGTGGCGGAAGTGATTTTCCTGGCACTGCCCACGCCTCCCGGAGAAGACGGTTCCGCTGATCTGTCATACATTCTTAAAGTTGCTGACGATCTTGGAAAGATCATCAGCGGATACAAGGTCATTGTAAACAAGAGCACTGTGCCTGTTGGCACCGCAGACCTCGTGCGCGATGCTGTTTCAAAGAACACCAATGTTGATTTCGATGTTGTTTCGAATCCGGAATTCCTGCGTGAAGGGCTTGCGGTTGATGACTTCATGAAGCCGGACAGGATCGTGATAGGAACAAGATCAGAGAGGGCACGGAAAATTCTCGAAGACCTGTTCGCTCCGTTTGTAAGGCAGGGCAATCCGATAATCTTCATGGATGAAAGGTCATCCGAGCTTACCAAATATGCATCCAATTCATACCTCGCAACAAGAATTACCTTCATGAATGAGATCGCCAACATTTGCGAAAGGATCGGAGCAAACGTTGACCTTGTAAGGATTGGCATGGGAAGCGACTCCAGGATCGGAAAGAGGTTTCTTTTCCCGGGCATCGGTTACGGCGGAAGCTGTTTCCCGAAGGATGTGAGCGCACTTCACAAATCGGCAAGGCAATCAGGATATGAGTTCAGCATACTTGATGCGGTTATGAGCGTAAACGACAAACAGAAAACTATCATAGTTCCGAAGATAAAGGAATACTTTGGCGGAAGCCTGAAAGGCAAACAATTTGCTCTTTGGGGTTTGGCATTCAAGCCGGACACCGATGACATCCGCGAAGCTCCGTCTCTTTATGTGATAGAAGCACTGCTAAAGGAGGGAGCGAGCATTACGGCTCACGATCCCGAAGCCATGGGAAATGTGAAGAAACTGATGGGTGACAAGATCGCCTATGTTAACGACCATTATGATGCGCTAAAAGGTGCTGATGCACTCATCATCGCTACGGAATGGTCGCTGTTCCGCTCGCCTGATTTCGATAAGATGGGATCACTGATGAAACAGAGGGTCATCTTTGACGGAAGGAACCTGTATGACCTGGAACACATGAAAGAGCTTGGGTTCTATTACAGCAGTATCGGAAGAATGCTTGTAGGCGCAGAATAAGAATTTCTTAATTACAACCACAACAACGAACATGAAAGTACCTTTGCTTGATCTTAAGGCACAGTACAAAGCCATAAAGAATGAAATTGACGCGGCTCTGATAAGGACGGCGGAATCTCAGGGAATGATCCTCGGCCCCGAAGTTGAACTTCTCGAAAAGAAGCTCTGCGAATATCTGCATTGCAAATATGCTGTCGGTGTTTCATCAGGCACAGATGCGCTGCTCATTGCCCTGATGGCAATTGACCTTAAGCCGGGAGATGAAGTGATACTTCCGACTTATTCGTTCTTTGCGACCGCCGGTGTTGTAAGCCGGATGAACGCAAAGCCGGTCTTTGCAGAAGTTGACCCCGTCACATTCAACATTCATCCCGGCTCACTGAAGAAACTCATTACAAAGAACACAAAGGCGATCGTTCCGGTCCACCTTTACGGACAGAGCGCCGAGATGGACGAGATCATGAGCATCGCAAATGAACACGGGCTTAAGGTTATCGAAGATGCAGCGCAGGCGATTGGAACCCAGTACAAAGACGGAACACGGCTCGGCAACATTGGCCACATCGGATGCTTCTCATTTTATCCGAGCAAGAACCTTGGATGCTTCGGTGACGGCGGCCTTGTTACAACTAATGATCCCGAACTTGCCGAGAAGCTTAAGATACTCAGGGTGCACGGAGGGAAACCAAAATACTATCATAGGATCATCGGAGGAAATTTCAGGCTTGATGCAATTCAGGCCGCAGTGCTCAATGTGAAACTTCCGCATCTTGATTCTTGGACAAGAGGAAGACAGCATAATGCATCACTTTATACAAAGTTCTTCATAGAGGAAGGGCTTGCTGAAGAAACAGGCAGGCTTGAGTATGACGGAAAGAACAAGGTCCTGCTTCCGAAAGCAGTTTACTCGGGCATGGGGCTTTCGCACGATCATATCTACAATCAGTATGTGATCCGTGCGGAAGGAAGGGATGAACTCAGAAAGCATTTGACAGAAAAGGAGATCGGCACAGAGATCTATTACCCCATTCCGTTCCATATGCAGGAGTGTTTTGCATATCTGGGATATAAGAAAGGAGACTTCCCCGTATCAGAGTGGTGTGCGGATGATTCGCTTGCTCTTCCGATCTATCCGGAACTGAGCGAAGAACAGATCAGGTACACCGTTGAAACAGTTGCTGAGCATCTGAACAAGTAATCAGAATCTTAACCAAAACCTGAAAATGAAAAAGGCTCTCATATCCGGAATAACCGGACAGGACGGCAGTTATCTGACCGAGATCCTGCTTGAGAAAGGCTACGAAGTACACGGCATCATCAGAAGAAGCAGTTCTTTCAACACAAAAAGAATAGACCATCTGTACGCAGACAAGAGCATCATTGACAAGAAACTCTTTCTGCATTTCGGTGACCTTGTTGATACAAGCAGTCTGAACCGTCTGCTTGAAAAGATCGAACCTGATGAGATCTACAACCTTGCGGCACAAAGCCATGTGAAGGTTTCATTTGAAGTTCCGGATTATACTGCTCAGGTGGATGCGCTCGGAACACTTAGATTTCTTGATGCAATAAGGGAAACGGGACTCCGAAAAGTGAAGTTCTATCAGGCTTCCACAAGCGAACTTTACGGAAAGGTGCAGGAAGTTCCGCAGAAAGAAACGACGCCTTTCTATCCGAGAAGCCCTTACGGAGTCGCAAAGATCTACGGCTACTGGATCGTCGTAAACTACCGCGAAGCGTACGACATATTCGCATGCAACGGAATTCTGTTCAACCACGAATCACCGAGAAGAGGCGAGACGTTTGTTACAAGGAAAATTACGAGGGCCGTTGCAAGGATCAAACACGGACTGCAGAAGTCCATACACATCGGCAATCTTGACGCCAAGCGCGACTGGGGTTATGCTCCCGAATACTGCGAGGGCATGTGGAGGATCCTTCAGCACAAGAAGGCAGAAGACTTTGTGCTCGCAACCGGTGTCACGAGATCAGTGAGAGAATTCATAGAACTCTCATTCAAAGAGATCGGGACTGAGATAGCATGGAAAGGCAAAGGAGTGAATGAAGTAGGAAAGGATAAGAAGACCGGCAAAGTGCTTGTTGAAATCGATCCCACATACTTCAGGCCTACTGAAGTGGACCTTTTGATCGGCGACCCGTCGAAAGCTAAGAAACTCCTTGGATGGAATCCGAAGACAAAGCTGGAAGAACTTGTGAGCATCATGGTGAAAGCGGATTGCGACATGGTTCAGAAAAAAGGTTACTGACGGAAACAGCAAATGGCGGTTACAGTCGAAAAGACTTCGCTTGATAAAGTACTGCTCCTTACCCCTTCGATGTTCAGGGACCACAGGGGCACATATGTTGAGACTTACAACATTGAGGACTATCTGATAAACGGCATAGATGTAAAATTTGTGCGGGATGATATCTCAACATCCGCAAAAGGCGTTCTCCGAGGAATTCATTATGATGACAAGACCTGGAAGCTTATTCAGTGCATGTTCGGAAAGATCTTCTTTGTTGTTGCAGATATGAGGAAAGACTCCCGCAATTACCTGAAATGGGTAAGCTTCATGCTTGACGATGTCAGCAGACAGCAGGTGCTCGTTCCTCCGGGGTTCGGCAACGGACACCTTGTGCTTTCTGATTCATGCATATTCCATTACAAGATGTCGGAGTATTACGATCCTGCAAATGAGCGTGGCGTGAGATGGGATGATCCTAAGCTCGGCAACCCGT
>DAIQRO010000003.1:35382-36904 GCA_036786155.1 Bacteroidota bacterium
ACACACCTGTTGAAGGCAAGAGAAAACTTCCTTTCCATTGCAGTGCCTGACATCAGTGATGCTGAGAGACTGCAGATGTCGGAATGCCTCGACTCCGGATGGATCAGCGTCGGCCCTAAAGTCAGGGAATTTGAAAGACTGTTCGCCGAATATCACGGAGTGAGGAACGCAGTAGCAACCAGCTCATGCACCACTTCACTTTTCATTGCGGCCAAGGTGCTCGGCATAGGAGAAGGCGACAAGGTCATAGTGCCGACCATTACTTGGCAATCCACGGCAAACATTGTGGAACAGCTCGGCGCTACTCCCCTGTTTGCTGATGTTGACAGGCGCACTATGAACATGGACCTTTCATCGGTTGAAAGGCTTTTTCTCGATCACGGCAACAGCGTCAAAGCTTTAATTCCCGTTCACCATTCCGGACTTCCTGCCGAGATAGAATCAATTGATGCAATTGCCGATTCACATAACGTGCCGGTGATCTATGATGCCGCTCACGCAGTGTTCTCTTTATACGACGGCAGAATGGTTGGGAGCTTTGGGAAAATGTCCTGCTTCAGTTTCTACGCGACAAAGAATCTGACCACAGGTGACGGCGGGATCATAACAACGGATGATGATGAGCTTGCAGAGCAGTGCAGGATCTGGTCTTACCACGGACTCCCGAAAGACTCATGGAAAAGATACTCAGCCGAGAATGCAAGCCCGCACGTGCAGTGCATTGTGCCGGGATACAAATTCAACCTGACCGACCTTCAGGCAGCTCTTGGCATTGCCCAGATGTCAAGAAAGGATGAACTTCTTGCAAAGCGAAACAGGCTTGTGAAACATTACAATTCAATACTCTCCGGCATTGACTGGCTGGAGATCCCGGTGCATGAAACAGAAAGAGGCAGATGGGGAAATCATGTTTATGTGGTGAAGATACTTGATGAGGACGTTGACAGGGATGCGTTTATGAGTGAGTTGAGGAAATTGAATGTCGGAACCAACCTGCATTTTTACCCCGTGCACAGGAACCTCTTTTATGCACAAAAATACCCGCATGTGAGCCTGCCTGTAGCGGAATGGCTGATGGACAGGATCCTTACAATTCCTCTTTGCACAAAGTATTCGAATGAAGATCTTGATTATGTTTCCGATGCGCTAAGGCATGTATATGAGAAGAGACTTGCTCACAGAAAAGTAAGCGCAGGCTGAGAATGTCAACTGTACTGATAACCGGAGGCGCGGGCAATATCGGATCTTTCATTGCGGACCAATGCATTGAGCTCGGGCATAACGTTGTAGTGGCTGACAACTTCTATAACGGCAAGTTCAGGAACATTGAAAGGCACATTAACTCAGGAAAGCTGCAGCTCGAAACAATCGACATAGGAAGCGAAGAGATGGTTAGATATGTGTTTGACAGGCACAGGCCGGAATACGTTTCCCATCAGGCTTCGCTTATGATAATGGACTCGAACAAGTTTCCGCAGAAGGCAATAGACACAAACATCAGAGGAACATTCAACATCATACA
>DAIQRO010000003.1:36914-39110 GCA_036786155.1 Bacteroidota bacterium
TCAGCATCCGTTTACGGTGATCCGAGAACGGTTCCTGTCACTGAGGACCATCCGTTTGACAACAGGACACTTTACGGAGCGACGAAGATCGCGAAGGAAGCTTTGATGCATTCATGGGCTTATTCTCACAACGTACCTTACATCGGATTCCGTTATTTCAACATTTACAGTGAGCGCCAGGGGCTCGGTGCATTTTACACACAGGTCTTTCAGAAATGGATCCATGCAATACATGCGGGGGAAGAGATCATCATGTACGGAGACGGAGAGCAGACGCTTGATCTCGTGCATTCAAGCGATGCCGCCCGTGCAAACATACTGGCAATGTTCAATGATGATGTAAAGAATGAGCACTTTAATGTGGGAACGGGAATCGAAACAAGTTTGAAGGAAGTGCTTGCAGTTATCGAGAAATATCTTGGAAAGAAGGCCGCAGTGAAGCATGTGGCTTCCGACCCGCACCTTGTAAGAAGGAGGTGCGCATCAATAGACAAGATCAGGAGCATGCTCGGCTTTGAACCCGAAGTAAGCGTGGAAGAAGGAACAAGGATGTATGTTGAACACTTAATGCAGGGAAAGATCTGATGCTGTACGACAACAGGCACATATATCTCCGCTCACCGCTTAGGATCAGCTTTGCCGGAGGCGGTACGGACCTTGAGTCCTATTACAGCGCAGGCGAGACGGGACATGTCGTTTCGTCAACTGTGAAGCTTTACAACTACGTTTCCATAAAGGACATGTTCGACTCTAACGTGAGAGTCCATCATGCCGAGATCGAAACAGAGCCCATTGCCAGCAGGATAAAGCACAGCTACGCCAGGACTGCGCTTGAGCATTTCGGATTGTTCAAGGGAGTTGAAGTGATACTAACGTCGGATGTTATGACCACGGGAAGCGGGCTCGGAGCGTCGAGCGCGATGATGAGCGCGCTCATCAGAGGTTGCGGCCACTTGCGCGATATGAAACCGCTCACACCTTCCAGGCATGCGGAACTCACTTACAAACTCGAATCTGAAGCGGGAACATTTGGAGGCAGGCAGGATCAGTATGCGACTTCATTCGGCGGCTTCAACAGCATAACTTTTAACCGCAAAGGTGTGAAAGTGAGAAGGCTCGGAATATCCGGTGAGAATCTCCGCCAGTTTGAAAGCAGGCTGTTCCTCGTATTTACCAACATGGCAAGAGAGATCAGGATGATTCAGGGGAAGCTCGGAGAGAATCTCCTTAATGACAAGATGATAAAGTACTTCCACAGTCTCAAAGAACTTTCGTTTGCATTCGCAGAGTCGCTTGAAGCAAAGCGCATGGACTTCAAACAGATCGGCGAGATCCTCCATGAAAGCTGGGCACTGAAGAAATCAACGAACGATCATACAACAAATCCCTTCATTGACCAGCTCTATCAGGTTTTAAGAAAAAGAGGTGTGCTCGGCGGCAAGATACTCGGAGCGGGCGGAGGCGGATTTCTGCTTGCCTTTGTGAACGATCCCGCCGTGAAGGAAAAGATCAAGTACGAACTTTATCCCAACTTCATCGCACTGGATGTCAAATTCAGTTCAAAGGGAACTGAAGTGCTATGGAAAAATTTCTAGGCATCCTCTTTTGCGGAGGCCGCGGCATAAGGCTCGGTGAAATTTCCCGCTATGTCAGCAAATCACTCATACCTGTTTATGACAAGCCCGCATTCATGTTCGGGCTGGAACTGCTTCAGAGATCACGTCTGATAGGCGATATCATCATACTAACCAACAGCGAGAACGATAAAGCGCTCGCCAAAACCGGCCTGCCCACTTTGATCCAGAATGACAGACTGGTTCACGACATGTACACCGGCTGGGAATATGTAAAGAAGAAGACCGGAACAAAGTCGCACGGCGTACTTGTGCCGTCAGACAACATCAGCAGTATTTCAGCCGACAAACTGATTCGGATATTTCTTAAGACCAGGTCGTAATCCTGCGGCGAGCCGGCCACGACCTGCCGCAACATCAGCAGAAAGAAGCTGAAACAAATGGGGACCTTTGACCCCGTAAAGAAAAAATTCAGCTATAAGCCGGCGCTTCCCTATTCCCACGGCGTGATCGCCCCTTTCATAATCAGGAACGGACTGAAGTTCCGCGAGGATATGGAGCTCTTTGAATCAGGCTCATCGCACTTCGTGGAGTATGAAGGCATTTGGAATGACATTGGCGA
>DAIQRO010000158.1:0-7197 GCA_036786155.1 Bacteroidota bacterium
CGTTCCGCGTTGCGTCTGCAGGCATGCACACAGCCGCTGACACGCCGAACTGTTTCATGGTTTCCACTGCTTCGTCAACAGTTGAGCTGTACCCGAAAAACACGTCGCTCCATTTTCCGATATGTATGTGTCCGTCAATGATCATGACGTAAGGACTGCTCCTTTTTTGATCTCCTTCCCGATGTTCTTTACCAGGCGGCCTTTAAGAAAAAGATCCCTCAAAACCACAGTGCCGCTTCCCGTGGCAACCTTCAGCTCCTTTTCATTTGAGTCAACTACTTCACCGGGTCGAGCGTCTTTTGCTTTGACGGCTTTGGGCGCTTTTGCATGGAGCACGACATACTCTTTCCCTTTGTGCCGGAACTTGGCTCCGGGATACGGGAATGTCATGGCTCTCACCTGATTGAAAATTCTTCTTGAGTCCTGCTTCCAGTCAATGCGCCTTTCTGCTTCAGTGAGCTTCTCCCTCGGAGCAAGATCTGGTTCCTGCTTTCGGAAGTTCCCTTTGCCGGCAACAATCTTGCCGATCGCAGACATAACAGCATCGGCAGACACTTCACTGCATTTCTCATACATCGTGTTCACATCATCCTTGTCGTTCAGGGACAATTCTATCTCACAGATCACATCCCCCGCGTCCATCTTCTCATTCATCATATGCACCGAGACCGTGATGCTTTCTTCTCCTTCCAGAATTGCCCTGCTTATTGGAGCGCGTCCCCTGAACTGAGGAAGTTTGCCGCAATGCAGATTAACAGTGCCGTGAGCGGGTGCGGAGAATATTTTTTCCGGGAGTATCTTCATAAAACCGACCGATACACCGAGATCTGCGCCGGACATTATCTCTGCAATACCGTCAAGTGAAGAAACGGTTTCAACCTCGGGATCACTGCAATTGTCGCACACATTCAGGAGTCTGATCCCGTTAATTCCGCAAACAACTTTCATTCCGCTCAGAAAGCTGTCGTGCTTGCCTTCTGCAATGCTTACGATGCATGCTTCGGGAACATACGATCTCTCTATCAGCCCCTCGAGGCAATTCATAGACATTTCGGAATGTGCAAGATAAACTATCTTCATTTCATATTTGACTTATACCATTTGAAAGTCCTTAAGATGCCCTCGTCAAGCCCGACCTTCGGGACATATCCGAGAAGCGACTGCGCCTTTTCAATGCTGGGGATCCTCAGCTCGACATCAACATAATTCTTCGGCACATAAACGATCCTGCTCTTTGCTTTGCACAGATGGACGATCTTCTCGGCAAGCGATGTGATTGTGATGGTTCCCTTTGGATTTCCTATGTTGAAAACCTCTCCGACTGCCTTCCTGTGTGTTATGCACAGCTCGATCCCGTCAATCATATCATCGATGTAACACCATGACCTTATCTGATCGCCATCACCGTGTATCTCAATGTTCTTTCCCTTCACCACGTTCCTGATGAAGATCTGAATTGCGCCTTCTCCCACTTGCCCAGGACCGTAAATATTGAACGGCCTTATGGTAACGCAAGGGTAACCGTGCTGTTTATAGAAACTGTGCACTAGATGCTCGCCGGTGACTTTGCTTATCGAATAGGTCCATCTGCCTTCCCCCACCGGCGCGAAATTGGTGCTCGACTTTTCGCTTGACTTGTAGGCATAGGCACCGAGAACTTCACTTGTTGAAAAATCCACAACCCTTTCAAGCCTTCCCGAATACTTCTTAAGAGAGTTCAGAAGATTCAGCGTGCCGTTTATATTGACATTCAGAGTCTTAATGGGGTCAATGATCACCGTGTCAATGCCCGCTATGGCGGCGAGATGAACAACGATCTCCGGCCGGAAGTCTTCGCAAGCCCTGCGCAATGCATCAGCATTCAGCACATCATCCTTTATGATTGTTATTCCTGACTTCCCGATCTTCTTGTATCGTATTGAGTCACGGGAAAAATTGTCGTATATCAGGATCTCATTCTTTCCGGCAAGCTCCTTTGCAAGCGTGCTCCCGATAAAACCTGCGCCCCCGGTCAGAAGTATCTTCTTGTTCTTTATGTTCAAATCAGTTCTTTGTCAGTTTAACTTCGTAAGTCTTTCTCAAAAATCCGTGTGCGAGGAATTTCTTCTTGAATGCAAAAAGTCCTTCTATAAGTCCCTCACTTGTATCAGATGTTCCGATGTCGTAATACCTGTATCCGTTTTCCTTGGACCACTCAATTGACTTGAGCAGGATGAGCTCTGCAGCACCCTGCAGTTTGAATTCTTCCGAGCCGGCAAGGTAAAAATTCAAGATGATGTCTTTGCTGATGGAAAACAATACGCAAATAGCCGCCAGCCTGCTTCCGATCCTTGCCTCAAAAAGAATGATGCTCTCCGGCAGTTTGTTCTTAAGGTAGATAAGCTCATCCATTGAGTGAGTCGGGCTGACGTTTTTGAGTTCACGGTTGTCAAGAAGTATTTCATAGTATTCTTTGAAGTTATCCACGGTCAGCACGTCGTCAATGATGTTCACGGAAATATCCTTCTGAGATTTTTTGATTGACCGCTTCTTGGTTTCAGAGATATTCTTGAATTCAAACTCCTCAAGATCTATGATATTGGAGATTGAGACCGAAGTTACCTCAAATCCGGATTTGAGAAGCGCGTATTCAGTTTCCTGATTCGGAGCCTTGTTGTAAACGAACGGAGGAGTCCTCAAAACCGCTTTTGCAAATCCCTTATCTCCCAAATAAGTTTTGAAGCCCCTGATCGCATCGAAAAAATTCAAAAGGTCAGACCTCTTCTTCCACAGGAACCCCGCAAAACTTACCCCGTCGCAAGATATGAATTGCCTCTCTCCGTTCACTTCCCTTTCACAGCCCATCATGATTGCATTTATCTTGCCTGTGAGCCCGTCCCTGAATTTCAGATTGTGAAAACTGATCCCCTTGCCGAACACATTGTTGTAAGAGTAGAACTTTTCGTCAAAGAACAGATTGTACTGGTTTCTCAAAAACTCCTTCCACTCAATATCGTCCGCAGTATTTTCTGACCTTATGACCTCGGTCATTATGGCTTTCCGTAAAGTTCATAACCGGGATCTTTTTCTATGAGCTTGAACTCCGGCGGTACAAATTCGGCCGTGAGCGGATAATCAGCCCTGTTGATCTGATTTCTTTCAACAATGATAACGGAGCCGTCTTTCTCTTCCTTCAGGCGCGCCATAACCTTCTCCACTCCTATGTCAGTATCCATGAATTCATATTCGTAGGCAGGGTTTCGCCAGCCGAGATCTAACCCGTTAAAGTAATAGCTGAACTGCGGATTGTAACGGTAACTTGTTCCCACGTAAACGATCTTCCGTGCTCCTGATCCGTTGACTGCATTCACGATATCGCTTATTCTGAATCTGTATTCCCAAAGCGGGCGTTCGATCACATAGAAGATGTTAATGGAAATGAATGTGACAATGATCAGCGTACGCAGGATGAATCCCGGATTAAAACTGTTAACAAGGCTTCTGCTTAAAAGAAAGAGCAGTCCGGCGACAAGCAGAATGATCATTATCACGATGAAGATATTTGTTCCTGCTGCAAGCTCCTTAAGCTCCGGCCGGGCTTCTTCTGTGGCAAACCAGAGTAAGTTAAACGCAACCAACGCGATCAGCAGGGTCTTCGTCTTCATATTTTCAAACCTTGCTTCTCCAAGATAGTCTGCGATCAGAAGGCACACCGCGGGAAGAACAAGAAACAGATATGATTCGAGCTTTGTACTGAACAGTGTCAGAATTATAAACCCGCATATCGTCCATGACCACAGCAGAATCTTTTGGTAGCTCATGCACTTATAATTCTTCGCATCTCTTATGAAAGCAAACAGCAGAACAACTCCAAAAGGAATTACAGACAACAGATAATTGAAATAGTAAAACGGCCCCGAGGCCTTCTGATTCATCTCCACTCCTGAGAGCGCTCTCTCAAACACATGAAATCCGAAAAAGTAATCCGTGAACGCGCTTCCGTGTGAAATGATCATGTATGCATGCCATGGAACTGCCACTGCAAGTCCCGTAATTAATATAGTGAAGTACTGCCCGACGCTTACAGGCGACTTTCCCTTTGAAGCCGCCATGCTTACTGCGAGCGCAACCGGAATGAACATCCCTACAAGGATCTTTGACATGAGGCAAAGCCCGAACGCCAAACCTGCAAGTATCGCATAGTGCGGCCGCCCGTCCTTTGACAACTTCATTATCAGATAAAATGAGATCAGCATGAACATCACATAAGGAAGGTCAAGCTGAAACCTCTTTGAAAACACATTGAACAGGATATTTCCTGCGAAGATCATTACGGCAAAAATTCCGGTGCTTTCGGAAAAAAATCTGATGCCCGTTTTATACACAAAATATGCGCAGCAAAGAGCGATCGCGAACATCAGGAGCTTCAGCACTATCGGGTGAAAGCCGAACGCCAGAGAAGCAAAGTAGCCGAGCCATATAAGAAGAGGGGGGTGAGAACCCGAATAGAATTTGCCGACGGAATGCAGGCTTTGATCAAGGAAATCCCCGTTGATCATTATTGAATTCACTCTGGCGGCGTACATGCCCTCATCCCAGGGCTGAATGTCCGTGTCAATGATTGCCGGTATCTTTACTGCAATCAGAAAGATGATTATCGCAATGAAGAAGCCTGAGGATCTTCTTATCCCAAGATCGAGCCTACCTGAACCAGATTCATTGACCGGCATTAGGGGCTGTGTGTTTTTAGAAGTTTACTCCGAGTGAGATGGCGTTGGAAGTTCCGAAACCGTCAGTATAAGGAATGAAAGCATAATCGACCGACCATGCCTGATATTTAAAGCCTATGCCTGTAGTAAAGTTCTTGTTATCATATCCCGACTGATATCCAAGCCTGAGAAACAGAAAGTCATTGTATGCAGCTTCCGCTCCTGAATGAACATGAAAAGTGCCGCCAGACAAGACCTGAAATCCCTCGGCTGCCGCAAGCACTGATAATGACTTCGAAGCTTTGAATTTATAACTCCCTCCGAACCTGACAAGCGAGGGTAACTTTGTACTTACGGTCTTGAGTTCGCTTATGGATCCGAGATTTGATACAGAGAAAGAAAGACTGTAATTGTCCTTGGAATAATTTGTGCCCAGGTCAAATGAAAATCCGGAAGCATCATCCACATAGATCTTTTCATAAATCAGCTTTCCTGTGATACCCACTGAAACATTGTCGGCGATCATATATCCTAATGACAAGCCTGCGGAAAGATTTCTCGAATCAAAGGTCTCAACAACAGCACCGGGAGTGTTTCTCACTTCTATATCGCTTACAGAGGTAGTGAAGAATCCCAGACCGAAAGCGAGTTTCTTACACGAAGGAAATTTTGCGGCAATGAAATCCGTATTCATATCCTGCACAGAAAAGTTGTGCATCAGTATCACATTTCCGTTTCCGCCCACTACAAGCCTTGCAGGATTGTAAATGTAAGCGGAAGCGTCGTTGGAAACGGAAGAATATGCCTCACCCATTCCGAGTGACCTTGCCCCGCCGCCAAGCTTAAGAAAAGAAAGTCCCGTGCTTGCGGCGCCGTCGTTCTGTGCAAATGAACTTGCGCAGAATGAGAGTGCAACTATTATCAGAGAAAGCTTTTTCATCATTTGAATTTAAACACAAGTGTAATATTCTGCAGAGCGTCATGCGTGAACGGCTCAAGCTGAAACGAATAGTCCAGTCCAAGATTGATTGTCTTTGAGAAACTCTTGTCGAGCCCGATCCCGAAAGTCGGCTTCAGGTTGCCGGTAAAATCGTCTGCGCTGAAATCAATTCTGTCAAGGCCCGCCCTGAATTTTACCTGCGGAATTATATTGATCTCCGTCCCGATCCTGAGCACGGTGTTGTTGCTCTTGTCAGCAACAACTCCAAGAGAATCAGGAGCCGAATCAGGGTTAAAATATTGCTGCAGTGCGAGAGAAACAATGCCGATGTTTTTCGGGAGAAGATAACTTGCTCCCAGGTCAAGTGTCTTCGGGAACTTGTCCTCAGTTGTGTTTCCAAGACTGCCGTAGATCTCGGAAGTCCTCCACTCATACTTAGCACCGATGTCTTTGTATGAAAATCCGAAAGCAAGATTCGGAGATGCTTTATACATTGCGCCGATGTCCAATGCAAACGAAGTTGTGGTAACCTCTTCGTACAGCTTTGAATAATAGAGCTTGAAGCCTACACCAAGCGACAACTGCTCACTGAGCAGAAATGCTGTTCCGAGGTAAAACTCATTCTCGAATGTTGACAGTTCGCCAAGCTGTCTTGTATCGTTGTCCCTTCCGTCAATATCCGATACTCCCGCATTCAGCCATGCAAGGGTGATTCCCGCTCCGCCCTGTTTCTGCTTGGGCAGTTTGAACTTTTTAGTGAAGCCGAGGTAATTGTGCTTCCTGTCAAGGCTCATGAACGTGTAGCCGAGGTTCACTACTCCATCTGTCTGAAATGCGGCAAGTGCCGGATTGTAGATACCGTTTATGTTACCGAATATGTCGGAGACCATGGCATTGCCCATCGAGAGCCCCCTTGCACCAAAGCCGATTCTGGAAAAACTGCCGGCGTAAGATCCAAGCTGAGCATGGCTTAGCTGAGTCAGAGCAAACAGAAAGATCGGTATCAGAAACAATCTCTTCATATTTGTCTTTGGACTTTTCATCGGTTCACTGAAGCAATAGAATTTTACCCCATACTTCATCCATTCCCTCTATTTCTATCCTGTAAAAGTAAACTCCGTTTGCAGCGATCGCTCCGTTGTCATATGTCTATCCATGGCTGTCCAAGTTCCCTCGTCTGAAGAAGGCCGTCTGCACTTCCGAAATAAAGGGTGTCGCCGAAATAGTTTCCGCAGTAGAACTGGCTTGTCCGAAGTACGTCCTTTGTGCGCTCATCATAAATAAGCCCGGGCTTTGCCCAGTTGAAGTTGCCAAAGTAAGACCTCCAGATTCCGCCATCAGTAAATCCGTAAACTATTGAGTCTTTAAACGACATACCGTTAGGCTTGAGATCATTGAGCGTGGAAATCCAGTTCGCTCCGCCGTTTGATGAGAAGCTCATGGCATCATACTCAGCGGATGATTCAGCCCTTCGAGTCGCTCCCCAGACTATCTCCTTTCCTCCGTATCTTTGCACATCCAGACTCACCACGAAATTTCCCGAAATGCCGTTGCCTGAAGCCGTGGGGT
>DAIQRO010000159.1:0-1197 GCA_036786155.1 Bacteroidota bacterium
GAAACTATGACTTTGGTCATGTTTTAAAAAGATTTTTCGGGAGTATAGTAAGGCAATATTGGGAAACCTTATGAACAGCTCCGCAACATCTGATAACAACTTTAAATTGTCAGGCAATATGTTGTTGAGTCGAATTGACCTGATATGGTACGTACATGAGGGAAATGTGCCCGCATCTGACTTATGATAATCACATGATTGACACGTGACAACAGTGAAGTGTTTGAAGTAAATGATTCATGCAATCACAGCAACAACCAGCCGTGAATGCATGAAAGAAACTAAGCGACAAACATCGTTACTTCACAACCATCATCTTTCTTGCCATTGCCACATCGCCTGAACTGAGCCTGTAGAAGTATGCCCCGCTCGGGTAACTTCCGGCATCAATCTGAGCATTGTAAACACCGGCTTTCACAAATCCGTCAAGATATACAGCCATCAGCTTTCCGTTTGCATCATAAACTTTCAAAGAAACAATACCGTCACGAGGAACAGCAAACCTAACGCTTGTTGAAGGGTTAAAGAGATTAGGATAATTCTGGTCCAGCTCAAAACCGGCAGGAAGTTCACTGCCGTTTTGTGTGATCCCGGTCGGGACTACCGCCGCACTCATTCCCTGCTGAACTACGGATGTATTCAGTGTCGAACCTTCTTTGAAGATCATCACATTGAATTTGCAGTTTGCAGCAACCCATGCAGGGTCTATCGTGGTTGTAAATGTGAGCGGATAAACCTGTCCGGAATTCCATGTCCCGCTGTTCACATTGTCGCCGGTCATTGTGTTTACGATGTTTCTGACAACCCAGTCATGAACCCACGTAGAACTTCCTGTGCAATAGCTGTTACCTGTTTGCGGATAGACAAGATTATTTTCCGTAATGATGTAATTCACCTTGTATTGTCCGTCCAGATTTGAAAGCGCTTTCGCATTCAGATTCACGGTCAGTTCTCTGCTCGATGAATTGTAACTGACCGAAGTTGACGTTAGCTCAATCGGGGACGCAGGGTCCTTTGAGTATCGGTATTCTGCATCAGTGAAGAATGAACCCCAGCCGTTGTGCGTTCCAAGCCTTCTGTCGTTGAGTCCGGAAGGATAGCCGGGAAATCCGAGTGCGCTGATGATCCCGCTGCCGTTGAACACTCTCCACGGATCACTGCCTGCACCATGGTATGCGAATATAACTGAGTTCGGAT
>DAIQRO010000159.1:1207-5020 GCA_036786155.1 Bacteroidota bacterium
GGTCTCCTCTAGGTGCCGTGCTTCATCGTCTCCGCATGGACACCATTGGCACCATGTGCCTGTACAATACTCTAGCTCGACATTCCTTGGAGAAGTGTTAACGACAAGCTGATTCGTAATTGTGTCATTGAAGAGATTCTGATCTCCGGCAAGAACCGTAAATGCTTTCATTGTGTAATTGCCGGTACCGGAAAAATTATACTCGGGAAAGACAACATCCAGTGATTGTCCGGGAGCAAGATTGCTTACATTCTGTGTGTTCGTATAACCTCCCGGAGTTATTGTCATTGTTACCTGGAACCCTGCTGTTGATGTACCGAAATTTCTGACTGACACTTTAGGAGCGATCAACTGTGGCTTAATTGCCCACTTCGGCTGCGAAATACTGCTCATGCCTGCGTCGTTGGCAAATCGTGTCCTGATCCGCAGATTGTCAACATAGAGGTTGTTGCCGTAAGCAGTGACCGCAGTCAACTTTATTTTTGAAGTGCCCACCGGCAATGCATATGACTTGGTAGCCCACTCTGAAGAATTTGGCACAAACAGGTCATAAGTTGGAGGGGCTGTTCTGAGCGGCCCGGAAGTGCCGCCGGCAAGCGATATCAGCAGATTCCATGTGGCCCCGGCATCAGAGGATGTGTATATCTCAAGCCGGTCGTTTTCATTTGAGCCTGTTGCATAAGCATGATCAAATGAGATCGAGTCGCCTGAAACAGAAGGTGCAAAGACGGGACTGGCCATCTCAAAATTTCCGCTCGGGTAATCGTAAAAATCCACCATGGCGGAAGAAACTCCCACACCGTATCCGCTTGCATATGAAGTTCTGATCCAGTCATACGAAGAAGTGTTTGCAAGTGTCCATCCGGCGGGAGGAAAAGCCGTGTTCTCAAAGTCACAGAAGATGTAGCTCTGTCCATATGTCTTTTGTGCAAGTAAAGCGCCGGAAATTATTACTACTGTGAGGATTGCAATCTGCAAAGTCCTCAACCTGTTTTGCGGTAAGGTACTCATTTCAATTCTCCTTCAATTCTGATTTCTACAAAATTACGGTTATGAGATCTTTGATGAAATGTATTATTTCAACCCACAGGCTGAACTATGAGTATTGCAAAATTTCGTTCATGTTGATCAAAACAACAAAGGCAGGCTGTCAGGCCTGCCTTCTTTTAACAAATGATTACGTAAACTTTTCAGTCCTTTGACTTCATATCCGAAAGTTGCGCATTTACCTCGTCAAGCTCTTTGTTAAACTCTTCCACAGACTCCGTCAGCTTTTCAGTCAGTTGGATCTGTTGTTTTACTGAACGACGATTCTTGCCCTGATTCCAAACATCGGTAAAAGTCCTGACTCCTGCGGCAATTGCCGAAATGGTGCTTGCACCTTCAAGCAGAGGATTGCGGACTTTCTGCTGAAGATTGTCCGCAAGCACAAGCACATCATTTGCAGTGTCAGAAAACTTGCTAACCACGACACCGACTTTATCCACCTGCTCATTCACATTGCTGAATAGCGCGCCGACATTGTCAGAAAGTGAGTTTGCTTTTTCCAGGCTGACCTCAAGTTTTGGCTTGATATCCTTTATGTCGGCCGAAAGCGAATCAAGTTTCTCTGTTAAGGCTTTGAATGTCTTTGTAAGGTTGAATACAAGCACAACAAGCGCAATGAACAGGAAGATGATTGAAACATCAGCCAACAGCCTTAATATGAATGCCGTAGTCTCCAATTCAGATCAGCTGAACTAATTTATTCAGATTCCTTTCGACTTTTCCTGATTGTACGCTTCGACTCCTGCCTTGAATGCATCCTTCACTTTTTCGGCTTCGCCAACTATTGTATCTTTGGTTGATTCAGCCGTTCCTGTTGCCCTGACCTTTGCCTGGTTGAGTATTGAGTTTGCATCCTTAATGAGCGAGGTTGCCTTTTCTTTTGCGTCGGAAATAAGTTTCTCTGATTTCTTCTTTCCTTCGTTTATCAGATCAGTTGCCTTTGTCTTAGCAATTTCCAGGTATTCTGAAGTGTCGTCAAGATATTCGTCCTTTTTGATCCTGATATCGTTTCTCAGCTCCCGCCCTGATTTTGGCGCTGTAAGCAAAGCTGTAGCCGCTCCGACAACCGCTCCGATGAACAGTCCGAAAAGCAGCAGGCCTTTTCCTGATTTATTGTCATCCATGATTTGACTCCTTGAGTTTAGTATTTAATGGAATTTCGAGTTGATTTGCCTGAATCAAAATATGCTAATTAATTTGATTAGACAATCTAAATATTTATTGCTTCGCCGTATGCAACGCCTACTGCCTCCATATTTATCTCGCTGAGAGTCGGATGTGCATGTACCGTCTTAAGGATCTGCTCATGAGTGGCCTCAAGCGATTTGGCCAGGACAAACTCCGTGATAAGTTCGGTTGCTTCAACTCCGACAATATGCGCACCAATAAGCTCATCATACTTTGCATCGAAGATCACTTTTATGAGCCCCGTGGTCTCTCCCATTGCACGGGACTTGCCGCTGGCAGAAAACGGAAACTTGCCGACCTTAATTTCATAGCCGGCCTCAACCGCTTTGTTTTCCGTGAGCCCCACGGATGCAACCTGCGGCTGGCAGTATGTGCAACCCGGTATATTGGAATAATCAATGTCGGGCACACGCATACCTTTGATCTTCTCCACGCAGTTGATACCCTCTGAAGAAGCTACATGCGCAAGCCACGGCGCTCCTATCACATCGCCGATCGCATAGAAGCCTTCCACGTTTGTCTTGTAATCCTTGTCAACCGTAATGTGGCCGCGCTCGGTCTTTATGCCTGCATTCTCAAGCCCGATGTTTTCGATATTGCCCTGAACTCCGATTGCCAGCAGAACAGCATCAGACTCGATAGCTTCGTTTGCCTTTCCGGAAACTTTTGTGATCACTTTTCCACCCTTCACCTCTACGCTCTCCGTTTTGGTTTCGGTAAGTATTTTGATTCCGCTCTTCTTGAATTCCCTTGCTACCACATCGGAAATATCCTTATCCTCAATCGGCATTATCGTCGGCATCATCTCAATAATAGTCACTTCCGTTCCGAACGCATTGTAGAAATAAGCAAATTCAACGCCTATTGCTCCACTGCCGACTATTGTCAGTTTTGAAGGCAGTTTTTTCATGATCATTGCGCCGGTAGATGAAAGTATCTTCTCCTCATCAAACTTCACGTCACCGATCGTTCTTGCCCTGGCTCCCGTAGCTATTATTGTATGCTTCGCCTTTATCTTTTCCGTTTCCTTGCCGTTCTTATCTTTCACAGAAACTGTCTTGTCCTTATTGATGATACCAGTACCTTCGATCACGTCGATCTTGTTCTTTTTCATCAGAAACTTCACTCCCTTTTCCGAAGCATCGGCAACTCCTCTTGAGCGGGAAATGATCTTGTCAAAATCAAACTTCTTTACATCCACCGTGATTCCGAAATCATCCATGTGCTTAAGGCTGTTCATGAGCTCAGCATTTCTGAGCAGGGCTTTTGTCGGGATGCAACCCCAGTTTAGACAAATGCCTCCTAGCCTGTCGCGTTCTATGACTGCTGATTTGAAGCCAAGCTGTGATGCCCTGATTGCTGTGGTATATCCACCGGGACCGCTTCCGATTACAAGTACGTCGTATTCTTTCATTTAGTCTGTAGGAATGTTGAGATTATTGTGTTAAGTTTGATGCAAGTTACTAATACTCATTGGCTATCTCAACTGAATCATTTTGGCACATTTTCACTGTCTGATTGAATGGAAGGCCTGCAGCCGATAGGAAAGATACTACTTGTATCCGGCATAGTGATGGC
>DAIQRO010000159.1:5030-7192 GCA_036786155.1 Bacteroidota bacterium
GAAAATTGCCGGGTGACATAACGATAAAGCGTGAAAATTTCACATTTTACTTTCCGCTTGCCACATCGATCATAATAAGCATCATAATTTCCCTGGTCTTCTATTTCTTAAGTCGCAGAAGGTGATGCAGGAATATGAACCGTAAGGTGTTTATTACCGGCGGGACTGGCTACATCGGATCGGCTTTGATGCCGGAACTGGTGAAGAAGGGGTTTGAGGTGCATGCGCTTGTGCGGGACGGCGCGAAGCGCCGTGTTGCGGAGGGAGTGACTGTGCATAAGGGCGAAGCCCTTGACGGAAGGGGCTTCGCCCCTTTCCTCTCCGGCTGTTCCACTTTCATCCATCTCATCGGAGTACCTCACCCCGGCCCGGGCAAAAAGAACGCTTTCAACTCTATCGACCTCGCCTCTGTCCGCGAAGCGCTGAAAGCAGCGAGCGGAAAGGGTGTTGAACACTTCGTCTATATGAGCGTGGCTCATCCTGCTCCGGTTATGAAAGACTACATTGAAGTTAGAATGAAATGCGAAGAGCTGATCTCGCAAAGCGGTATGAATGCGACTTTCCTGAGGCCTTGGTATGTAATCGGACCCGGACACAGATGGCCGCTTATGCTACTGCCGGTCTATTCTCTGCTGTCTGTTATCCCGTCAACATCTGACTCGGCCAACAGACTCGGACTCATTAGTCTTGAACAATACATCCGGTGTTTTGTTAATGCTGTGGAAAGCCCGCCGTCAGGTGTGAGGATCATCGAAGTGCCGGAAATGAAGAAGTTTTGAATTGCATCCTGCGCTTGCTACTTATCTTTGAACTGCACTTCTTTGAAATTGCCGAAGAGATGTTTCACTTTGTTCCTCTGATATTTGCCGGTTGATGTTACCGGTATTGAGTCTGATATGATCACAACTTTCGGGCTCTTGTAGAATGGCAGGTTTTTCCTGCAATATTCCATGATCTTCTTCTTGATATCTTCTTCATTCGCAGTTGACGGAATTCCTTCCTTCAGCATTACAAGAGCTCCGACTTCCTCTCCGTACCAGTCGTTGTCAAATCCTACTGCGATCCCTGCCTTAACAAATTCTGCAGATGATATGACCTCGTCAATCTCCAGAGGCGATATGTTCACACCTCCCCTGATTATCAGCTCCTTAATTCTTCCTGTAATGAAGAAATTCTTTCTTCCTTCGCCGTCATATTTGAAAAATCCTTCATCGCCTGACCTGAACCAGCCGAATTCGAAAGTCTTCCTGTTCACTTCATCATTGTTGTAATAGTATTTCATAACATTGTGCCCTCTTATCACTATCTCACCTCTTTTGTCTTCCGTTTGCGATTCTCCCCTGTCATTGTGTATTTCCATATCGTTGCATTCAACCGGTATTCCGATGGCCGGAAATCCGAAATCATTCTGCCATTTGTAATGCTCTTCAGGACTCAGGTCAATGGGAATGAAACAGGAATAGCATGTAGTCTCTGACAGGCCGTATCCGTGGACTATTCTCAGGCCGAACCTTTGCTCGAAGTTTCTTGCAAGTTCGCAGGTCAGAGGGCCCGCACCGCAAATTATATGCGAGAAATGTGACAGATCAAATTTTGATGAATTTTCGTCAGTATGAAGGAGGAACTGAAGCAGAGTCGGCACTACGCTCACTACCTTCACATTCTCATCCTGCATCCTCTTCAGGAAATAATGTGTGTGAAATTTCTGATTGAGTATCAGCCGTCCGCCGTAATACATGGTGGTCATTATTGTGACAACGGTTCCGTTAACATGGTGGATCGGCAAAACGCACATCATGGTATCGTCTTTGTAGAGCCTGTGCCAATCCGAAATTGCATGGGCATCCACCATAAGGTTGTACTGCGTCAGCACTACTCCTTTCGGATTGCCTGTTGTACCGGATGTATATACAATAAGGCACTCATCCTCTTTGTCAACCATATAGTCAAGCGCAATGCCTTGTCCGAGTCTGCCGTATTCAAACTTGTCGAATTCGACTATCTCGGGAATACCGCCGGTCTGAGATTCTTTCAGCTTTGAAAAATATTCACTTCTTGTGAAGACCATTCTTGAATCCGAGTTCACCAGTATGTAGCGGACTCTCTCCGGCTCCTCGCTCACAATTATCGGGGCTGCAACAAGTCCAAGCGACCAGCATGCG
>DAIQRO010000436.1:0-1620 GCA_036786155.1 Bacteroidota bacterium
CGCCCGGATCCGTCCTCTTTTACAGATTCAGGACTGTCTTCTCAACCTCAGAAAGCAGTCCCTTTCTTCTCAGTGCCTTGAGTGCAGACATTGCCTTGTATCTTACCAGTCGGAAATTTCCCAGATCAAAGTGACACAGGACTTCGATCATTCTTGCCGGCAACTCAATTGACGGTACAAACTTAAGTATGCCGGGTGAAAGGATCTTCTCGGCAATCTTCAGAGATTCCTTTTGATTACCTGTTTCAAAGCAACGCAAAGAGGATCTGAGCAGAAGGTCATTCACAGTGCCCACAGTTATCTTGCCTCTGTTTGTTTCGAGGAATACCTGCAATTCCGCCGAAAGCTGTGCCTCGGATTTCCTGTCCGCAGTCCGGCCGCTGTACAGCTTTATCATGAATTCAAAGATCTTCCTGTTGAGCATATAAGTGCCTGTCTTCCTGAACCGGCTGTCGTATTCTTTCAGCAATGATATTGCGGCTTTGGCATTGTTGATCCTCAGGCAGGATTCAAGCAGATCAAAATAAGAATCATCCTCCGTACCGGGGAAAGAGCTCCTGAAAATTCCCGGTCCTGACATTACAATGCTTAGCCTCTCTTTGGATGCTTTATAAGCCTTGTCCGTTTCTCCTTTGATCACATGAACAAGATAAGATGCGTATAGCTTTCTCTCTTTGGCAGTTAATGAGTCAGAAAGTGAAGAGCTCAATTCTTCAATTTTCATTAGAACTTCATCAGCATATTCAAGGTCCGAATGATTCCGGCAAAAGCCTTTGAACCTTCTGAATTCCACAAGTCCTGCAATGAGCCGTTTGAGTTGATTCAATGCATCCAGAATCCCAAGTACCCTTGCTTCCTCTTTGAAAAATTTGTCTGCATTGTTCTTCAGCGTTTGTTCTTTTCTGAGAAGCTGCCTCTGCATGCTTATGAACTCTAGGGCAAAACCGTATCGCTCAAATGAAAGCGAGATCTTCTTCCCCGCCTCAACCGCCTTAAAGTATCTTCCGAAGAGCGCCCTGTCATAGAGTGCCCTGCACCTTGAATACATTTCCATTAGCCGGACATCTGCGGAGTTTTCGGCTGAAGATGAAATGATGCTCCTGAGTATCATCTTGTAGAGATAGTTCTTCGTGAAGGAGATGCTCTCGTCAAAATTCCTCTTTTTCAGTTCTTGCCTCAGCTTAGCTTCATCATACACTTTCTGCCTGGATATCAGGTCAAACAATGCGATATACTTCTTGCCGCCACCCTGCACAGAAGCATCGAGTTTAAAACGCCTTTTTTCCTGAGGCGTGAGGGCTTTGATCAGTTCGTGAAGTTCATTAGTTGATTTCATTTATCTGCTGTTTTCTTTCCGGTATCTGCTTATCGAGGCAGGATACAGGTTTTGCCCCCTCCGCCGGAAAGCAAATTATAGAGTGAATTTGTCCCCGGTAAATGTGAACCGAATCGGGCCTGCAAACGTATTCCGGTCTAAAGCATTTTCAAAATAAACTCAATCTTAATGAAAAGGTATTTAGTATTAATTGCCTTCGGCTTCATCTGCTCCGCAGAGGTCCCTGCACAGGTCTTCACAAAGGCAGGCGAAAGCGTCATAAACTTTGAAGAGACCGCTGCAAG
>DAIQRO010000437.1:0-1608 GCA_036786155.1 Bacteroidota bacterium
GTCTGCCACCTGATAAGAGTTGGGAATGGGTATGAATATCACTGTGTCATAACTCCCCTGTTTGATCCCTGCAAAGCTGTACTGCTGAAGCGTTTGCTGGCTGTAGTTTCCGTTACCCTGGCCCACGAAAGAGAACACTACCTGATACACTGATGCGGTATCATTGGGAAGATACTTGTAGTAAGTGACAGTTTCGTTGCTTACAAGTGTGTCGGACCTCACATACAATCCTTTACCAATTCCCGTTGCAGAGTCTGTTCCCACAAACACAACTCCGGACTTCACCGCCTTGAACCTGTCGTCTCCTGCCTGAGCCAGAATCTGCCTGTCTTCTTCCGTAAGCGAGAAATCAATTGTCTTGTCAGGGTTATCGTCTTCCCCGATGTAATGGGCAAATATGCTGAGCCTGTTCTTCAGGAATCTCGATACGTTTGAACCTGTAAGTATTGTCCTTGAATACTTCCTGTCGGTGTATTCGAACTCAACAATTATTCTTGAGGCGGAAGTTATCAGTCTCTTGTTTGTAAATGTAACTGTCCCGATCCCGTAATCAATCACATAGTCAGCCTGCTCGCCGCGCGTCATAGGCACTCCGTCGAGGTAAACTTTTTCCGTTCCGGAAAGTACAACTATTTCAGTTTCGTTCTCTCTTCCGATCAGCCTGTACGGTCCCTGTGTGCCGTCAATGCCGTTGAATGTGTTTATGTTGAACTTTCCCCTCTGAACTGCACCGCTGAATTCGGCTTCACCGAATCCGTAATCCGCAAAGGCCTTTGCGCCCTGTATCTTTCTGCTGAAGTTGATGAACTGCGTTTCCGCCACGCCGACATTGATGTCGCCGATGGTTCCGGTGAAATTACTGCCCTTGATCTCAATGAAGACCTTGTCGAGCTCCTGAAGTTTCTGTGTGTTTCCTTCGGGTTGTATCGGCGAATCCTCATCCGTAAGTGCCGCGTTTATTTCAAGATCTGAGGCGAGCTTGCCGTTAAGCTGAAGACGAAAGCCGGAGTTAAGCGTAAGGTCTCTGTTGTTGCCGACTGAAAATCCCCTGAAGAGGCTTCCGGATTTGGTGAGGTCCGTTCCTTCAAATACACTGCCCATGAAGTCAGACTTCTGAGTGGCAATCTCCACGGTGTCGCCGGTAATCGTATCTCTCTGCACAAGAATTTCAAAATTGGAGTATTCATCCCTGAATGCATAAGGAAATACGTCGTAATCTACCTTCACACTGTATATCTGAAATGTATCAAGCTCAAGGTTCCTGAAAAGGTCTTTGCTCAGCGCAATGGTACCTTCCTTATAATCGATCCTGTAGTCGTCACCCGGCTTAAGTGTTTTTTGCTGAAGAGTGAGTATTTCGGAATACTGGATGAGTAATTTCTCCGGCAGTGCTATCAGTGTGTCTGTATGACCGATGCGCGCCGTGTACGTGCGGTAGTTGGGATTCACATCCTGCGCGAAGGAGTATGCAGTTGCGAAGAAGATCAGGATGAACGCTATGTGTCTCGAAGTTAACAAACCTTTTGTGTGCAGAAGCCGGCAGATCCCGGCACCTGCAATATGAAGTGGTCCTTTGATACCGTTTAGAGTTATATTGCCAGGTAAAGT
>DAIQRO010000438.1:0-1603 GCA_036786155.1 Bacteroidota bacterium
AGTCCAATAAGCTGGAGACTGATCCGCTGTTCAATATACAGGGACAGATAAACTATGTTTATAAGAACATTGCCTGGGCAGGGATCAATGTTGCATATTCAAACGGCGGAAATACAAGCATAAACGGTGTGAGCAACAATACAAAACAAGACAACTGGCGAATAGGTGCAGTCGTTTCGAGCGCATTGTCCAAGAATCTGGCTGTCAAACTTCAGTATCATACCGGTGCCGTAATTCGCAGAGGATCTGACTTTGACTTCTACGGGATTTCTTTTCAGTACTTCTGGTACTGAGCAGGCTTCTACAGGTGCATGGTTATCTGATTGAATGCAGAATCAGGCCGTTCTGAATCTCCATCTTTGATCTTCACCGGCCCACGGGACAAAATATTTCGCTTGGGGCAGATGTTACTTCCGTACAATTATGTTTCCTGTTGTAGGACTCTCAGTGAAGTATTCAAAAAGCGTGAGCATTGCCGGGCATCCCGGCTTATTTGTGATTCTGAGCGCAGACGCTTCTGCAAACGAAAGCATTCTAATCAGTGAGTTCAGTAAGCCAATTTCACAATCCGCAAAAAATTTCCCGCTTCCCGCTGAGATAGGGTTTGAAAGTTTGATTTTGATAGCGTAAGATGCACAACTTCTAAACCATCGGGCAAGTGAATCCTCTAACTGCCTCGGGTAAATTAAAAATCGCAAAATGAAAAAATCAAAAACCCTGGCGGCAAAAGGCAAGGCAAAGCGGCCCAACATCCTGATCATCTGGGGAGATGATATCGGACAGTCAAATCTCAGTTGCTATTCCATGGGACTCATGGGATACAGGACTCCGAACATTGACAGGATTGCAAAGGAAGGTGCAATATGCACTGATTACTACGGTGAGCAAAGTTGCACCGCAGGAAGATCAGCATTTATAACCGGGCAGTGCACGTACAGGACAGGCCTTTCGAAGGTCGGAATGCCCGCCGCACCTCAGGGCCTTCAGGCCCGCGATGTGACGATTGCTCAGATGCTGAAGGGGCTGGGATACACAACGGGTCAGTTCGGAAAAAATCATCTCGGTGACAGGAATGAGTTTCTGCCGACAGCCCACGGCTTTGATGAGTTCTACGGAAATCTTTACCACCTCAATGCGGAAGAAGAGCCGGAACATCCGGACTATCCGAATGAGATGGACTTTCCGAACTTCAAAAAGAATTACGGCCCGAGAGGTGAGCTGCACTGCTGGGCAACGGACAAAGACGACAAAACCGTTGATCCGAGATTCGGAAAAGTGGGGAAGCAAAGGATTGAAGATACAGGACCTTTGACAAAGAAGAGAATGGAAACAGTTGACGATGAATTTGCGAAGGCCGCAAAGGATTTCATAAGGAATGCAAGGAAAAATGACGAACCGTTCTTCTGCTGGTTCAACACCACTCATATGCATGCATTCACACACACAAAGCCGAAGAGCAAAGGGCAGGCAGGCAGGTGGCAATCGGAGTATCACGATACAATGATAGACCACGACAGGAATGTCGGTGAGCTGATAGATCTCCTTGATGAGCTTGGAATTGCGGAAGATACCTTTGTAATGTACAGCACTGACAACGGCCCGC
>DAIQRO010000160.1:0-6950 GCA_036786155.1 Bacteroidota bacterium
TTAGGGAATAAGAACTATGAGGTTGGAACTATGATAAGCATGGCTCCATTTTCGTTTCCTCCTTTACTAATATTTTTGGGGATTGAATAAGCTAATAAAAAGAACTGGTCACTCGTCCTGTTAAATTGCCGCAATATTCAAGCCAGGAAATATTCGTTTGAATTTCGATTGGAATATCAGTTCGAAAATTGAACTGTGGAATAAATCCACAAAGAAGGTGTGGAGAATATCTACAGACTCAGAACAACTTGACTAATGAGAAGATGTTCGAATGCAAACAGCCGGGACGGATAAGTCACGGAATAACCGCAGAGATGAAATTGAATGAGTTATTGTCAACTATTGCAAGATCGAACGCATCCACAAACTGATCGCCGTTGAGGTCTTCAAGTACATTTCCCGAAGCAAACTCGAAAGCGCTGTTGTCAATGAGCCCGAAGTCAGCGGCATCCACAAAGTCATCCTGATTCACATCGCCGGAGTAAATGCAGTACTTGCCGCTCTTCAGAAGAAGATTGTTTCCGTATGCTTTAGTTGCGGAGTCGGTGAAATTGAATGAAGCAAATCCGCCGGAGAACTTCTTTCCCGATGAGCTCCAGGTCTCTATAGAGTTCTTGTGATTGACAACTATGTAATAGTCGGTTGCATTCTTCGCGTTCATGAAAGTGATCATGCTCGGGCCGCTGTTCCTTATTATCGCTTTGGCGGAATCTACGACAACATAAGGCGCTGTTGCATTCCTGAGTGAGATGCTCACAAGCTCACCGGAAGTGGGATTGGGCGGCATATCCACATATCCTTCAATTGCAGTGGTCAGTTCAAGTGTCTTGATACCTCTGTAAATGTTGTATGAATCTATGAGCTGTCCTGTCATAGTGTAAAATCTGAATTCGAGCCTGTCGGAAAATTCGAAACCTGCCATATAGCCGAACTTGGAATTATACCTGACACCACTGCCCGGCACTGCCGTGCCGAAAGGATGAATGCTCTTTCCGCCGACGCCGTTCACAAAGTAAGGCAATCCGTCAATTATGAGCCGTTCATAGTTGTGCTCACTGCCGGAGATCACTGCGCTTGCCCCCCAGCGTTTGAAAGGCCATCTCATGTATTCCGCGGGACCGGATGTAATGCCCGATGTATAAGGAGGATGATTGAAGTAAACTATGTTCCATTCACCGTCTGACTGTGCAAGCCGGTCCTTCAGCCACTGCGCCTGAACGGAGTTTGAATCCGTGCCATCAGGTTCATTGGGATCGCTGTCAATGCAGAAGAATTTTATGTTGCCTCTTTTGAATTCGTAATATCTTTCATTTCCGGGCAGAGTAAAATAATTAAGGTACGGCGTTGCGCCCGAAGTTATCCAGTCAACGCTTCCGAGTGCCGGGAAGAACCTGTTCACTGTGTCGCCGCTTCCGAAATTCCCTGTGTATGGATGAATGTACCTGCTGAAATATCTTCCGATGTTACTGTCAATTGTAACAGAGCTACCGCTCTCGTAATTATTATTGCCCGCGGTTATAACGAAATCCGGCTGCCAGCTGTGAACATAGGAAGCAACTGCAGAAAGGCCCGTTCCGGCCGAACCGTAATCACCGATCACCGCAAATTTCTGATTCGGAGAGAAATTGTACGGAAGCAGTTTGTAAACCCTGTCGCCGACTGCGTAACCTGCTGTGTAATTGTTCATGAACCTGAACCTGTTGACGAAGTAACTCCACGGAAGCTGAAACCAGTTGGCGCCTCCGTCGGTGGTCTTGTAAGTCGGCCCGGTCCAGCCGCCAATCCAGCCGGTGTTGTTGTTGATGAAGCCGATCCCTTCCTGATCATAAACAAGGAAAGGATTCTCCTGCCAGGTAAGCCCGCGGTCTGTGGTCTTGAGATAGTAAGACATTCCGCTGTGCCTTTCGATGCTGACGAAGCCGGTGTCCTTTGAAATGAAGCTGATCTTCCAGCACCACTCACCGCTCCTGTTGGATCTGTAAACTCTCTGCCATGAAGAGCCTCCGTCTGAAGTGATCAGTATTACGGCGTTACCGTTCTGGTATGAGTTGATGTTGTAACCGCCGACGATGATTCCCGAATCAGGCGACCAGAAGTGGCAATCAACGAGTGTCCTTACAAGCGATGTGTCCATGGGAATCGAAGTCCAGTTAAGTCCGAGGTTTGTGGTCTTTATCACGTTGGCAGGGGCGGAGTACCTGCCGACAGCGTAAGCCGTGCTTCCGTCAACGATAGATATTCCGCAGATCCCGTATGGCCTTGGCTCGGGCAGTCCCACCTGTATCCAGTTCGTGCCGCCGTTGGAAGTTCTGTAAAGCGGTGAATTGAATCTCAGAGTGCCAAGCAATCCGTTAAAAGCATCGAAGAATCCGAGGCACCTGTAATTTGCATGTGGAAAATCAACGGATGTATTGTTGAGATTCCAGTTGTTTCCGCCATTGGTTGTCTTGTAGATCTTTCCGGAATACTGTGCAATGTATCCTGTACTGAGGTTCGGAAAGTGAACATCCTCAAACCTTTGTGATGAGGAATCCGGAGTCGGGGAATTAGGAAGAAGCTGCCATTCAAGCTGTTGTGAAAGCAACTGAGCCGGCAAAAACATGAGCAATGCGGCAATCAACAAAGGAGTCTTGAAAAGCATCTTCAGTTCGTGGCCGGTGTTACTTTATCAATAGCATTTTTCTGGTCCGTGAAAATGATATCCCTGAGCGCTCATCTGAAGCAGTAAGTCTGTAATAGTACGCTCCGCTCGGCAAACCCGCCGAGTTGAAAACAATGCTGTGAGTTCCAGGCTTTTGCCTTGCATTCTCAAGCATTCTTACCATTATGCCCGCGGAATTGAATACTTCAAGCAACACTTTTGCAGATGAAGGCAGTTCGTAAGTAATGGTTGTTGAAGGATTGAAGGGATTGGGGTAATTCTGATCCAGCGTAAATCCGGATGCAATTGCGGTACTGTTTCCTTCCACGCCAACTGTCTGTGAGTACTTCAATGTGATGTAGTCTTCGCCGGTCGATCCTTCATAGCTGAAGCCGGAGACGTAGACATTGTTCATTGCGTCAACTGCAATGGAGTTGGCAATGTCGGCATCGCCGGAAGTTCCGTTGAACATCTGCGTCCACTGAAGATTGCCGTTTGCATCATACTTGACGGTTGCATAATCTTCATATGTATTCTCGCTGTAGCTGTAACCCGTTATATAAACATTTCCCGAATTATCCTGAGCAATGCCTGTTGCAATGTCGAATGAACTGCTTGCGCCGTTGAATTCTTTTCTCCATGCTATGGCACCGCCGGCGTCATACTTGATTGTCACAAAATCTTCTCCGGATGCTGTATTGAAACTGTATCCGGAAACTGTGCAGTTGCCTGAAGCATCTACAGCCAGTCCGCAGGTGATATCGTACTCGCCTGATGCGCCGTTGAATGTCCTGTCCCATATTATGTTTCCGGATGGACCGATCTTCAATACGAGATAGTCTTCTGCAGAAGAAGGGCTGTTTGAATAACCGCTGACAAAGATGTTATAGCTTGGATCGAGCCCGATCCCTGTGGAAATATCGTAACTGTTTCCTGCGCCGTTGTATCTTGCGACCCACATCTCATTTCCGGAAAGGTCATACTTCACAACTGCAATATCCTCCATAGTTCCGAAACCGTTGCTGTAGCCGGCAACATACACATTGCCGAAATTATCTGTTATCAGGGAAGTCGCTATGTCAATGTCGAACTCTACGGGTTCATTGTATTTTGCGATCCAGAGGCGCGTACCGGCAGGGGAGTACTTGATTGTGGTAAAGTCCTCACTGCTTGTTGCACCAACGCTGTAGCCTGCAACTATCACATTTCCAAGAAGATCCCGGTCTAAAGCGTTTCCGCAATCCACATCATTGCCTTCACCATTGTATCTGTCATTCCAAAGCTCACTGCCTTCAGGAGAGTATTTGACAGTGATTATGTCGTAAAAGGAACCTGCCCCTTCACTCTTTCCCGTTACGTAAACGTTACCGGTATTGTCAACAAGAATGGAAGTGGGAATATCGTTACCGTTAGCTGTGGAATTATTGTAAGCGGCCTGCCAAACCTGATTGCCCTGCGGATCGTACTTCAGCGTAACTATATCCTTGCCGCTTGAAGATGACTTGCTGAAGCCGGTAACATAGACAAATCCCGAGTTGTCAACTGCAATGTCGGCAACTTCATCGGTGTCACTCGAAACACCGTTATAGACGGAGGTCCATTGAGCCGTAACCTGCGCATTTGCAGAGGCTGTAAAAGCAAGAAAGAGAAAAATAATTGTGAATCCGGAAAGAGACCGCTGCATCTTTTGGGAAAGTTATTTTGGCCTCCCGTCTGAAGAAGAGGGGAAGTTAAAATTGTAATTGAAAATCAAACTGCTTAAATTTGGCTTACAATATATGAATCCGCGTTGTTAAATGAAAAACAGAAATTGTTTTTCTTCATCAACTTATGCGCATTCAGCCCGATTTGCCTGAAGCCGTTCCCGGGCTTAGGGTCATTTGCAAACAACCCCATTGGATTGGAGAATTACGTTGTAAGAATAATTGAGAAGCTGTTTGTGATCTACTTTCTCAGTTATTTCATTTTTGATCTCGCCCTTTTCCTGATATTCCTGTTCACATTCAGAAGAGAGTCGCGCATTGCTCCTTTGGAGAAGTTTCCCAAGGTCAGCATTATTGTGCCTGCCTACAACGAAGAGGTCTCAATTGCAAACTGCGTAAGGATGCTCCGCTCACTTGACTATCCTGAGTTTGAGATCATCGTTGTCAATGACGGTTCTTCGGATGACACACACGGTGCGATGATAAGGGAGTTCGGCCTCAGGGAATTTCAGCTTCCCGTTGCAGGCGGCCTGAAGACTGCTGAGATAATCTCCTGCTATAGTTCGGATGACGGATTGCTGACTCTGCTGAACAAAAGAAACGGCGGCAAGGCGGACTCGCTGAATGCAGGCATAAACCTTTCCGGAGGTGAAATTGTCTGTACTATAGATGCCGATTCAATTCTTGACAGGGCTTCACTCAAAAGGGTAGTAAATGAAATGGTGCTGGATGAAACTGTATTTGTAACCGGCGGACAGATAGCAGTTGCAAACGATACGGTCATCAGTGACGGCAGAGTAGTGAATGCCAGAATGCCTTCAAATCCGCTTGTCCTGTGGCAGATCACCGAGTACATCAAATCGTTCTTTGTTTCGAGGATAGGGCTCAGCAAGATCAACTCCATACTTATAATGTCCGGGGCTTTTTCGGTTTTCAGAAAAAGGGACCTGCTTGCGATTGGGGGATTCCTGACAGGCCGGTCGGAAGGAGAGTATATAAAGAGTATTTTTAAGTCGGTAAAAACAACTGTTTGCGAAGACATGGAAATAGTTGTAAGATTGTGGAGATATTACAGGGAAACAGGCAGAAAGTGCAGGGCGGTCTATCTGGCAAAACCGCTGTGCTGGACAGAAGTGCCGGACAACGCGAAGAATCTTTTCAAGCAGAGGACAAGGTGGCATCTCGGACTTGCCGAGACAATTTCGATGCATAAGAAGATGATGTTTGATCCGAATTACAGGACAACGGGACTGATCGCTTTGCCATATTATTTCTTTTATGAGCTGATCTCCCCCCTGATCAAAATAATCGCACTCGCATTTATCGCTTATGTTGGATTTGCAGGATTGATCAACGTTCAATGGGTGATTTACATGGCAATATTCATCACCGTCACTTCCGCTCTGATCATAAGCGTGGTAACCGTCTATATTGAGAACTGGAGCGAGAAGCAAAGCGCCGTCAGCAGGAATGCACTCAGGTATAAGTCATTCATGGACTGGGCAACTCTGATATTCTTCAGCATCATTTCCGATTTCAGTTTTTCGTTCTTCAGGATTGCGGCACAGGTCAAAGGCCTGACTGATTTCCTGAGAAAGAAGAGCGAGTGGAATAAGTTTGAGAGAAAAGGAGTAAAGTCGATAGGTTCGGAATTGACAAATTCAAACAGCCCGGTTTGAATAACTGCCGGCGGATATTGTTCTCATCAATCTTTGCGGCAATTCTGCTTTCGGGACCGGCGTTTGCGCAGTCATATTTATCAAATTCAGGTGTGAGGATCTCAGGCAAAAAAACAGAAGGAAGTTTCTGGGATGAAACCGACCTTTCATTCAAGACCGGTTATCTTAATGAGACCGAAGAACTCTACGGCAACAGTTCGATCTATGAAAATTTCAGGATAGGCAAGAATTTCTCCGATCAGTTCAGGCTGGACCTTTACAATCAGGTCGAATATTCGAAGCGTGAGGAAACAGGACAGCCGGACAGGGAAAGATGGTATGACAATACCGGCATTGTCGCAAAATATGATTTCAGCGATATGTACAGACTAGAGGCGTTCGGTTCCGCAAGCATCAGCGATGAGACATTTACATCTTACGGAGGAAGATACAGGACTCTAATCGAGTCAGGTGAATTCTCAGTGCTCAATATTCTGGAAGGCGGATACAACTATTTTTACTACTGGAACATGGTTGGGCAGGATTATCTGAGTGAAAGCATCGAATTCCGGTATGCCTCTCTTGATCTGTCATTGTCTTACCTGTATGCAGATGTAAGGAACAATTACATTGAAGGATATGACATCAAAGGACGAAACCCGAACAGGATGTTCAATCTGGGAATCAGCTATGACTTTCTTGTGAAGCCGAAGATCAACATCGGAATGTATTACCAGTTCAGGGACTACGAGCATTACTCGCCGCTCTACTACTCTCCGCAGAACAGGGATATCACGGGATTCGGAGCTTATGCTTTCGACACATTCGGAAAGTTCTATGCATATTTCGGAGGCGGCATCAAGCAGGACCAGAATGCTGTCTTTGTATGGAGCGTTGATGCTGAAGCAGGTTTTGAAGACAACGGTTTCTCAGTTTCGGGAATATTCG
>DAIQRO010000439.1:0-1588 GCA_036786155.1 Bacteroidota bacterium
CCTCGCTGATGTTCTTTTGTTTCCCGTCAGCGCCTTTCAGCTTGATCTCAAGCGCTTCTGACTTATACCTCTTTCCCTTGCAGTCTTCGCATTCAAGCACAATATCCGCCATGAACTGCATTTCAATTTTGATGACTCCTGTTCCTTCACAGGTCTCGCATCTTCCTCCGGGAATATTGAACGAGAAGTAACCCGCGTAATGATTTCTCCTCCTGGATTCCGGCGTATCGGCAAATGCCTCACGGATGCTGTCAAATGCTTTGATATATGTGATCGGATTGCTGCGCGGGGTCTTTCCGATCGGATTCTGATCCACCATCTCCACACCGTCAATATGCTCATATCCGTCAATCATGTCATGCTCTCCGATCTTTTCGGAATACGATCCTTCAAAATGCTTGAGGAGTCCGGCGTAGAGGATGTTGTTTATGAGTGTGGACTTTCCCGAGCCGCTCACACCTGTTATGCAGGTGAACATTCCAAGCGGGATCTTCACATTGATGTCCTTAAGATTGTTGGCCCTGGCACCGGTAACTCTTATGTACTTTGTCCTGGCATCCGTCAGCCGCCGTGCCTTTGGTATCTCTATCTTCGACCTGCCGCTGAGATATCTTCCGGTAAGAGAGTGATCATCTTTAAGTATATCATCGTAAGCGCCGTTGAATATCACTTCGCCGCCGTTTTCTCCCGCAAACGGCCCCATGTCAACGATTGCATCAGCCTCGCGCATCATCTCGGCATCATGCTCCACAACAAGCACGGTGTTGCCGACATCACGAAGAGATTTCATTATTGCAATCAGCTTTGCGTTATCCCTTGGGTGAAGTCCGATCGAGGGTTCATCCAGTACATAGATTGATCCGACAAGTGATGAACCGAGTGAAGTGGACAGATTGATCCTTTGTGATTCACCGCCCGAAAGCGAATTGGCCAGGCGGTCAAGCGTGAGATAGGTCAGGCCAACGTCGTTTAGATACTTCAGCCTGTTAACTATCTCTTCCATTATTCTCTCCGACACCTTTTTGTCATATTCACTTAATATGAGTTCTCTGAAGAACTCATACGCTTCATCAATCTTCATCTTCACTATGTCAAACATAGTCTTTCCGTTCACTTTTACATACAGCGCCTCTTTCCGCAGTCTTGAGCCTCCGCAGGCGGAGCAAATTGTATATGCCCTGTACTTGTTCATCAGAACTCTGTAATGAAGTTTATACGCCGCTGCCGCTTCGACCTTCCTGAAGAATCCCTTTATTCCGTCATATTTGCCGCCGCCTTCATAAATGAACCTCTTTTCGTTTTCGCTCAGTCTGTAGTACGGCGTAGATACATCGAGGCCGAAGTTGCCCGCTTCATGGATCAGGTCGTAGTAGTTGGATGAATGCTTTGGTGTGTTAAAAGCCGCAATGGCATGTTCTGAGACTGACTTTCTTTTGTCAGGTATCACAAGGTCCATGTCTATGTCAAGCTTCTTGCCGAAGCCCTGGCATTCTTCACATGCGCCGTACGGGTTGTTGAATGAGAACAGTCTTGGCTCGTGTTCCTCAAACCTGATCCCGTCAAGTTCGAGAAACTTGATGAACCTGTG
>DAIQRO010000440.1:0-1586 GCA_036786155.1 Bacteroidota bacterium
CATCTCCTCTGCAATCGATCCTTACTTCCTCATTCTTATTGGTTCCGTAAACGTCTGCTACTTCATTGATGAGCTCATAGTACTCAGAAGTTATGGTTGCGAGCTTGTCGCGCCTTGCGATGATGAGCTTCTTCAGCGGGGTCAGTCCTGCAGAATACCATTCAACCGGCATATGCCTTACCGCTTCGTCATTCACTTCATCAGTGAGCCGGCTTTGTATGAATTTTGCAAGGGAATCATACGCAGAGTAGTCAAGCTTCGGAAGAATTTTCCTGTCAATATATCTTCCGCTGAATGTGAGGTCATACATAGGTGGATAATTCGCACTATAGCCTTCGATCTGAGTAATAGCCCTTCCTGCAACCATCGGCAAGATGCCGTCATAAAGCGAGAATGCCTGATCCCTGTCACGGGGAACCGGCTTATAGACTGTCTTACCGTCTTTCCTGTAACCCGCCCAGAGCCACTGGTCATAGTGCCTGTCCCAGTCTCCCACAAGAACATCAAAGAGCCTTGCTTTGAGATATTCTTTTGCATCAACCTGATTGTCGTTGTCCTTTTCCAGCAGTTCATACAACTCATAAGTGTCAACGATCTTATCAGCCCCTGAAAACCCCGGCCTGCCGTCTTTCTCACCTGTAGGAGTTTCTTCAATGGTTCCCAGCATATTTCGGAACTTGCTCCTGAATTCACCAAGCGACGGATCATCCGGCAATACGGTCACGACAGGTTTTGAGTTCAGCACTCCGATCTCATCAAGCAGTCTTGAAGCGATCACTGAAGAATACGGATGAGACGAGCTTATCTGATCTTTGAAAGCATCTGCAACAATGGAATTTCGAAGCTCCGGAATGAGAACAGTTCTCGGATCCTTGTCGAGAGACCTGAACTTGTAACGTTTTCCGTCATTTCCCCTGAAGTGCAGTGACTTGGTCTGAAGTCCGCCGCCGGGTTTGTACGCTTTCAATCCACCTGCATATTTGCTAAGGTCAAGCACACCCACGCTGAAAGGCTTGATCCAAAGCTGTCTCCAGTGTTCACCGAGAATGATCTCCGAAATTCCGCCAATTTTATAGTCCTTTCCGGCGACGACTGTCTCGTAATCAATGAATATGCCGGCAGAATCGGAAGCGTTCGTAGAACTGCCCTGAGACTGCACTTCAACGCTTGCAAATATGATGAACAGGAAGGCAATCAGAATTGAGATGAAGTTGAAAGAAACAGCATTCATGTTAACTGCTTTGCTTTCATTTTTTCGGAGGATATTTCGCAATACTGCCTTTGCCTGACTTGCCCTCGCTTGATATGACAAGCGTTCCGTCTTTGAGGAAGGCAATTCCTTCAGGCTGTTCGTGAATTTCGGGATTAAGTTTTTCCTTTGCAATCATCTTTCCGTCCTTAGAGATCTCAATCACTGAACTTCCAGTGGATGAAATCAACAAGAATGATCCTCCTGCCGGACTCTTATGGATTCCCGCAGGCTCGAATTTCTTTCCAGCTGATTCTGTATCGATCAGAAAACGCGGATTGCCGGAGAGCTTCATGCTGTCAATGCTGAAACTGTAAACTGCCCTGAAGCCATCGAG
>DAIQRO010000441.1:0-1583 GCA_036786155.1 Bacteroidota bacterium
CAAACAGCTGATCAGGATGATCGAACAGCATGCGCATTCCGAGATCATAGGCGCCCTCCCCGAAGGAACTTGGATCACGCGCGCACCGGGCTTCAGGCGAAAACTCGCACTCATGGCAAAAGTTCAGGATGAGGTGGGTCATGCACAGTTGCTGTACAGCGCTGCTGAAACTCTCGGCAAGCCGAGGGAAACTATGATAAACGACCTGATAAGCGGAAAGTCGAAATATTCCAATGTATTCAACTATCCCGCTGTAACATGGGCAGACACTGCGATAATCGCATGGCTCATTGATGCCGGCGCAATCATCAATCAGGTTGCAAACTCGAAAGGCTCATACGGGCCTTACTGCAGGGCACTCGAAAGGATATGCATGGAAGAGTCTTTCCACCTCAAGTACGGACATGACAACGTTGTCTTCCTTGCAACAGGCACTCCGAAGCAGAGAGAGATGGTTCAGGATGCGCTGAACAGGTGGTGGAAACCGATCATGCATTTCTTCGGCCCTTCTGACAAGATATCCGTGCACACAGAAACTCTCATGCGCTGGAAGGTCAAGATGGCTTCGAATGATGATATGAGGCAGAAGTTCCTTGAGATGTATGTGCCCAAGATCTGGGAACTGGGGCTTACAATTCCTGATCCGAAACTGAAGAAGAATGAAGATACGGGACTTTGTTATTACACTGAACCCGACTGGGAAGAATTCAAGCGCTTGATCAACGGAGACGGGCCCTGCAACAAAGAACGGCTTGCAGTAAGAAAAAGAGCCGAAGAGAAAGGTGAATGGGTGAGAAGGGCGCTGATGCGCAATGCTGAAGAATACACTGTTCCACTGTCATAATTTTCGAACACACATTAATCATCTGAGATGTCGCTGAAATCGCTTGATCCGAGGATCACACGGGAAGGATTGCCTGAAACACATGATGCAAGCCCGCTCGGAGAGATCCATCACTGGGGTACATTCGAAGTGTTTCACCAGACAAAGAAAGGAGACAGGCACATACACGTTGGCTCGGTTCATGCACCCAATCATGAGATGGCATACATACTAGCAAAGGAGCAGTATGCCAGAAGAGCTCCGTGCGTAAGTCTGTGGGTGGTGAAGACTGCTGACGTATATCAGACCAATTACAGAGATGAAGACATGTATGAAAACAATCCCGACAAGATGTACAGGGAAGCCGGCGGCTATAAAGTGATGGAGCGGATCAATAAGTACAAAAAAGAACATCCCCAAAACAAATGAATGAACTTAACAAAGATGCAATAAGGGATCTGCTGTACAGAATGGCAGACGATCAGCTTATACTCGGCCACAGGAATTCGGAATGGACCGGTCTTGGACCGATACTGGAAGAAGACATAGCTTTCTCTTCAATGGCGCAGGACAAACTCGGGCAGTCGCTTGCGCTCTACACGCTCTTGCATGACCTTGGCGATAAAGACCCTGACACGCTGGCTTTTAACAGGGAAGAAAAGGATTTCAAATGCTGTCACCTGGTTGAGTATCCGATAGGCGGTTATGAATTCAGCCTGATGCGTCACTTCCTTTTTGATTCGTCCGAAGCTCTGAGGTT
>DAIQRO010000161.1:0-5362 GCA_036786155.1 Bacteroidota bacterium
AATATTCACTTCTCGTGAAGACCATTCTGGTGTCCGAGTTCACCAGTATGTAGCGGACTCTCTCCGGCTCCTCGCTCACATTTATCGGGACTGCAACAAGTCCAAGCGACCAGCATGCGAAATAGAGTATCACAGTATCGGAATGGTTATGAGAGAATGTTGCTATCCTGTCACCCTTCTTCATGCCCTTGCTCAAAAGAAAATTTGCAAGTCTCGTAACTTTTCCGATGAATGATTCATAAGTGTATCGCACAACCTCGCCGCTGTCGGGATAAAATGCCAGATACTCTTTTTCGGGGGAATGCGCGAGCCTATCGTTAAGCAGTTCAAGAATGTTCTTGTACTTCACCAGGTAATCAGTGGCCGACTTGTCGCCGAAGCAATGAGCTTTGAGTATATTGTCGTGGGTCTTGTTGTCCATCGCACTTAAAGTGCTTTACATTATTTTTTGAATGGCGGTTAACTATTTTGAAGCCCGGTAAAATAACGATATTGCCATAATGATGAAATTTCAAACTGCCTTTCTTGCGTTCCTGCTTGTCCTTCTTTCTTCCTGTTCAAAGGAAAATGTTAAGGACAATAATTATTTCAGATTCAATCTGAGCCAGAACATTGAAACACTTGAACCCGTGATGTCCAATTCCACCCAAACCATCTGGGCTCTGTCGCAGATCATGGAAGGGCTTGTTCAGTATGATAAGCAGAATCAGCTGATTCCCTGCATTGCAGAATCCTGGACGATCTCTGATGACGGGCTTCTTTATAAATTCAAACTCAGAAACGATGTTGCTTTCCATGATGACCCGTGCTTCTCCGGTTCGGGAGGAAAGGGTCGGAGAGTGACTGCAGGTGACTTCAAGTATTGCCTTGAGCGCGTCAACAATCCAAAGACGAAGTCGAGGGGCATGTGGGTATATCGTGAGAAGATTAAGGGAGCGATTGAGTATATAGATTTTCTTTCGGGCAAGGGAGGAAGTTCTGTTACGGAGATCTCCGGCATACGGGCCGTCAACGACTCAATACTTACAATTGAACTTGTAAAACCGTTCTCACCTTTTTTGAGCACTCTTACAATGACTTACGGTTACGTCTATCCAAAAGAAGCGGTTGATTTCTACGGTGACAGGTTCGGACAGAATCCCGTAGGCAGCGGACCGTTCCGTTTTGTAAAATGGGATTTTGACAGGGAGATTGATCTTCAGCGCAACCCGTCATACTGGGCAAAAGATCCGCAGGGCGTTTCACTTCCTTACCTTAACGGCGTCAGGATCACATTCACGCAGTCATCTGAAACCGAGTTTCTCGATTTTCAAAACGGCAAGTATGATTATCATGATCCTTCCTCTGAGACATATGACCAGATCACAGACAGGTCAGGCAAGCTTCTTGAATCTGATTCGAAGAACTACACGCTCATCAAACAGCCGTGGCTCCAAACCGTGTTCTTCGGAATGATGCAGTCACCTGATCTGCCCGGAGGAAAAGAAGGCCCATTTGTTGGCAACAGGAAACTGAGGCAGGCGCTTAACTATGCAGTTGACCGTGACAGGATTCTGAACTTCGTGCTCAAGAACAGGGGCCGCTCGGCTGTGAACGGGCCCGTGCCTCCGGGAATGCCGGGATTTGATTCCACCGTAAGGGGATATTCATTCGACAGGGACAAGGCACTGAAACTACTTGAAGAAGCGGGTTATCCTGACGGCAAAGGACTGAACCTGACGCTTGTAACAGGTAATGAAGAAATTCAAAAGACGATTGCAATTGCTGTTCAGGAGCAGTTCAAATCGCTTGGCATTGACCTGAAGCTCGAACAGCTTGTACAGGCTACTCTGATCTCAAAGCAGGAAGAAGGCGTGTTTCCGTTCTGGCGCGCAAGCTGGGGCGCTGACTACTTTGATCCGGAGAATTTCATGGCACTTTTCTACAGCAAGAATATAACTCCGAAAGGTCCGAACAGGGTTGGATACAGCAATCCCAAAATGGATGAACTATACGAGAAGGCGCTTACGCTAAACGATTTTGCCGAGAGAAAAAAAGTGTATGACGAAATGCAGAAGATTGCGATCGAGGATGCGGCATGGCTCTTCCTCTATTATAATGAGAAGGTTTACCTGCTGAAGAAGGACATTGAGGGCTTCTATCTTGACGGTCTGAATATCATCAATCTCAAATACACACGAATGAAATGAACGCAGCTCCGGAACCGGAATTCAGGGAAGTTATTGATGACGATCAGCTCAGACAGCTTTCTCAGCTTGCACACAGGATCTGGAACATGTACTACCCTGACATCATTGGGCAAAAGCAGGTTGATTACATGCTCGGCAAAATGTACAGCCTCGAAGCGCTGAAAGAACAGATCCGAAACGGCCACAGGTTTGTAGCAGGATACTCAGACGGCGAGATGCTCGGCTTTCTTTCATACGGCAAGACTTCGGGACAGTATTATATGATCCACAAATGGTACGTTGATGTTTCTCTTCACAGCAAAGGGATCGGAAGGAAGTTATTTGATGCCGCTTTTGGAAACATCGACTATGACACAATCCGGCTCACTGTGAACCGTCAGAATATCAAGGCAGTTAATTTCTACTTTAAGTTTGGATTCACAATTGAACGTGTAGCGGATTTTGACATAGGAGACGGCTTCTTTATGAATGACTTTGTTATGATCCTGCAAAAGGCCGGCAGAAAATGATCTGCCCTAAATGTCGAAGGTCCTGCCGAACTTGACGATTCCAAAGTCGTACTTCTTCCTTATCTTGTCGATCTTCTTCATCAGGCTCTCGTTCCTGTCCACGTCGGTGAAGAGATTCTCCTGAACCGAATCATCATCTTCCAATAGTTCAGAGAACTTCACTCCAAGTAGCCTGATCTTCTTTTTGTTCACAAGCATCGAAAGAAGCTTTACTGCGTCGCCGTAGAAGTCCGCTTCCAGATTTGAAAACTTGTTCCCTGTTAAGGACTTTTGATTCACGGTGAAGTCATAGTACTTGACCTTTACCGTCACGCACTTTGCCTTTATATTCTTTGCCCTTAACCTTTCACAGCATCTCTCCATAAGGTAATAGAGCTCCGATTCAAGGAACTTCCTGTCGTTTGTGTCTTCATAAAAAGTATTTTCCTTCGACAGTGACTTTCTTGAATCGCTGTCATCTTTCACCTTGTCACCTCCCTTTCCTGATGCAACATCCATCAGATAAGAAGTGTGAATTCCTATCTCGTTCTCGTAAAATGACCTGTCGTACTTCAGCAAGTCCCCGATCTTTGTGATACCGTATCGCTTCAGTCTTTCATAAGATTTCTTGCCAACTCCCGGTATTTTCTCCACAGGAAGTTCCGCAAGGAATTCACGCTCCTTTCTGAAAGGCACATATGTTACACCGTCCGGCTTGTTCATGTCGGATGCGATCTTTGCGCATACTTTGTTCCTTGCTATCCCTATTGAGCATGTTATGTCGAGCCTCTCCTTGATTGTGTTCTTGATCTTTTGGGCAAGGCCTTCCGGATCGTCATTATGAAGATGAAGTACTCCCGTCACATCAAGAAACGCTTCGTCAATGCTCACGGGTTGGATCTGCGGAGTGAATTCGTAGAATATCTCCCTCACTTTCCTTGAGTAATCGGAATACAATCCTCTCGTTGACCGGATGAAATTTCCTTCGGGAACCAGCTGTAAGGCTTTCGACAGCGGCATCGCAGTCTTTACTCCTTTCTTTCTTGCAAGATAATTCGGACAAGCTACAATTCCCCGCCGGTCTTCTTTATTGCCTCCTACAACAAGCGGCTTCTCCCTGAGTGACGGATTTATCGCTTCTTCGCATGAAGCAAAGAATGCGTCCATATCAACGTGAAATATTATTCTGTGTTCGTACGTCTTCATGGTCAAAATTAAGACTACACTACCATTGATGCAACGGCTTAATGGCATTTTGCTCAAGGAAGTTTGTAAATATGAATAAGATTTAATTAGTAGTATTTTGAGGCAATTTGAATAAGCTCCCTTCCGACAGATTCGGAACCCGCAGAACCGAACCATGGATTCTCCTTATCATTCTTACTTTGATATGGGGAAGTTCGTTCATCCTTATAAAGAACGGCCTCAAGGCATTCTCCGCCGGTGAAGCCGCGGCGCTGAGGATAGTCTTCGCAGCAATTGTGCTGACACCGGCTCTCTTGAGAAGCAAAGGAGTAATATCCCGTGGTGATCTGAAGTACGTTGTGCTGGCGGGAGTTGTTGGCAATCTCATTACAGCATTACTGTTTTCACTCGCACAGACGAAGATCGACAGCGCTGTGTCAGGCATTCTGAATTCTCTCACACCCGCATTCACAGTGATCGTTGCAGCATTTGTGTTCGGATACAGGGTTAAGTCGTACCAGGTATCAGGCGTTCTTATCGGGCTTGGGGGTGCTGTGGCGCTTTCTTTCATTTCGTCAGACGGTGAATTGGGAGAGATGAATTCTTATGCATGGCTCATTGTAATTGCAACGGTTTGCTATGCAATGAGTCTGAATATCATGAAGTGTAAGCTTGCGCATGTTAATTCGCTCACGATCGCATCTCTTGCATTCATGAGCATTGCGCCGGTGTGCCTGATCTACCTTCTGGCATTCTCTG
This sequence comes from Bacteroidota bacterium, assembly GCA_036786155.1. Taxonomy (GTDB): domain Bacteria; phylum Bacteroidota; class Ignavibacteria; order Tepidaquicellales; family Tepidaquicellaceae; genus JADJAH01. The sequence goes on from DAIQRO010000161.1 coordinate 4,622, forward strand.
ATTTTCTTACAGACATCAGGAGCCACACGGATGCGGTAACATCAGTTGCTTCTCTTGCCATGCTCGGAACTTTCTCAAGTGCCGTCGGCCTGATCTTATATGCACGGCTGATAAAACTGTCGAGTCCCGTATTTGCAAGTTCAGTGGCTTACCTGATGCCTCTCGTGGCGCTGATGTGGGGAATGGCAGACGGAGAAAGGATCCATGCTCTTCAGATTGTAGCCATGGCAGTGATAATCTCAGGTGTCTTGATGGCAAACAAAAATTCATAATGGAAATGGACCTGTTTGGAAATGAAGAAGTGAACGAGCCCCAGGCATTCGCACCGCTTTCGGAAAGAATGAGGCCGAAGACCCTTGATGAGTTCGTCGGGCAGAAGCACATTGTGGGCCCGGGAAAACCTCTCCGGGTCATGATCGAGAAGGACAGCCTTGCTTCAATGATTCTCTGGGGCCCTCCCGGAGTGGGGAAAACAACGCTTGCTCTCCTGCTTGCAAACCACGTCAAAGCAGAGTTCATTCAGCTTTCTGCAGTGTCATCAGGCGTGAAAGATGTGAGAGCCGCACTTGACAAAGCTAAGCTTAACAGATCCCGCCTCGGAATAAAGACAATACTATTTGTAGATGAGATTCACAGATTCAACAAAGCACAACAGGACTCTCTTCTGCAAAGCTCAGAACAGGGCACGGTAATTCTCATCGGAGCAACTACCGAGAATCCCTCTTTCGAAGTGATCTCTCC
>DAIQRO010000161.1:5372-6922 GCA_036786155.1 Bacteroidota bacterium
CCACTTCTATCCAGAAGCAGGGTGTTTGTGCTGAATGAACTGTCAGCGGAAGAACTCAGGTCAATAGTATTAAATGCACTGAAGAGGGATGAGGAGATGAAAAAGCATGAGATTGAGTTTGAAGATCTTGATCTTGCAGTCTTGCTTTCCGGAGGTGATGCACGCAAACTGCTCAATGCTGTTGAACTTGCCGTCACTCTCTCTCCTCAGAAAGGCGCCGGTAGGATCCTGCTTACTTCCGAAAATGTGAAGGAAGCCTTTCAGGCAAACTATGTGAAGTATGACAAGAACAGGGAAGAGCATTACAACATCATATCCGCCTTCATAAAAAGCATAAGGGGAAGCGACCCGGATGCGGCGCTTTACTGGATGGCAAGGATGATAGAGGGCGGCGAACAGCCGGAGTTCATTGCAAGAAGAATGATAGTGCTCGCATCGGAAGATATAGGCAACGCCGATCCCTATGCGCTTACGCTCGCCGTATCTGCATTCACTGCCATTCGCTACATAGGGATGCCCGAAGGAACTTTGGTGCTCTCTCAGACGGCTGTCTATCTTGCTTCCTGTCCGAAAAGCAATGCGTCTTATCTCGCCGTATCCTCAGCTCTTGAGGATGCACGCAATCTTCCTCCCTATCCGGTACCCATGCATCTCAGAAATGCTCCCACAGGAATGATGAAAAATCTCGGATACGGCTCGGGCTATGAATACCCGCATGATTTTGAAGATCACATTTCAGGTCAGAATTATCTTCCCGGAGAAATTGGAGAGAAGACATACTACAGTCCATCCGGAAACGGAAGGGAGACAGAGATTGCAAAATACCTTGAGAAGGTAAAGCAACTTAGGAAAAGGCCTACCTGAGTTCCTTCAGTATTATCCTGTTGTCCGGATCAAATCTTATACCCGTCGGCTCTTTGTCAAAGGTGTACTCAAACACCTGCATGTTGTAGCTGTTCTGTTCTCTGATTCTCTCACTGCTTCCGTCCCTGAATGTTAATTCAAGTTCAACCGGCATCTTGAAGAACCCGGCATTTGTCTGATTCTGCGTTATCATGTATTCAGCTTTCCATTTGCCGTCCGCAGATCTTTCTATTGTTAATGCAGGACTATAGACAGGATGATTGGGTCCGAAAATCCATTGATCAAAGAACCAGTCAAGCTCGGTGTCAGTTGTCTCCTCAAGGAAATCAATGAACTGCCTTGTGCTCACATTGCCGTATCTGAATCTCCCGTCGTTCGCATATTTCTTCATTGCATCAAAAAATTTCGAATCGCCAAGCACGTATCTCAGCATATAAAGTACGCATGATGACTTCGAGTAAGTGATTGAAGTTTCGAAAACTTCCGTGTCGTTTGGCTCTTCCGTATCCCACCCCTGATTGTATATTGCCCAGCCGGCATTTGAACCGAGATACTTCACAGCCTCTGCCTGTACTGATTCCATATATCTCTTATTGCCGTAAGCTCTTTCAAACCAAAGCGCTTCATTGTATGTTGCAAATCCTTCATTCAGCCAGATGTCTGCCCATGATTGAGGTGTTATCATG
>DAIQRO010000162.1:0-650 GCA_036786155.1 Bacteroidota bacterium
ACTGGCATTTCTCCAGAAGAGGCAAGGCTTCATTACTCCGAAAGATGTTGACCTTGTTATGAATCTCACGGACAGCCGCCCCGATGAGAATGAAAGGCTGAAAGAGAAATTCGGCTTCTCTCCCAATGAGCTGAAGGATGTCATTCTTGCAAGGAAAAGCGACTTCATCAAGCCAAGGTCAAAGAACAAGTCGGAATATCTAAGGCTCACTAGGGAAAACGACATTGTGTTTGCGATCGGCCCTGCCGGCACAGGCAAGACTTATCTCGCAGTTGCCTTTGCCGTGGCCGCTCTCAAAAACAAGGAAGTCTCCAAGATCGTGCTCACCAGGCCGGCAGTGGAAGCAGGTGAAAATCTGGGGTTCCTGCCCGGTGATCTTGCCGAGAAAGTTGACCCGTACCTCAGGCCCTTATATGATGCGCTTGAGGACATGATCCCGTTTGAAAAGCTCGAAACCTATATGAAGAAGAATGTGATAGAGGTGATACCTCTTGCATTCATGAGGGGCCGGACTCTTAACAACGCATTCGTGATACTTGACGAAGCGCAGAATTCCACTTCAATGCAGATGAAGATGTTCCTGACCCGCCTGTGGCCGAATTCATAGGCTATCATCACCGGCGACATTACGCAGATTGACCTGACCAGGA
>DAIQRO010000162.1:840-6891 GCA_036786155.1 Bacteroidota bacterium
GTGAACATGAGGAAGAAGTTCCATACAGCCCTTTTCATTTACAACTGTTTCCGGCAAGAATTCTGAAGCGCTTTCCGCTTCAAATTCCCCGTGCTGCCGGAGAAATGCCTCAGCTACTTCTGAATTTTCCTCAGGTTCGGTTGTGCATGTGCTGTAAACGATCACACCGCCTGGCTTCAGATATTTGATGCAGTTTTCCAGCAGTTCAAGCTGAAGTTTCTGCAGTTTGTAAATGTCCTCCAGTTCTCTTTTCCATTTTATGTCCGGCTTCTTTGACAGCACTCCGAGACCCGAACAGGGTGCATCAACAAGTATCTTGTCAGCCTTGCCGATAAGTGACTCTCTCAGTTCTGAGCTTTTCGGCTCGGAAATATCATCATGAATGGTCCTGATGTTCTTAATCCCAAGCCTGTCTATGTTCCTGTTCATTGTCTCAACCCTTGACAGGTATTTCTCCACTGCGATTATCCTGCCTTCATTACCCATGAGTTCAGACATGTGCGACGACTTGCCTCCTGGCGCGGCGCAAACATCCAGCACCAGCTCATCTTTCTTCGGATCAACAAGCAACGATACAAGCCCCGCACTCTCATCCTGAACGGAGAAGTAGCCTTTGCTGAAGAATTCATCTGTGTATAGCTTTGACATGGTCTTTGTGGAGAAGAAACCTTCAGAGTAAAGCCCCTTTCGGAAATAGATCTTCCTCTCATTCAGATAGGCTTCAAATTCGGATGGCTTTATCTTCAGCGTGATGACCCTCAATGACATTACAGGCCGGCGGTTGTTCTCCTCACACAGCTTCACTGCATCTTCAAATCCGAACCTCCTGATCCATCTCCTCACTATCCAGTTTGGATGAGATTGTACAATCCCGAGATAGTTCACTTCATCTATCTCTCTTGTGGGCCATACAAGATTGTCAAGCGTTCTTATGATGGTCCTCAGCAGGCCGTTCACAACACCTGCGTGCTTGTCTCCATGGATTCGCTTAACAAACTCAACCGCCTCATTGACGGCCGCTGAATATGGGATCTTGTTCAGAAACAATATCTGGTACAAAGCAACGCGCAGGGCATTCCTTACTTCAGGCAGGCATTTTTCATAGTTTCCGCGGTAAAATCCGTTAAGGAACCAGTCGAGCCTCCTCATCCATCTTATCACTCCGTGTGAGATCTCATTCAGGAGAGCCTTGTCAAAGTCGTTGAGTCTGTCGTTCTTGATCTCGGCGTCAATGAGCTTCTCAAGGTATGAATCCGTTCGTTCACAGCGGCAGAGTATCTTCACGGCGCACGCCCGAGCATCTGCGTAGAGGGGCTTTTCTTCCCTGGGTAATCTTGTGTGCTTGCCGTTTTCCGCTATTACAGGTGCTGATGATTCTGATTTGTTGTCCATGAAAAAAAATAAGTATTGATGCCCTGAGATGAAATGGAATTAGCTTATGGCGGTCATTGCCTGAATATCACAGGAATGTCGTCCGATCCGATGATTTCCAGAGGACACTCGTCAATTGAGTTAAGGAACGTCTTGCCGTAGGGCCTGGTAATGACCCTGTTGTCGAGTATCGCAATAATGCCCTTGTCATTTGAGTTTCTTATCAGCCTTCAGACACCTTGCCTGAACTTGAGGACGGCTTCAGGCAGAGAATATTCTATGAAACTGTTTCCTCCGTTCTTTTCTATGAATTCGATCCTTGCCTGAACCAAAGGATGGCTGGGCACCTGAAACGGAAGTTTGACAATGATAAGATTGCTGAGTGATTCACCTGGCACGTCAACTCCCATCCAGAAGCTGTCCAAACCGAACAGGACCGACTTAACATCGCTCCGGAACTTTTCGAGAAGCATTTTCCTCGACCTGCCCTCCCCCTGCATCAGCAGATCGATCGACCTCTCCGCAAAGGAATGCTTCAGGTCTTCTCCTACTCTTCTCAATAGTGTTCTGTTTGTAAAGAGGACGAGTGCCTTGCCTCCGGTCATGTCAACAAAGTACATTAACCATTCTTTGAGCGAATCAAGATAAACCTCATCCGAATCATTGACAGGCGGCGGGATATCTTTGGGAACATAAAGCCGCACCTGCCTTGAATAGTCGAAAGGTGAATCAAGGATCAGCTTACCCGCCTCCTCCGCTCCAAGCCTCTTGTTAAAGTAATCGAATGAATTGCCGGTCGTGAGCGTAGCGCTTGTAAGTATGGCAGTATTGTCTTTCTTGAAAATGTTTGTTCTGAAGTAGCCGGAAAGGTCAACCGGAGATGAGCAAAGCTTCATATTCGATTCGGGCCTGGAAGAGCTGAGCTCAGCCCAGTAAACATATTCATTATCGTTCGTGCTGTCCTTCTGAGTTATGAAAGAATCCAGTGCGCCTTTGATCTCAGAGAATCTCGTAACGAATTCATTGAGTTCATTGGTCTGTGAGTCAGTGGTGCATGCGGGGCGAAGTTCTCTCAGGCTTTCAATGAGCGTCTTGAGTTCCGGACTGAGTTCGTTATCAGTGAAATCCTTCTCGTAGATTCTTACAGCCAATCCGTTAAGCTTCCCTGATTCAGCGTGAAAGAGTTCCCTTCTCAGTCTGTGAAAGAAATACTGATTAAGCTCGAGAAGGTTTTGAACCTGCATCTGCAAATGAAGGGACGGCAGTTCAAGCAAAAAGCCACGCTTCTTTTTTGAGTTATACAGCCTGAGGAGATTGTACCTTATCGCATCTCTTGAGACTGCAGGAGAAATGTGATCTGCGGCCACCTGCTCCACTGTATGAGCTTCATCAAATATTACAAGGTCATTGCTGTAGAGGTAACCGTTCCTGCCTTCGATAACGCCGTCATAAAGCGTGAAGAACAGATGATGATTGAGAATTATCACATCGCACTTTTCAAGCTCCATGCGTGCCTTCTGAAAGAAACACTTGGTCTTCTCTCCTCCGCAGGTCTTCATCGTACATATTCCTCTTTCCGAACAAACAGTGTCCCAGACTTCGTGAGAGACCTCAAAGTCAATATCGGAAAGCGTTCCGTCCTTCGTTCTCTTTGACCAGTCATACAGTTTGTTCAGCTGTGCTGATTCCGAAGTTTCAAACAGTGTGTTTGAATGCTCGAGCGCCCTGGCGAGTCGCCTGGGGCAAAGATAGTTGTTCCGGCCTTTCAGCAATCCCGCTTTGAAATCAAACGGAAGCGTATTCTTCAGCAGGGGAATATCCTTATCAATAAGTTGTTCCTGAAGATTGATCGAGTAAGTGGAAACTATCACTTTGCGCGAAGCTTCCTTAGCAAACAGAATTGACGGAACAAGATAAGCGAAGCTTTTTCCTATGCCTGTTGGCGCCTCGACTAGTAAGTGCGAGCATGTTGAAAGTGTTTCGTAGATCGCTTCAGACATTTGAAGCTGCTGATGGCGGTATTCGAAGTTGGGAAATTTTCCGGAGAGCGTGCCTCCTTCACGGAAGAATTCAGACATTGTCTGTGAGATGTTCATGTTGGCTTAAGATATTGAATTGTTTATGAGTTTAATCATCAGAATCTTGTTGAAAATAATTCAGCCGCTCAAATAAAGTAATGCGAAAACTCACTCACGGAGAAATTGTCGCAAGGAGGAAAACGCATGATGACCTGGCTCTTGCACCACGAAATCCGATTTATGCGGTGTGCGATAATATAAGAAGCATATTCAATGTCGGTGCCATATTCAGGACTTCAGACGGTGCGCTTGTTGAAAGACTTTACCTGACCGGATATACGCCCTTTCCCCCAAGGAAGGAGATCGAAAAAGTGGCTTTGGGAGCCACGTCAACAGTTCCCTGGGAATACAGAAAGACTCCTGCTGAAGCAGTGAGTGAGCTGAAGGCAAAAGGAGTGAGGATAGCTGTGCTTGAGCTTACCGACGGCAGCAGAAGCATCTGGGATATGAAGAAGTCAGAGTTCCCAATGTGCATTGTGGCAGGCAATGAGATAACCGGCGTTTCAGGGGAGGTGATAAGCCTGGCCGACACGGCCTTTGAGATCCCGATGATGGGCATGAAGCAGTCACTGAATGTCTCCGTCGCATACTCTATTGCCGTATATGAAATGCTCAGAGCGCTGAACGGGCAGGATTGATTGAACCATTTTCAACTTGAGGCGGTTAGGTCACGTAGCCCTTGAAATTCATTGACATTTCCCGCTCAAAAACTGATTTTACAACAAATTTAAAAGCTATATGAAGATCTTTCTTGCGCTTCTGCTGGCATTGAGTTTCTCCGCCGGAAAATTATCGGCGCAGTACAAGACCATTGACGACAGAAGCAGTTCTTCCAGCAGATCACAAGGCAATTTACTGCTCGGATTCATAGACCCCGGCAAGTTCTCGATGAGACACAGTTTTAATGCAAATGTATTCACAACCACCGGCGGGACTGTTTCGCTTACATCCTATATCAATTCAATGAACTACAGTTTTTCCAAAGATCTTAATGTGAGCGCAGACGTGAAAGTTCAGTTCTCGCCTTTTGCGTCCTCCTCACTGGGAACAGGATATTCATCGGCTCTTCAAAAGAACCTTTCGGGGATCTTTCTTTCCAGGGCTTCTGTAAATTATCAGATCTCTGACAATGCATTCATTAATCTGGAATACAGAAGGCTGGACGAATCTGATTATTATTCAGGCTGGAATCCGTACGGTTATAACAATTCATTCACAGGTTTTGGGCTGAGATAATGCCTGGTTTTTAAAGCTATCAAAGCCGAGAGCAATCTGTTTGCTTTCGGTTTTTTTGTTTAACTTCAAAAAGAATTTGAACAAGAGCATTATCTATTACATCCTTGTGGGATATTTCTCATTTTCGCTGATAAACAATGCCGTAAGAACAGACAGGGATCCGAAAGAGATCTCGGACACTTCATCAAACCTTACCAATCAGCCAAACCTTGCTATTCAGGTAGATGTGCAGAACGGTACAAATCAAAACGGCGTAGCGGCCAAATTCACGGACTATCTCAGAAAGAACGGAATGGATGTGGTGGAGATGGGAAATTACAGGTCGGAAGGCGAAGAAAAGACTCTGGTGATCGACCGGTCAGGCGATATTTCAAAGGCCAAAAGGGTTGCAAAAACTCTCGGAGTAAACGAGAAGAATGTAGTACAGCAGGTTAACAGCAGTATGTACCTTGATGTGACAATCGTCATCGGAAAGGATTTCAAAGATCTGAACCCATATAAAGAGATAAGAAAATGAAATCGAAAGAACTTGCTTTCAAGATCGCGGATATGATGCTCGCGAAAAAGGCCTCGGGCATAGTTGTAATGGACCTGAAAAAACTTACAACCATGACTGACTTTTTTGTGATATGTTCTGCATCTTCAGACATACAGGTAAAATCCATTGCCGATCACATAAGGGAGGAAACCGCAAAACTCCGGGAAAAGGCATGGCACAACGAAGGCTACTCCAATCTCAGCTGGGTTCTGCTCGATTTTGTAAATGTTGTGGCTCATGTTTTCCTGGATGACACAAGAAGATTTTACAACCTTGAAGGATTGTGGGCGGATGCAGTCACTTCGGAAGTCAAGGACGCGTGAATCTTGGCAAAGCCGAGGATAATCCTTACTTCCGGCGATCCGAACGGCATTGGTCCGGAGATCATTCTCCGGATCCTCGATGACCCTTCAGTTACATCAAAATGCGATATTAGAATTGCCGGCAACCGTAATGTGTTTGATGCGTACGCGGCCCTTTTGGGATCAAGGCCGGCCAGCAGATCAAAGTTTGAGAATGTTCCGCTTCCCGATGGATTTTCACTATGCGCGGGAAGCTCTGACCCTTTAGCCGGAAAGCATGCAGGCGACTGCATAACCGCAGCTGCAAAGCTCTGTCTCGCGAAGAAGTATGATGCAGTTGTGACTCTTCCTGTATCAAAGGAAACGCTGAATCTGGGAGGCTATACTTACCCGGGCCAGACGGAAATGCTGGCATCTCTTTCCGGATCCGGTTCATCCCTAATGATGATGTGCTCCGGTACCCTGAAGATCTGCCTTGCAACAAACCACTTGCCTGTTGCAAAGGTGAGCAGATCAATTGACCATC
>DAIQRO010000442.1:0-927 GCA_036786155.1 Bacteroidota bacterium
ATCAGCATTGACAATCCTACGCTTGTAGGAAGCTACGATCAGAAGGACAGCGATAAGCTTTTCATGTGATATGAATATCAAACTTCAATATTGAGATTTTGCGATGATAGACGAGAAACTTATATTGAAAGAAGATCTGCTGCGGATATGCGAGGATGTCATAAGGAAAGGCGACACCCTCCTTGCTCCAGGAATTGCAGAGTACGAAATTGTCAGGGATGTGTCGAAGATCAACCTTGATCCGAAAGCTTTGCCTGCAAAAATATCATTCAAGTCATACGTCTTTCCAAAATCCGAGCCGATACTGTATTACAAAAGAAGCAAGAATGACGTTACACTCATAGATGCCGACGTTGACGGCAGGAAAATAGTGGTACTTGGAGCAAAGCCCTGCGATACGGGTTCTATAGACATAATGAAGGACCTGTTCAACTGGGATTACAGGGACGAATTCTTCAACCTTCGCGCGAAGCATTTTATCATGATAGGAATGATGTGCAACGCTCACGATGAGTATTGCTTTTGCACTTCTGTCGGATGCTCGCCCGTTTCAGAAAAAGGCTCCGACCTTTTCCTGATTCCCCTAAGTGAAAATGAGTATGCTTTGAGAATAATCACAGAGAAAGGAAAAGAATTCATGGAGCCATACTTCAGGTTTCTGAGCGATGGTGACGCTAAGAGAACAGCGGACGCGCTTGCAGCCGCAGACAATCCGCGTGTTGCTTTCGATCCGAAAGAGGTGTACGAATGGCTTGGCAGGAATTTCGACAGTCCGAAATGGGACGGCATTGGCGAAGTGTGTCTCTCATGCGCGCAGTGTGCATTCGCCTGTCCTGTTTGTCATTGTTTCGATATAGTGGATGAGGACTACAATTATTCGGAAGGAAGAAGAATGAAGAACTGGGACGGTTGCCAGTTCGGACATTT
>DAIQRO010000442.1:969-1571 GCA_036786155.1 Bacteroidota bacterium
AAGCATAAGATACAGGCAAAGGATAAACCACTAGTTCAGGTACTATGTGGATAAGTTTGGGAAGATACTTTGTACCGGCTGCGGAAGATGTTCCAGAGGCTGTCCGGTGAGCATTGACATAAAGGAGATCGTTTCAAACTGCAAAGACTGACATCAGAAGAGTTATGGACAACATTTACATGCCGCATCTGGCAGAGATAAAGCAGATCATTGAGGAGTCGCCCGATACAAGAACATTCAGGCTGGCTTTCCGCGACAGCGATACGGCGGAAAGATTCACATTCAATGCGGGGCAGTTTGCCGAGTATTCGGCATTCGGCGATGGTGAGTCAACATTCTGCATAGCTTCTTCGCCGACCAACAGGGATTTCATAGAGTGTTAATTCAAAGTGTATGGAAAGGTTACACAGTCACTGCAAAGACTGAACACGGGAGACACTATCGGCATCAGAGGGCCCTACGGCAACTGGTTTCCGCTTAAGGAGCTTAAAGGAAGAAACCTGCTATTCATTGCCGGTGGTATTGGCATGGCTCCGGTCAGGTGCGTTATTGAGAATGTCCTTGACTGGAGGGATGATTACGGATCTCTTACAATAATCTAC
>DAIQRO010000004.1:0-4496 GCA_036786155.1 Bacteroidota bacterium
ACTGCACCCTCACGCAGATGCGCAAATGCGCGAGAGAAAATTATTCAATGTTGCTGTGAGCAAATTTTGTGTTCGTGATGTAAATCAGTGAATGTCTCTTTAGTAAGTGAGGAAGGAAAGTAAGTGAAGATGGAGGATGATCTGAAGTAAGTCATTCAGAAAAATGTAAACTTCAGTCTAAGGTTGAAGGATTCGTGAAATGATCGGTCAATTTATATACCATTAGCTGTGTTATTGTTGTATGTCATTTAGAAGTCCACAGCGCATCCTGTTCATTCGTGCATTCTTGGCAAAAGCTTTTGGATACGAATTAACTATCCTCGCTTTTCTTGAAAGACAGTTACGGCTAACACATACCAGCTCATTCATTTTAGGAAAGAGCATTTAGCCACGAATACACGAATGATAACTGTCGCAGTAATTCATTCGGTGGAATACAATCAACATCTTAGAGTTAACGGTTTCGTGAAATCATTTGGCTTGCAAGGAATAAACGATCAGAGTTGTGCTTGTATGTATTGCAGGGAGTCCACAACGCATCCTGTTCATTCGTGCTTTCGTGGCAAGAGTTTCCTGGACATGAAGGAAAGCCATTGGAGATCAACAGAGCGCGAATTACGGTTTGGAGTTTGAATCACCATGCGGCAGTGCCGTGACCTTCTTCACAGTAACTGCCGGTTCATGACATCGCTCAATTGTCCGATTCCTTCAATCCGGATGGAATCTTATGGCCGGATCACGCTTACAAAGTTTGCAGCATTGTTGTCTGCAATGGCAAAGTCAGTTCCGTCAACGAAGCCGTCTCCCGTTATGTCGGAATCCACATAACCGCTAAGGAAAAACAATGCATCGTTGTCAATCCTGCTGATGTCAGTTGCATCAATGGTTTCGTCCCTGTTCACATCTCCGCTGAAAAACGCAAATCTCACAGGTGATGAATTTACCTGCTTCATATTGCTTCCGAATGCTTTCGTAATTGCATTGGTGAAGTTGTATGATGCCGTATCTGAACTGAAAGATATCCAGCTTCCGCTTGCACTCCAGGTGTCAATTGAGTTACGGTGTTTGACGGATATATAATAGTTTACGCCTGTCTGAAGATTCGTAAAGAAGAATTCACCGTATCCGACATTGTTCAGAACCTGCTTTGATGAATCAATAATGCTATACGGTGAAGTAGAACTTCTGACGAAGACTTTCACTGTATCCTGCCTCATGAAGGGACTCGAACTGCTGTAATGAAATCCCTGAAGTATTGCATTAAGCTTAAGCGTGAAACCGAATTCATTCTGCGGATATTTGCGCGTAACGGAGTAGCAGTCAAAGTTGGTGTAGTTCATTCTGCCGGCAACATGCACATTGCCGAGATTGTCAACAGAAATGTCCCTGAAAACATCATCGTTGTTATATGTTCCGTTAAAGATTCTTTGCCCCTTCATGATCCCTGACGAGTTGTACTTGAACACTACCGCATCAGAATTGGCATTTGCCAGGTTTCCGGCGGCATAAACATTTCCTGAAGCATCAAAAGCAACCGAACGCCCGATGTCGTGATAGTTTCCCGTACCTGCCTGAACCGCCTGCCATTGCTTGACTCCCGAAGAGTTGTACAGGACGGTCACCATGTCATAATTGCCGGATGAATTCCTGGCATAGCCGGTTACTGCAGTGTTTCCGGTACTGCTGACAGCAAGATCCAGCGCATAATCATCCTGGCCTCCGCTTCCGGGAGTTCTGGCAGTCCATAGCTGATCACCGTTTGAATTGTATCGGACTGTAAGGAAATCCTGGTATCCGACTACCGAACTGTCTGAGTAACCGGTAATTGTGATGTTTGATGAAGCGTCAATTACCATCGCAGTAGGAATGTCCTGTGAATTTCCGAGCGGGTAATTGTATCTCCTTGTCCAAAGGACTGTGCCGGCTGAACTGTACTTGATCGTCACATAGTCGTTTCCCTGCGCAAACTTTGCCGAGTTTCCGGAAACGTAAACATTGCCTGAGGCATCAATACAGATATCTCTTGCAGTGCTTCCGTCAAAATTTTCCCCCGTGTAACTGCGTGTCCATGCCGTATCACCGGACGAATTGTATTTCACGGTTATGTACATTGGACTCCCCCCTGACTCGCGCGCGTATCCGGTTACAAATACATTTCCGGAGTTATCGGAACACATGGCAAGCGGAATATCCTCGAATCTGAAGTTGAGCTTTTTCAGCCAGAGAAGTGTGCCGTCGGGGCTATACTTAATTGTAACCAGATCATAGGTTCCCAGTTGAAAAGAAGGAGCTGCGCTTGTAATGTACACATTCCCCGCAGTATCAATCTCAAGGTCGCCGAACTTATCCTGGCTTACGAACCCGGAGTCTCTTCCGTTGTAAGTCTGAGCCCAGAGAGTGTCGCCTTCCGAATTGTACTTTATCACAAAGATATCAATGAGATTTCCTGATGCGGATGTAGTTCCGGCTGTATAAACATTGCCGCAATTATCCGTCTTTATCCGGAAAGCGTCATCGGATATGGCGCTGTATCTGGAAAACCTCGTCCACGGGAGAGTGTTCGGGTCGCAGGGCGGAAGAGCGCTGTAAGCTGATGCTAACGGCTGAAGTATGACCAGCGCCGCACCAGCAATATTTGCAAGGGCGGACAGCGCTTTGCATATTATGTGGTTCATGACTGTTGAATTTGAATTATTGATTTGAATCTCCTTCAGAAATTCTCCTGCAAACTATGACACAGCGACCTGAACGGCAAAAATATTTTTGATGATTTTAAACAAACTTTGTGCCTGAATTCAGCCGGATTATGCAATTTCTGTGCATTTGGGATTAATTTCTTTATTCATAAATTAAACAAACTATTCCCCACTCAAAATGAAAGCGCTTTCAGTATTAGGACTGATCAGGAAAGAAGAATTGAAGGAGTTCGAAAGATTTGCTGCATCTCCGTTTTTCAATAAAGGGAGGAACTATACTGAACTGCTCAGATTGCTCAGGCCTTTTTATCCCGGATTCGGGGACAAAAGACTGACAAGCGAGTTTATCTACAGGAATCTTTATCCCGGAAGGAAATTCAACAGGAGTGTTGTAAACACTGTTCTTTCAGGACTCAGCAAACTATGTGAGGAGTTCTTTCTGCAAAAGAATTTCATGCATGACAGCAAGAGAGAAATCAGGCTTCTGAGAGAATATTCAAAGCGGGGTTATGATAAGAAGGCAGTAAGCCTCAGCAGGAAATTACATTCCCGTCTCCGAAACCAGATGCCGGGCAGTATGACATTTTTCGAGAACCTCGACACCATTGACGCATTGCAGCAGCATTACGCTATGAGTTATGACAAAGAGCGGAGAAGCAAGGCGCTTCATGAAGGAATCCTGAATCTTATATGTTTCATGATCTTGCAGTCATTTGTTTTTCAGAAAGAGCTGATCCTTTACGGAGGCCGCTACGCGGAAGATGAACTGAATTCTACAACGGCAGGTAAGCTTCTGGGTGCGGTTGATTTTGATAAACTTCTTGAAATAGTCAGTCGCGAGAAAGATCCTTCCTTTATTGTGCTGAAGCTTTACAGCCTTCTTGTAAAGCAACTGAACAATATTGAGGATGACACACTCTACAAAGAGCTCAGGCAACTGCTTGAAAAGAACAAGGGTGAAACAGATCCTGAGACAGTTGAAAAGCTGATGCTGAACTTGGTCTCGATCTGCAACATGAAGAACAACCTGGGAAAAAAGGAATATCTGAAAGAATCTTATGTGATAATGAAACACCTTGCCGGGAGCGGGTTCTTTGACAGACTTGAAGATTCACCGCACTTTCCGCCGTCGCAGTTCAGGAACATTGTGAAGGCGGGCATCGCTCTTGAAGACTCGGAGTGGGTGCGCAGATTTGTGACTGACAATGCGGATAAGCTTGAGCATTCGCTTCGCTCATCGCTTAAGCACTACAGTCTTGCAAAGATAGATTTTGCATCAGGGAGATTCGATTCGGCACTTCAGCATCTCAGCGAAGTTCAAACGGACAATCTTGTCTTCAAACTGGACATCAGGAAGCTGTATGCAATGATCTACTATGAAACCGGTTCGCATGAGAGTCTAAGATCCCTGCTGAATGCATATTACGGAATGGTTGCAAAGAAAGGAAAAAAGAATGAAGCCATACTGCTGAGGCACAGGAATTTCATCAAATATCTGCGACAGCTCTTGAATCTTAATGAAGAAGGAGCGGCGGCAGAAGAGCTTAAAGCCGTAATTGACATTTTGAAAACGGATAACGTATCTGAGAAATCCTGGCTTACGGAGAAATTCAGAAGCCAGTGAGTATCATCAATATACTGAATGCGTTGCGTATTGCCGACTGTGAATGCATGATGAAATTCCCTTGTTGTGCCGACATCGGCGAATGCACAACTGATCTTATCCATTCGTGCTTTCGTGGCAAAAGCTTTCTCAAATGAGCAAGAGGATTTGATAAGAGAAGCTAAGCCACGAATACA
>DAIQRO010000004.1:4506-8287 GCA_036786155.1 Bacteroidota bacterium
ACACGAATGATGCCTTTCGCAAATGCACTTTCACGCAGAGGCGCAAAGGTGCAAGGAAGAAAGATACAATAGTGATGTTTTGGATCTTACGCTCGTTCGGTAAGTCTGTGAACATCTTTTGAGAAAGTGAGACCGGTAAGTAAGTTTGGATTGAGGGTGATGGGAAGGAAGTTTTTGGTGACATTCTCTTTCGGGAATGCCAACAATTGTCTAAAGCTCGTTGATTAGTGGGAATAGCACTTGGCCACAAATACACGAAAGAGGTCTTTCGCAAATTCACTCTCACGCAGAGGCGCAAAGGGCAAGAGAAAGTTATACAATGTTGTTGTGAACACATTTTGCGATCGTGAGATAAGTAAGTGAATGTGTCTTAAGTAAGTGAGTACGTTAAGTCAGTGAATGTCTCTTAAGCAAGTGAGGAAGGTAAGTAAGTGAAGATGGAGGATGATCTGAAGTAAGTCATTCAGAAAAATGCAATCTTCAGTCTATGGTTGAAGGATTCGTGAAATGATCTGTTAGTTTATATACCATTAACTGTGTTCCTGCGGTATGTTATTTAGAAGTCCACAGCACATCCTGTTCATTCGTGCATTCGTGGCTAAAGTTTTTCGTATAATTGAACGACGCGTGCTTTTCCTGCCGATAATTCAGTTCCTGCCGGTGATTCAGAAGAATGCCCTTTCACAGGAAATGGCTTTACAATGAAGCGGCAAAAAAACTGATAATTTAGTCAATTCTTTTTGGGATTAAGTTTTTTTACTTTATTTCCAATGAATCGTTACTTCCACGGCAAAGACATTAATTACACCTACGCCGAGATAAATCTAAAGACACTCAGAAAAAATCTTGCCATAATAAGGAGGGAAGCAGGGCAGGCCGGCTCAGGTGAGAAAATGAAGATTTGTGCCGTCATAAAATCGAACGGCTACGGACACGGGATGAATGAGATCGGCGCTGCGTTTTCTGAATTCGGAAGTGAATACCTGGGAACAGCTGATTACAGGGAATCCCTTATACTTCATGACTATCTTAAGAAGAATACGAAGGGAAAAATGGCCAGGATCCTATGCCTCGGCATTCTGACCGAAGAGAAGAAGTTCTTTGACGAAGTTGTGAACAAAGGCATTGAGGCTTCGCTTTCGGATGTCGGGATTGCAGGCATGCTGAACCAGTATGCAAAGTCGGTGAATAAGAAGGCAACGGTTCAGATACAGATCGATACAGGTATGAACAGAATAGGATTTTCACTGAGGGATGCATATGAGGCGGTGGAAGCAATCTCCAGAATGAAGCATCTGCGCGTGAAAGGGATATTTTCCCACTATGCAACGAGCGAAATTCCGGGAAGCTCTTTTGCCCTGAGGCAATTGAGAGAATTCAGGGAGCTTGTGAAGTCGCTTGAATCGAATGTAATGAAGTTTGAACTAAGGCATATTGCAAACACAGGCGGCATACTGAACTTCAGGGATCCTTACTTCAATATGGTCAGGCCGGGAATATCTCTGTATGGTTATTATCCCGACAGGAAGAAAGTATCAAGAGACATTGGCATAAAGCCGGCAATGACGCTGAGGTCAAGAGTGAATTTCATAAGGCATGTTCCTGCAAAGACAAGCATATCTTACGGCAGGCTTCATGTTACGGGCAAGCCGACGAGGATCGCATCTATTCCCGTGGGTTACGGAGACGGATACTCCAAACTGCTGACCAACAGGTCCAAAGTGCTGATCAACGGCAGGCTTTACAATACTGTAGGCGCTGTTTGCATGGATTGGGTAATGGCTGACATCGGCAACAGCCCTTCAGTTAATGTCAACGATGAAGTGATCCTGTTTGGTGAAGACTATCCTGCATACAGGATCTCCGAGATCACAGGTTCCATTGTGTATGAAGTGATATGCAATGTTTCGTCAAGAGTTCAGAGAGTTTACACTTATTGATTTGCTCAATTTGCAATGACTGCTGAAAGTCAAAAGTCCGACTACCTCAACCTTCTGATGAACAGGGTCAGAAGCTGCATTTCAGTTTATGCTCCTGACCAAAGCAGGAAGGCAACTGTGGAGAAACTGTTCTCGAGACTTGAAACAGCCGGCGACAGCACCAAGCTGTTCTATCTTCTCTCACACACAAAGGAGTTTGGAAGGCTGGGAAAGTATCTTCTTTATGTATCAAAGAAGCTGGATGACAGGCATGTCACATTTTCCAACATAGGAAGAAACCTCAGCACTGACGAAGAGTTCCTCAAAATGGAGCTTCTGAAATTTCTCGACAACCCTCCTGCCAATGAACCCGTCAGGTTCGCAGCTTTGTCTGTCAAGGAAGATGCCGGCAAGATTTCGCGTGAAGGAAATATTCCTTTGCCTCCACCGGCAGATCCGGATGAAATTGTTGTTGAGCTTGAAGAGGATGATTCAACCTCACGCATATACATGCACCTGATCCAGTCTGACAATCATGATGAAAGCGAGGCGTTTCAACTTCCCTCGCATGGGAAGACGTCTGAAACTGCAGAAGAGGGAACGCTGAATTTTAATGCGGCGGCAGAAGAACAGACTGCAGAAACAGATGAGGCATTCGAGCTTCCCGGAGAGGAAAGCATGAAGGCCGTGTCATCTGCAAGCGCTGAACCCGAAACAGCAGTTGAGCGGGAAGCGGAAGATGAGAGCAGAAAGATAGTTCATGTGCCGCAGGTTTCGCCGGATGAAGGTTCGTTCACCATCAAGAGAAGGCTTGCATTTGGTTTCGATGAGGATGGCAGTGAGCTAATTACCGGGAGCAAGGCAGAGGCTGAGGCTGACAAAACTTCAGCCGGTGAGAAGCAGAAAATGGAAGCGGCAGAAGCCGGGGGTGAGAAGGAAGATGCGAATGAAGATGCGAAGGAAGATGTAATTGAAGATGAGAAAGAAGTTAGGGATACTCACAGAGATGTTCAGAAGAGGATCGCTATCAGTGATGAGATGAGCACAGAGATAGACGAGTATATGAGAAGATCCGAAACAGAACCCCTTGAGCCCGAGGACGAAGCTGAGGAGGCGAATGAAGAGTTTCTTGAATATGAATCCGAAGTGCTGAAGTGCAACGCGTTTCTCTCAGATGAGATGACAAGATTTTCTGCAAGAGTGTTTATGACAGCTGAAGAGAGATCGAAGAGAACAAATGAACTTGCGGAAGTGGCGCTCCTTCTTGAGGCGAGGTCGAGGGAGATGTCGTTTGAGATCATATCAAACGTGTATCAGGCGATCTATCTGTCATTCGAAAGAATTGCAGGCGGGAAGTACGACATTTCGGAAAGCACGATTGCCTTACTGAAACAGGGACTTGAACTGGTTGAACATCTGATAAGAGGAGACGATTACTTTGTTTACAAGAACACGCTAAAGTCTATCGAGAACATCCGCAGGAACCTGATCGAAGAAAAGGCAAGGAAGGAAGAGTATGCGAAGAGAATGCGGAACAAGGAGCAGATACAGAGAGAGCTGAATGCAAGGTATCCTTCAAAGGAGCACAGGATGGCAGTGAACAACATTCTTTCGCACATAAGGAACATTGAGAGCGTCTTCAGATCGGTCGATAACACGGACGGTGAATTTCGCACTTATGAATCTCTCAGGATACTTTCGGGATGCCTGAACAATTTCAGAAGTACGGCGGAGCTTGCTTTAGAGATAGGACTTCCTGAACTGGCGCAGCTTTCAGAAGCGTCCTACAACTTTGTAAAGTATCTGTGCAATTACAAAATGGACCCGGCATCTGCGGAGAACAAAGAGATCTTTGATTATAT
>DAIQRO010000004.1:8297-13468 GCA_036786155.1 Bacteroidota bacterium
ATATTCGCTGAAGAGCCTGCTTTTGGGCAGAGAGGTTGAGGACACGGATGTATTCATCACATATCTGAATGATCCTATGAGGATCTATTCGAAGCAAAAGGACATTAACAAACCAACATAAGAGATGAACAATTACGCAGTGATCATGGCGGGCGGAGTTGGAACAAGATTCTGGCCGAAAGGTACAAGCAAGATCCCCAAGCAGTTTCTGAAAATTGCGACAGACAATGAGACTCTTATTCAGCAGGCATACAAACGGCTTGAAGGTATTTTCAGGGATGAGAGGATCTTCATTGTAACCAATGTCACTTACAGGAACGAAGTGAAGAAACAGCTTCCGAAGATTCCCGAAGAGAACATCATCTGCGAACCGATGGGAAGAAACACAGCGCCTTGCATCGGGCTTGCCTGCCTGTTCATCGGGCATTTTGAACCGAAAGCGAATGTGCTTGTGGTTGCCGCCGATCACCTTATAGAAGATGTTGACGAGTTTCACCGTATCATCGTCACGGGGCTTGCGTTCACGCAGGACAACGGAGGCATTGTTACGCTTGGAATCCATCCAACCCACCCCGAAACGGGATACGGCTACATACAGTATGATGCGGACAACTTCACAGACGTTGAATTTGAGAGAAAGGGAAACGTCTTGACGGAAAAGGTTTACAAGGTGAAGACATTTGCAGAGAAGCCGAACCTTGAAGTAGCAAAGTCGTTCCTCGAAAGCGGTGATTTTCTCTGGAACAGCTGCATGTTCATTTTCAGGACCGATACAATGAGCCGTGAGATAAGCGAATTCATGCCGGACCTTTTTGAGTCTCTTGCACGGCTTCAGACCAAACTCTTCGAACCGGATTTTGCGAAGCATCTCGAAGAAGAGTACTCAAAGCTCAAAAGCATTTCGATCGACTACGGCGTTATGGAGAAATCGAAAAGCGTGCATATAATAAGGAGTAAGTTCGGATGGAACGACGTAGGGGCATGGGATGAGGTTTACAATATTAAGGAGAAGGATGCGGACGGAAACGTGAAGCAGGGCAGGACTGTGACAATTGACACAAAGAACTGCCTGATAATAAACGATCAGAAAATTCTGGCAACGATCGGAGTTGAAGACCTGCTGATAATCAATACCGATAACGGACTCCTTATCTGCAGGCGCGGTGAAGCGCAGAGCGTGAAGGAGGTGGTTGATTATCTCAGGCGAAAAGGAATGGAACAATTTCTCTAAATGACTAAGCACAGCAAAAATGAAACTTGCACATCTTGGAATTGCGGTAAGATCACTTGAACAATCAGTGCCGGTGTTTGAAAAGATATTCGGAGCAGAAGCAAGCGAGCTTGAGCACGTTGCCGAACAGAAAGTGAATGTCAGAAAATTCCATCTTGAGAACTGCGACATTGAACTGCTTGAGGGAACCGACCCCGAGTCGCCGATCTCAAAGCATATAGAAAAGCGCGGGGAAGGCATACATCACGTATCATTCGGCATTCACAACATACAGGGAATGCTTGACTATCTGAAAAGTGAAGGCGTGGGACTGATTAACGAAACTCCGAGGACGGGAGCAGACGACATGTGGATCGCATTTCTTCATCCCAAGTCAACCAACAGCGTGCTCATGGAACTTACAGAGCCCAAGTCATCATAAAGCCGGCGCAGTAAACATTCCAATGCGATGAACCAGACTCCGGAAGAGAACGCTCAGCAGAAGGCTCCGCTTGAAGAAAAGCTGAAGAATCTTCCTTCCGGCCCGGGAGTCTATCAATTCAGGGATTCTCAGGGAGCTTTGCTTTATGTGGGCAAGGCAAAGGTGCTGAAGAACCGGGTGAGGCAGTATTTTCAGTCAAGGCCGTCAACGCCCATGCTGAATGCGATGATCTCAAAGATAAGCGACCTTGAGATCATCACCACGGACAATGAGGTGGAAGCGCTCATACTCGAGCAGAACCTTATCAAGTCACTCAAGCCGCGGTACAACATCAACCTCAAGGACGACAAGTCTTATCCTTACATTGTGATCACAAACGAGCCGTTCCCGAGAGTCTTTCCGACGCGCAGAAAGCGAAATGACGGTTCAAAATATTTCGGGCCTTACACAGATGTGAAGACGATGCGTTTTGCACTGAAGGCGGTCAGGGATATATTCATGATAAGGTCATGCAGTTTTCATCTCACGGATGAGAACACGGCGCAGAAGAAGTACAAGCTTTGCCTTGATTATCACATACACAAATGCGAAGGGCCTTGCGAGGGACTTGTGAGCAGGAAGGATTACAATGACATGATCGGCGAAGTTGCAAAACTGCTCAACGGCAAAACAACAACACTGATCAGCGAACTTACGGAGAAGATGAATGAGTATTCGCAAAACATGCTCTTTGAAAAGGCCGCAAGAACGAGAGACAAGATCAGCGCTATTGAAGTTTACTCGTCAAAGCAGAAGATAATTGATGCGGAAGAAACCGACAGGGACATAATTGCATTTGACCGCGTGAAAAGCGATTGCTGCGGAATGATACTCAAAGTGCGAGACGGTAAGGTTGCCGGAAAGACTCATTACTTCATGACCAATGCAGAGGAAAAGTCTGACGAGGAGATAATAGAAAGACTGATCACTGACCATTACTCAAAGACAGACTTTGTCCCCGAGCAGTTCTATCTCATGAATGAACCCGAAGATCCCGACACCTTAAGGTTGTGGCTTGAATCAAAGAAGGGCGGCAGAGTTGAGTTTGTGGTCCCGAAGATCGGCGACAAATACAAGCTGGTCTTTCTTGTGAAGAAGAACGCGCGTCTGCTTCTTGACGAGCTGATCCTTACAAAGATGAAGAGAGAATTTGTTCCCCCGTCGGTGGAGTCACTCGGTAAGGACCTCAGGATCGGAAAACTGCCGAGAAGGATCGAGTGCTATGACATTTCACACATACAGGGAACAGACACTGTCGCATCCATGGTGGTGTTCTTTGACGGTAAGCCGAAGAAATCCGATTACAGAAAATTCAGGATTAACACCGTGCTCAATGAAACGGGCGCT
Organism: Bacteroidota bacterium; assembly: GCA_036786155.1. Taxonomy (GTDB): domain Bacteria; phylum Bacteroidota; class Ignavibacteria; order Tepidaquicellales; family Tepidaquicellaceae; genus JADJAH01. The sequence goes on from DAIQRO010000004.1 coordinate 11,336, forward strand.
CCCGATGATTTCCTTTCGATGCGCGAAGTCATATACAGAAGGTTCAGGAGGTTTGCGGAAAATGAAAAGTCCGGTGCGGAAGATCAGGAGAGCGACGGCAGTTTCTCAGCAGAGCCTGACCTCGTGATCATTGACGGAGGCAAGGGACAATTGTCGTCGGCAGTGAAAGTGCTTGATGACCTTGGGCTGAACAGGATCTGCGTAATCTGGCTAGCCAAACGCCTTGAGGAAGTGTTTCTTCCCGGCGATCCCGATCCTCATAATCTGCCCAAATCATCTCCGGGCCTCAGACTGCTTCAGCGCGTAAGAGACGAGGCGCACAGGTTTGCGGTATCATTCCACAGGGACCTCCGCAACAAACGCACACTTACAACCGAGCTTACCGAAGTGGAAGGTATCGGCGAGAAGACGGCAAAGAAATTGCTGATCGAGTTCGGTTCTGTGGAGAACCTTAAGGAGGTGCTGAAGAACAATTACAACATTGTTGAGCGCTCAGCCGGAAAGAAGATCGCAGAAAGACTCAAAGAAGCCTTCGGATCAGAGTGATCGGCACGCATGTTGAGTGATGGTTCGATGTATTTTCTTCTTTCACTTGACTTCATGCGATCAGTTCAGAAGTAATTTTTGAATTTTCTGTGCAGTCAATTTCTGAAAAGATCTCTATCATTTAAATTTCCATTTACATAGGCAGTTGGTATTGCTAAGTTTGCTAAAGGTTACAGAACCGTCGAAATGCAAATAGTAACAGTATCAACCATTCGTTGTCCAGAATGCGGATTCACACATGAGGAAGACATTCCTGAGAATGCCTGCCTGTGGTATTACACATGTCTCGGCTGCGGCACTATACTAAGACCGCTTGAAAAGGATTGCTGTGTGTTTTGCAGTTATGGTACTTTCAAATGCATACCTGTACAGATGAGTTTCGGATGTTGTGACGATGATGATGAGACTCCTGAAGAGTCCGGGCAATGAGGATCTGAGAAGACCGGAAGTTTAAGCATTTAAGCTGTGTTGCCGGAGAGCAAAGGAAAACTTATTGCCTCTGCGCAGAGACCAATCAATAATCAAAACTGATACCGAAATGTTAAAGAACATGGGAGGCGCCGACAGGATCATAAGGATCATTGCCGCTGCTGTTTTTATGTACCTGTACTTTACGGGCACTGTATCCGGCGTGATCGGGATCATCCTGCTTGTGCTCGGAATAGTCTTTATAGTTACCGGCCTCATCGGCAACTGTCCCCTGTACAGAGTTTTCGGAATGAGTACCGCCGGCAAGAAAGTATAGAGCCCGGCGCCCACCTCAGCAATCCGACCGCATTCAGAGTCCACCGGCTTCCGTTCCGGCGGCAAACAAATGCGCAATTTGCTTTCAACGTCCCGGATAAACTGTAACCGCTGAAGCAAAAACTATGAACTGGCATCTAATCTCCTCCGAAGAAACCGGCCGCGTGCTCGAATCAGGAAGCAAAGGCATCTCCGTGTCCGAATCCCTCCGCAAGCTTGAAGAGTACGGAAAGAACGAGGTTCAGGAAGCCAAAAGAAAAACCCCGCTATCAATACTACTTCATCAGCTCACCGACTTCATGGTGATAATTCTGATCATTGCATCAGTCATATCCGGATTCATAGGTGAGATCACAGACACCATCATCATACTAGCCATAGTTGTCCTTAACACTATCGTCGGATTCATTCAGGAATACAGGGCGGAGAACGCTATTGAAGCGAATAAGAAAATGTCGGCGACAAGGTCGAGGGTGATGAGAGAGGGAAAGATATTTGAGATAGATGCGGCGGATATCGTACCCGGTGACATGATCCTGCTTGAAACCGGAAATGTAGTTCCTGCTGACATAAGGCTTTTTGAATCCGTGAATCTGAAGATTGATGAGTCCGCACTCACGGGAGAATCAAACGACATACTGAAGATCACTGCCACTCTTCCCGGAGGGAATTACGTTCTAGGCGACAGGATGAACATGGCTTATAAGGGCACACATGTAACTTACGGAAGAGGCGCGGGCTTTGCTGTTGCCACGGGCATGAACACAGAGCTCGGGCTTATCGCAAGAATGATTCAGGGAGAGGGCACAGTTACACCTCTGTAGAAGCGGCTCGCTGATTTTG
>DAIQRO010000004.1:13478-19633 GCA_036786155.1 Bacteroidota bacterium
AGGTCTTCAATCTCTTGCTGACGGCAATCTCACTTGCAGTTGCTGCAATTCCGGAAGCATTGCCCGCAGTTGTTACAATTGCGCTTGCGATCGGCGCCAAGAGAATGGTGAAGCAGAATGCACTGATCAGGAAACTTCCCGCAGTAGAAACGCTTGGTTCGGTGACCTACATCTGCACAGACAAGACCGGAACTCTCACAAAGAACAGGATGGAGGTTGTGGAGGCGGTTGAGGTAAAACATGAGGTAGCTGTGAACGGTATTTCAAGAGACGAACTTTTCCTGAACTGTATAGCGCTCAACAACGATGCGGCGGTTTCAGAGGGCGGAAACCTGCTTGGAGACTCAACCGAAGTCGCACTCGCCGCATATGCTTCAGCAAATAAATTTGAAAGAGCGGCGTGCGAATCAAATTATCCGCGGGTCGGTGAGATTCCCTTTGATTCTCTTCGGAAGAGAATGACAACGATTCACAAGGCGGGCGATAAATATCTGAGCATCACCAAAGGTGCCGCCGAGGCTTTGCTGGAGGAAGTTTGCAAAGATCAGATAATGCATGCCGATCTGTGGAAGAAGGATGTAGAGCTGATATCTGCCAAGGGTTTGAGAGTGCTGGGCTTCGCGGTGAAGGTGCTCGATGAACTTCCTTCTGAAGATGAAGCGGAAGAAGTGGAATGCTGTATGAATTTCATCGGATACACGGGAATGATAGATCCGGCGCGCGATGAGGTTTCTGAAGCTGTGAAGAGATGCAGGCAAGCGGGTGTCATTCCCGTTATGATAACAGGGGATCACCCTGCAACTGCGCTTGCGGTTGCAAGGCAGATAGGCATCATTGAAAGGAAGGAAGACCGGCTTATCACCGGAGTTGAGCTTGACAAGCTTGATCAGGACGAGTTCGAAGAGCTTGTACTTCAGACGAGGGTTTATGCAAGAGTGAGTCCCGAACAAAAGCTGAAGATCGTGACGGCGCTTCAGGACAAACAGCAGTTTGTTGCAATGACCGGCGACGGGGTGAACGATGCACCCGCGCTCAAGAACGCTGACATTGGCGTTGCCATGGGTATCAACGGAACCGAGGTTGCTAAGGAAGCATCAGATATGATATTGCTCGACGATAACTTCGCTACGATCGTCAATGCGGTCGGAAGCGGAAGGCGTGTGTATGACAATATTCTCAAGTTCATAAAATATGTGATGACGGGAAACAGCGGAGAGATATGGACCATGTTCCTTGCTCCGTTCTTCGGATTGCCGATTCCGCTTCTTCCCATTCACATTCTTTGGGTGAATCTTGTGACCGACGGGCTTCCCGGGCTTGCGCTTGCATCGGAGCCGGCGGAAAAGGATATAATGCTCAGAAAGCCCCGAAATCCGAATGCCGGTATTTTTTCCGAAGGAATGTCATATCACATTATTTGGGTGGGACTGCTGATAGGATTCCTGTGCATAGGTACACAGGTGGTGTATTTCGGAGACGAGAATACTCACTGGCAAACGATGGTATTCTCAGTCCTTTGCTTTTGCCAGATCGCCCACCTTCTTGCAATAAGAACCGGTAATGTATCACTTTTTAAGGCGGGACTGTTCTCAAATGTCCCTTTGCTGATGGCTGCACTGCTTACTGTCGGATTGCAGATGCTTTTGATATATGTTCCTGCATTCAACTTGTTCTTCAAGACACAACCGCTCTCAATGAGCGAACTCGCTATCACTTTGGCTGTTTCGTCGGTTGTCTTTGCTGCTGTTGAGATCGAAAAGTACTTCAAGAGAAAAAGGGCGGCGGAAGATTCAGGCAGGTGATGTTTTCACCTGTTATCTATCTCAATTTTCAATTAACGGCAATTTGTTTATGTTGCACTAATGCAATCATTCCGCTGTAAACTACAATTGGTTCATTGGTCAGATGATCTGTTAATCATTCAAGCATGTTAAACACTATTTCGCTCCGGCATATCGGATACATGATCATTGTGCTGAAGTCGATTCTGATATCGTATTTCATAGTTCAGCTTGTATTCCTGAATCCTGAAGGCGCCTCGTTTTCATTTGACAGCACATTCCTCATATTCGTAATTGCAGGATTCATTGCACAGCTGATTGACGGTGCGCTTGGCATGGCGTACGGCGTTAGCTGTAACAGCCTTCTGCTCAGTTTCGGAATTCCACCGGCGCTCGCATCTGCAAGCATTCATACTGCGGAAGTATTTACCACAGGCGTATCGGGTCTTTCGCATCTTCTTCTCAGAAACGTGAACCGCAAACTGCTGTTGAGGCTGGCCATTCCCGGAGTCGCGGGTTCCGCACTGGGCGCATTTCTGATTTCGGAAGTGCTTGACGGGGGACTCGTGAAACCGTTCATCTCCGCATATCTTCTTCTGATGGGTATTCAGATAATCAGAAAGAGCCTGAAGCAGGAACTGGAATTCAGCGAGCCAAAGAAATCGAAGCTCTCGCTCCTTGGACTTGCCGGCGGATTCTTTGATGCTGTTGGCGGCGGCGGCTGGGGGCCGATCGTAACAACAAATCTCATTCATAAGGGAAATGTGCCGAAGCAGACGATCGGCACTGTGAACACTGCGGAGTTTTTCATTACGTTTGTAAGCACGGGCATCTTCATCTTCTTCCTGGGAGTGCAGAGCTGGCAGATCATACTCGGACTGATTGTCGGCGGAGTGCTTGCATCTCCGCTCGGAGCATTGCTTGCGGGCAGGATCAATCCGAGACTGCTGATGAGGCTTGTCGGAATCACCATAGCCATTGTTTCATCAATAACAATTTACAAAGCAATTGCTTAAGCGAAGCAAATAACTTGAATGAACAGGGTAAAGATAATTTCTGAACTGCGAAGGAACAGGGAAGTTTTCTCTGATCTTCTCCTGCCGCCGGTAAAGGAAATGACAAACTACAGGCCGGCCGAAAACAAGTGGAACCTTCTTGAGATCGTGTGCCATCTATTTGATGAAGAGCGCCTTGACTTCAGGGCGCGCATGAGGCACATCATAGAAGGAACGGGAGACTCCATTCCGCCGATTGATCCGTCTGGCTGGGTGAAGATCCACAAATACTCCGAAAGAGACTACAGAAACGTGGCCGAGGATTTCCTGAATGAGAGAGGCATCTCCCTCGAGTGGCTTGAAACAATTGCCGAAGAGGATCTCGGCAGGAGTTTCGATCATCCCGTATTCGGCAACGTGACTGCGGGTCATTTTCTGTACAACTGGCTTGCCCACGACTATCTTCACATCAGGCAGATCAATTCACTCAAATATTCATACCTGAAGGAATTCGGAAATCAAGAATTGAAGTATGCAGGCGACTGGTAACATTGTCATCAGATCTATGGCTGTTTTGATACTGCTGATCTTCGCCGGATGTTCGGAAGAAGTGGAATCAAACAAGCAACTCCGGGACAGCGTTAAGGCCGCGAGGGATTCTGCGGAAGTGAAGACAAAGCTGGCGGCTTCAAGGACAGAATTTACCGGGATCTATAATTATGACGAAACGGGCAGTACCATTCGTGACTGCACATATCCGGATTCGGTCTATCTCATCAGTGATTCCACGGGAAAACTGAAGGCGCAGTTTGAAAAGATCATACCATCCAAGACCGTTTACGGAACGGTTGTGGCGAAAGTAAAGGGAGAGTTGATAGCCACCCAAGAGCAGAAGTTCATTGACAAGTATCCCGTTACGATGAAAGTCAAAGATGTCATATCAGTTGAAAAGAAGAACCCGAAGAACACATGTGTGCCTTACGACTTCTGGGGATTCGGAAACGAGCCTGCATGGCAGATACAGATCTCAAGGAAGGAAGGGATCATTGAGCTCACAAATGCGGCAGACGGAAAGTCATATTTTTTCTTTTCAAATGAACCCAAGGACGACAAGGGCGTGATCGTTTACAGTTCCTTCAATACAATTAGGAAGAATTCCATCGACATCAGGATCAGGAAAGAGAAATGCAGGGACAAAGTGTCGGGCGAGGAATTTGATTATTCGATCGAAGCTGAGATCACCGGTGTGGGAAAGTTCAGCGGATGCGCAGTGAAAGGAAAGTAGCGGCGCAAGCCGGATTATATAATCCGGCTTACATCACAAAACAAATTTCCCCTTCACTATCACAGGAACTTCCTTGCCATCCTTGTAATACCCCGTAACGCTCACTTCCGGAGAACCGATCATGAAATCAGTATGAACGTGAGAGTCATTGCATCCGTTTGCAAGCATGTCTTCCGGTGTCAGCAGTTCCTCGGAATTTGTAAAGCACATCGTGATACCCCTGCCGAGCGCAATGTGGCATGCGGCGTTCTCGTCAAAGAGTATGCTGTTGAATATCAGCCCGCTCTTGTGAACTTCGGAGTCAGTGTCAACCAATGCAACTTCACCAAGCCGTCTTGAACCTTCGTCAGTGTTCAGGAACTTCTCGAGGATCAAAGTGTGATTGTCGGAACCGAAGTCAACCACTTTGCCGTCCCGGAACTCAAACCAGATTCCCCTGATCTGATGCTCCAGTACTTTCACCGGTTTTGTGACTGCCACCCTTCCGTTTGTCTTGCGGTAATCAGGAGCAGTGAACACTTCTTCGGTCGGCAGATTCGGTATGAACATCCTTCCGTTCTGTGCTTTCGTGAAACCGCCCTTCCATAGCGAATTGTCATTGAGCGCTATTTCAAGATTTGTCCCGGGGCCTTCAAAGACAAGACGCTGAAGTTGCATTGAGGTCAGGCGCGCCGCCCTTTCCACAAGCTTGTTGCCAAATGCAGTCCATTCCGCCGTGGGATCGGGTTTGTCAAGGCGGAGAACCTTTGCAAGCTTTCCGGAAAATTCCTCAGTCGTTTTTTCGGAGGTTTCCCTGCCGAGCGTCCTTGCCGCCCACATCGGACCCGGTACGCCGACGATGCACCAGGGAATTCTTGCGCTTGAAACCGCCTTCGACATTATCTTCGAGTGCCTCTGCTCTTCCCGTATCATAGTTTCGTATCTGTTCGGGTCAATGCCCTCCATCACATCAATCTCCTCAAGGTTGTCTATCCTCACATAAGCCGTGTCATTGGAGATCATCTCAAAGCTCTTTCCCACGGGATAGTTTGGAATGTATGAGAGGTATTCTTCATCCACACTATTCTGTATGCGGGATTTTGTGAGGCGGTTCGAATTGAAAGACACGTCAACAAATTTTGCACCTCTCTTGTAAGCTTCATCGGCCAATCCGTACACAAATTCCTGATTCATTACACCCGAACTTATTGCCAGGATCTGGCCTTTATAAAGATTTACGCCTACCGAAAGAATTAAGTCGTAATACTTTTTGATCTGCTCGCTGGTCATCAGTTGAATAGGTTTATAATTGTATACAAGTTAACTAAATTGATAATGTTTTGATAAGCAAAATTGCCGGCTTTTTAACTCATATGTTCCTGAAATGTCAATAGCGAGCACGTTGGTAACTGATGTCACCGACAAATCTGCAATCATCAGATTCCTTATGCGTAACAAACCGATGAACCTTTATCAGCTCGGAGACCTGGACCCGTTCTTCTTCCCGAAGACAAAATGGTTTGCGGCCGTGAGAGAAGACGCAATAAAGGAAATGGCGATGCTCTATGCGGGTGACAGGGGAAGGACGCTTCTTGCGTTTGCCGATAATGACAGCTCATTGCTTGCATCTGTCATTGATGCTTCGGCTGAGGAAATGAAAGGTGAGTCTTTTGCTCATTTTTCATGCGGACTTGCCGGAGAATTGAAGCGTGTCAGGCCTGTAAGTTATCTCGGAAGGCATTTGAAAATGACACTAAATTCCGGGAAGCTTCCTGATGAACCTGTAAGGGAAGGTACAAAAAGGTTAGGACCGGATGACAGAGTCAAACTGCTGGAATTCTATGAGGAGAATTATCCCGGCAATTACTTTGACGAACGAATGCTGAGCACGGGAAAATACTTTGGCAGTTTTGAGAACAATATGCTTACCGGTGTTGCGGGAATTCATGTTTACTCGGCGGAAATGAGAGTCGCTGCGCTCGGAAACATTGCCGTTGCAAAGAACTTGAGAGGCATTGGCATCGGCAGAAATCTCGTCATTTGCCTTTGCCGTGATCTTCTGCAGACTGTTGATACGGTCGGACTGAATGTGGAGTCAACGGATCAACAGGCAGT